>NZ_JBHYVE010000001.1:247352-412265 GCF_042750035.1 Streptomyces sp. NPDC059452
CTCCTTTGTCGGGGTACACTTGCCCCCCGGTGGGTGGTGTCCCCCCCTTGTGTGCCCCCCCGTCTTGTTCAACCCGGCGCGGGGCTATTACCCCCCCCGGGCGGGGGGCACAAACGCGCCCGGTTGAGCGCGTCCGGCGCCGCACAGGATTGCGCGACGCCGGACGTGGTGGTGCGTGAGCGCGCTGTGCGCTCGGTACCGCTGCGGGCGGAACGTCCTCAGACGTTGACGCCGAAGTCCTGCGCGATGCCGCGCAGACCCGAGGCGTAGCCCTGGCCGATGGCCCGGAACTTCCACTCGGCACCGTTGCGGTAGAGCTCGCCGAAGACCATCGCGGTCTCCGTCGAGGCGTCCTCGCTCAGGTCGTAGCGGGCCAGCTCGGTGTTGTCGGCCTGGTTCACCACGCGGATGTACGCGTTGCGGACCTGGCCGAAGCTCTGCTGGCGGCTCTCGGCCTCGTAGATCGAGACCGGGAAGACGATCTTGTCGACGTCGGCCGGAACACCGGCGAGGTTCACCTTGATGACCTCGTCGTCGCCCTCGCCCTCACCGGTGAGGTTGTCACCGGTGTGCTCGACCGAGCCGTCGGGGCTCTTCAGGTTGTTGAAGAAGACGAAATTGCCGTCGGCCGCGACCTTGCCCTCGGCGTTCGCCAGCAGCGCACTGGCATCGAGGTCGAAGTCACCACCGGTGGTGGTGCGGGCGTCCCAGCCCAGACCGACGATGACCGCGGTCAGGTTGGGCGCGGCCTTGGTCAGCGAGACGTTGCCGCCCTTGCTGAGGCTGACTCCCACGAGTCCTCCAGATAGTTTTCAGGGGCCGGCAGACACCAGCGTCCCCGTCGTTCGTTGGCATCGGATCAACGATTGGATCCTAGTGACCGGTTCCCGGCCAAAACAGGCTTTTGGCCGGGCGTCGCCCGGAGATCGTCTCAGAGCGCTTCGAGCGCCTTGATGTAGTCGTTCAGGTCACGCGCGTCCGGCAGGCCGTTGACGACGCTCCAGCGGACGGTGCCCGCCTTGTCGATGACGAAGGTCCCGCGCACCGCGCAGCCCTTCTCCTCGTCGAAGACGCCGTAGGCCCGCGAGGTCTCGCCGTGCGGCCAGAAGTCGGAGAGCAGCGGGTACTCCAGGCCCTCCTGCTCGGCGAAGACGCGCAGGGTGTGGATGGAGTCGTTGGAGACGGCGAGCAGCTGGGTGTCGTCGTTCTCGAAGCGGGGCAGCTCGTCGCGGAGCGCGCAGAGCTCGCCCGTGCAGACGCCGGTGAAGGCGAACGGGTAGAAGAGCAGCACCACGTTCTTCTCGCCCCGGAGGTCCGAGAGCCTCACGGTCCGGCCGTGGTTGTCCTTGAGTTCAAAATCCGGGGCCTCGGTGCCGACCTCGATCGCCATGGAACACGTATCCCTTCGCCGCTTGCCGCTTCCCGGACTCCATCCGTCCGTCCGGGTGACGCTCCCACCCTACGCACGGCCGGTGACAGCGCGTACGAAGGCCCCCGGCAGCGCCTGAGCGCCGTCCGGGGCCCCGGGTGGTGCAGCGAGTGGTTCAGCGCTTGGCCTTGGCCCCCTTGGGGGTGACCAGACGGCTGCCCGTCCAGTCCTTGCCCGCGCTGATGCTCTTGGTCTGGGCGAGACCGGCCGTCTGGGCAGCCTCGTTGATGTCGCTCGGTTCGACGTAACCGTCACGGCCGGTCTTCGGCGTCATCAGCCAGACCGTACCGCCGTCCTCGAGCAGACCAATGGCATCCACCAGCGCGTCCGTAAGGTCGCCGTCCTCGTCACGGAACCAGAGCAGGACGACGTCGGCGACGTCGTCGTACTCCTCGTCGACGAGTTCCTGGCCGGTAGTGGCCTCAATGCCCTCACGGAGCTCCAGCTCGACGTCGTCGTCGTAGCCGATCTCCTGGACCACCTGTCCGGGCTCGAACCCCAGGCGTGCTGCCGGGTTGGTCCGCTCCTCCGCGTGGTCCGCGGTCGCGCTCACGGGATGCCTCCTGATCATGTCTTCGGAAAATGCTGCAGCCACGCGCGTGCGCGGGGCGTAGGCCGTAGTCCACACGGGCCCGGCGAATCGCGCAAGTACCCGGCGTGCGAGACCGCCTAAACGGTGACGTTCCCTGCCACGTCACCGCAGGCTCCGGCATGTCTCTCCGGAACCCGGGCCTGTCCCTCCGGGGCTTCGCAAGGTCACCCCATCCGTTTACGTCCTTCCTCAGCTTATGCCGTTTCGCTCCGCCAATCGGAGCCGAACAGCCTTTGGGAACACTTGGACGCCTTGGGCGTAAGGTTGCGGTTTGCCCGTACCCCGCCGCGTACTGCCCATACTCGTGCCCCGCAGAAGAAATTTCGGAACCTCGGGGTTACCCCACGGTAGAGATGACGTCCGGGCCCTCGCGGTAGCACGATGGAGGCGGCGCACACACAGTTGTCCCGGGGGTACGTTCCCCGTAACAGACCCCGCAGAGCACCACCGAACAGCGAAGGAACAGTGTGGCTTCCGGATCCGATCGCAACCCGATCATCATTGGCGGCCTTCCGAGCCAGGTCCCGGATTTTGATCCGGAGGAGACCCAGGAATGGCTCGACTCCCTCGACGCCGCCGTCGACGAGCGAGGCCGTGAGCGGGCCCGCTACCTGATGCTCCGCCTCATCGAGCGCGCGCGTGAGAAGCGTGTCGCCGTGCCGGAGATGCGCAGCACGGACTACGTGAACACGATCGCCACGAAGGACGAGCCGTTCTTCCCCGGCGACGAGGAGATCGAGCGCAAGGTCCTCAACGCGACCCGCTGGAACGCGGCCGTGATGGTCTCGCGGGCGCAGCGCCCCGGGATCGGTGTCGGCGGTCACATCGCCACCTTCGCCTCCTCCGCCTCACTCTACGACGTGGGCTTCAACCACTTCTTCCGCGGCAAGGACCAGGGCGACGGCGGCGACCAGATCTTCTTCCAGGGACACGCCTCCCCGGGGATCTACGCCCGTGCCTTCCTGCTCGACCGGCTGAGCGAGACCCAGCTCGACGCCTTCCGGCAGGAGAAGTCGAAGGCGCCGAACGGGCTGTCCAGCTACCCGCACCCGCGGCTGATGCCGGACTTCTGGGAGTTCCCGACCGTCTCCATGGGCCTCGGCCCGCTCGGCGCGATCTACCAGGCGCGGATGAACCGCTACATGGAGGCGCGCGGCATCGCCGACACCTCCAAGTCGCACGTCTGGGCCTATCTGGGCGACGGCGAGATGGACGAGCCCGAGTCGCTGGGCCAGCTCTCCATCGCCGCCCGCGAGGGCCTGGACAACCTGACCTTCGTCGTCAACTGCAACCTTCAGCGGCTCGACGGCCCGGTGCGCGGCAACGGCAAGATCATCCAGGAGCTGGAGTCGCAGTTCCGGGGCGCCGGCTGGAACGTCATCAAGCTGGTCTGGGACCGCTCCTGGGACCCGCTGCTGGCGCAGGACCGCACGGGCATCCTGGTCAACAAGCTGAACACCACGCCGGACGGCCAGTTCCAGACGTACGCCACCGAGACCGGCGCGTACATCCGCGAGCACTTCTTCGGTGACGACCCGCGGCTGCGGGACATGGTCAAGGACATGACCGACCAGCAGATCCTGCACCTGGGGCGCGGCGGTCACGACCACAAGAAGGTCTACGCGGCCTACGCGGCGGCCAAGGCGCACAAGGGCCAGCCGACCGTGATCCTCGCGCAGACGGTCAAGGGCTGGACGCTGGGGCCGAACTTCGAGGGCCGCAACGCGACCCACCAGATGAAGAAGCTCACGGTCGAGGACCTCAAGCGGTTCCGCGACCGGCTGCACATCCCGATCACCGACAAGCAGCTGGACGAGGGCTACCCGCCCTACTACCACCCGGGCCGCGACTCGGAGGAGATCCAGTACATGCACGACCGCCGCAACAGTCTGGGCGGCTATGTGCCGACCCGGGTGGTGCGTGCGAAGCCCCTGCCGCAGCCCGTGGAGAAGACGTACGCGCCTGCGAAGAAGGGTTCGGGTACGCAGTCGATCGCCACCACCATGGCGTTCGTCCGTATCCTGAAGGACCTCATGCGGGACAAGGAGATCGGCAAGCGGTTCGTGCTGATCGCGCCCGATGAGTACCGCACGTTCGGCATGGACGCGTTCTTCCCGAGTGCGAAGATCTACAACCCGCTGGGCCAGCAGTACGAGGCGGTGGACCGCGATCTGCTGCTCGCGTACAAGGAGTCGCCGACGGGTCAGATGCTGCACGACGGCATCTCCGAGGCGGGTTGTACGGCCTCGCTGATCGCCGCCGGTTCGGCGTACGCGACGCACGGCGAGCCGCTGATCCCGGTGTACGTCTTCTACTCCATGTTCGGGTTCCAGCGCACCGGTGACCAGTTCTGGCAGATGGCCGACCAGCTCGCGCGCGGTTTCGTCCTGGGTGCGACCGCCGGGCGTACGACCCTGACCGGTGAGGGGCTCCAGCACGCGGACGGCCACTCGCAGCTGCTCGCCTCGACGAACCCGGGCTGTGTCGCGTACGACCCGGCCTTCGGGTACGAGATCGCGCACATCATGCAGGACGGGCTCCGCCGGATGTACGGCGAGGCGGACGAGGACGTCTTCTACTACCTCACCGTCTACAACGAGCCGATCCAGCACCCGGCCGAGCCGGAGAGCGTGGACGTGGACGGCATCCTCAAGGGTGTCTACCGCTTCAAGCAGGGCGAGGCGGGCGAGATCCCGGCGCAGATCCTGGCGTCCGGTGTGGCGGTCCCGTGGGCCGTCGAGGCGCAGAAGATCCTCGCCGAGGAGTGGAACGTCAAGGCGGATGTCTGGTCGGCGACCTCCTGGAACGAGCTGCGGCGCGAGGCCGTGGACGTGGAGCGGTACAACCTGCTCCACCCGGAGGAGGAGCAGCGCGTCCCGTATGTGACGCGGAAGCTGGAAGGGGCCGAGGGCCCGTTCGTGGCGGTCTCGGACTGGATGCGTTCGGTGCCGGACCAGATCGCGCGCTGGGTGCCCGGTGCGTACCAGTCGCTGGGCGCGGACGGCTTCGGCTTCGCCGACACCCGTGGTGCGGCCCGCCGGTTCTTCCACATCGACGCGCAGTCGATCGTCCTCGCGGTGCTCACCGAGCTCGCGAAGGAGGGGAAGATCGACCGGTCGGCCCTGAAGACGGCGCTGGACCGTTACGACCTCCTGGACGTGGCCGCGGCCGATCCGGGCGCGGCGGGCGGCGACGCGTAGCCGTAGAGCTGCTTGTACGGGTCCGAGGGGCGGTGACGCGGGTGCGTCGCCGCCCCTCGGCGTGTCCGTGGGGCGCGCGGGCTCAGTTCTCCCAGATCTTGAACGCCCTCACCTGGTACGGGGAGCGGGGCAGCCAGGTCCCGCCGCCCGGGTAGGTCTCGAACTCGCCCGTCTCCCGGCACTCGGCCGACTGGTAGGTGGTGACGGGCCGCCCGGTGCGGTTGGCGAGGGACTGGGCGTCGCCGCCCTTGGGGAGCGGGGTGCAGCTCTCGATGTCGACGGTGGAGAGCTCGTAGGTCCGGCGGGCGCCCGCGAAGTCGGGCTTCTTCCAGAGGCAGAGCCGGCCCGCCTCGCAGGTGCCGAGCCGGACGTCCGAGGCCGGCTGCGGGCTCACCCGAGAACGGTCCTGGGCGAGCGCCTGCGGGACGAGCGCGGTGAGTGCGGTGACGGCCAGGCCTGCCGCGAGAACGGTCGTACGTGTCGTACGCATGGTGGATCAACCCCCGTGGTCGTGTGCGCGGCGCCGAAACGGTGACGGCCGCGCTGTCCCGACCAGCCTGACCAGCGCGGCGGCGCCCGGGGAAGAGGGGACGGCCCACGCCACCCTGATAGGCGACAGCCCCGCCGAAAGGATTCGGCGGGGCTGTGGCGTGCGCCGTGTTGACGCCGTACGGGGGGTGCCCCCCGGGATGTACGGGGGCAAGCCCCTCTAGATGTGGCCGACCCCGGCGCCCGCGTCCGCGTTGGCGCCGCGCTTGGTCAGGGTGGCGACCAGGGCCGCGACGACGGCGACGCAGCCCGCGACGGTGAAGGCCAGGCCCATGCCGGACATGAACGTGTCGTGGATGACCTTGCCGATCGCGCCGATGACGTCCGGCGTCATCCCCGGCGCCTTGGAGAGTTCGTCGACCGGGACCATGCCGAACTCGGCGGCCTTCTCCAGCTTCGGGTCGGGCGCGCCGGGCAGACCGGCGGCCGTCCAGTTGCCCGCGAAGTCGGAGCTGACCTTGGAGGACATGACCGCGCCGAGGACGGCGGTGCCGAGTGCGCCACCGACCTGCATGGCGGCCTGCTGGAGGCCACCGGCCACGCCGGAGAGCTCCAGGGGCGCGTTGCCGACGATGACCTCGGTGGCGCCGACCATGACCGGGGCGAGGCCGCAGCCGAGAAGCGCGAACCAGAGGGACATCGCGAGGGTGCCGGTGGACTCGGTGAGCGTCGTCATGCCGAACATCGCGGTGGCCGTGCAGACCATGCCGCCGACCAGCGGGACCCGGGGGCCGAACTTGGTGATCAGCACACCGGCGACCGGCGAGGAGACGATCATCATGGCGGTCAGCGGCAGCAGGTGGAGTCCGCTGTCGACCGGGCTCAGGCCGTGGACGCCCTGGAGGAAGAACGTCACGAAGAAGAGGCCGCCCATGAAGGCGAACGCCATCAGCACCATGAGGATGGTGCCCGCCGTCAACGGGATGGAGCGGAACATCGCCAGCGGGACGAGCGGCTCCCTGACCCGGGTCTGCCAGAGGCCGAAGGCGAGGAAGAGCGCGGCGGCGAGGCCCAGGAAGAACCAGGTCCAGGCACCGCCCCAGCCCCAGGACTCACCGGCCTTGATGATGCCCCAGATGAGGGAGAACATCGCACCCGAGAGCAGCGCGATGCCGAGGATGTCGAAGGAGCGCGGCGCGTTGGCGGCGCGGTGGTCCTTGAGGATCACCAGGCCGAAGACGAGCGCGATGATGCCGACCGGCACGTTGATGAAGAAGACCGACTGCCAGCTGACGTGCTCGACGAGCAGACCGCCGACGATGGGGCCGCCCGCGGTGGAGGCACCGATGACCATGCCCCAGATGCCGATCGCCATGTTCAGCTTCTCGGCGGGGAAGGTGGCCCGCAGCAGACCGAGCGCGGCCGGCATCAGCAGGGCGCCGAAGAGGCCCTGAAGCACCCGGAAGAGGACGACCAGGCCGATCTCGCTGGAGAGGCCGATCGCGGCGGAGGAGACGGCGAAGCCCGCGATGCCGATCAGGAAGGTCTGCCGGTGGCCGAAGCGGTCACCGAGCTTGCCCGCGGTGATCAGGGCGACGGCGAGGGCCAGGAGGTAGCCGTTGGTGATCCACTGGACGTCGGCGAGCGAGGCGTCGAGGTCCTCCTTGATCGCCGGGTTCGCGATGGCGACGATCGTGCCGTCGAGCGCGACCATCATCACGCCGATGGCGACGGCGAACAGGGTCAGCCAGGGGTGGCCGCGAAGTCCCTTGGCAGCGGCGGGTACGGGGCCGTTCCCGGGCTCCCGCGGCGCCTTGTCAAGGGTGGTCTGACTAGTCATACGGGGAGACTAGTGACAGTCGCTGACAGTTGACAAACGCATTCATGAGTCAGTAACTGTCGCGTGGCTCACAGGTAAGCTGACCTGGACAAACAAGCGGAAAGAGGCAAGTGAGTGACCCACGGGCAGAGAGCCGGAACCCGGCCCGGACTGCGTGAGCGCAAGAAGCAGCGCACCCGTGACGACCTGCTGCGCGCCGCCCTCGAACTCTTCACCACCCAGGGGTACGAGGAGACCACCGTCGACGAGATCGTCGAGGCGGTCGACGTCTCCCAGCGCACCTTCTTCCGCTACTTCGCGAACAAGGAGGACACCACCTTCGCCGTACAGGAGATGGTCGAGTCCCGCTTCATCGCGGAGCTGCGCGGCCGCCCGGCCGAAGAGGCCCCGTTCGAGGCCATGCGCCGGGCGGTGCTCAGCGCATGGAACAGCATCGGCGAGGCGATCGAGGAGGTCATCACGGTCGACCTCCACATGCGGACGTACCGGATGATCGAATCGACCCCCTCCCTGCTCGCCGCCCACATGCGGCGCGGGGTCGCCACGGAGAACCAGATCGCCCGCCTGATCGCGGAGCGCGAAGGCCTCGACGTGGACCGCGACCCGAGGCCGCGGGTGGCCGTCGCCGCGTTCTCCGGGGTGATGCGGGTGACGGGTCAGCTGTGGGGCCAGGGCCCGGACTCCAGCATCGAGGCACTGCGCGACCTCACGGAGGAGTACCTGGACCAGCTCGCCCCGGCCCTGGCGGGCGACTGGCGACGAGCCGAGGGGTGACCGGACCGGCCGCAGGGCGATGAGCGGCACCAGGGCGTCCGGAGTGTCGCCCCGCGTGAAGATTCTCGGTTGAATCCTCCGCAGCCGGGTGATGTACCTCACCTGGATCACGGGTGTCCGCGCACGTCTCCTAGTGTGTGGCGCAGTGACTTCTTTTGACGCCTCTCCCACCTTGACCGCATGGCGCGCCCTGCTCGCCCTCGCAGTCGTGTTCGTGATGCTGGCGACCACGGGCTGGTCCGCCGCACACCATCGCCCTGCTGACGGGCCGCGCGAGCTCGCTCTCGCCTCCTGGGCCCGGGACCGGACAGCGGGCCACCCGCTCCCCGAGGTCGGGGCGCCGGCCCAGCGGCTGGCACGGTTCTTCGCCGCGCTCACCCCGGGGCAGCGGGTCGCGCTCGCGGACAAGTACCCCTCGATCGTGGGGAACCTGAACGGCGCCCCGGTCACCCTGCGCTACCGCGCCAACCGGCTGGCCCTGAAGCAGGCGGCGGACGTGGAGAAGCGGCGGACGTACGACGAGGGGCTGACGCTGAACGGCCGGAGCGAGGCCACGCGGCGGATGCACCGCTTCCGGTCCCTGCTCGCCGAGGGCCGGCAGATCCTGGCCTTCGACCCCTCCGGCAGAGGCCGCGCCGCCGAGGTGTTCGGGAACCTCGACCGGGCCGACCGGGTCTCCGTCGTCGTCCCCGGCGTCGACACCGACCTCCTGACCCTGGAGCGGAGCCACCGCGTCAACTCCGCGCCCGTCGGCATGGCCAAGTCGCTGTACGGGGCGGAGCGCGCGGCCGCACCCGGAACCCGTACCGCCGTCATCGCCTGGGCCGACTACACCGCCCCGGCCGGTCTCGGTATGGACGCGGCGCTCGGCGGGCTCGCGGCGCAGGGTGCCGTACGGCTGAACGCGCTGGTCGGGGCGTTGCCCGGCACATCAGACGTCTCGCTGGTCTGCCACAGTTACGGCTCCGTGGTGTGCGGGGTGGCCGCCGACGACGCCCCCGCCCGGGTCACCGACATCGCGGTGGCGGGCAGCCCCGGTATGCGGGCCGACAGCGCCGCACGGCTGGAGACCGACGCCCGGATCTGGGCGATGCGGGACGAGGACGACTGGATCGGGGACGTACCGCACCTGGAGTTCGGCGGCATCGGCCACGGCGCCGACCCCGTCGACCCGGCCTTCGGCGCCCGGCTCGTCTCGGCGGCCGGTGCGGCCGGGCACAGCGGGTACTTCGAACCCGGCACCGAGAGCCTCGGCAACCTCGCCGCGATCGGTGTCGGCGCATACGGATCGGTCAGCTGCGCAACGGCCGATGGCGCTTGCCGCAGTGGTATTTACGGTCAACGGGAGGGCTGACGCGCGTAGAGACGCGTGACAAGCCGATTAATTGCGACTTACGCCGAGGGGGGACGTGCGCGCCTGTGCCGCATACGATGAGGCACATGGGTGATGTGCTGGCCGGAATTCATGCCACCTGGGAGTTCGACACCGACTCCGTGCTCATCCGCTTCGAACGGGGTATCCGCACGCCGAAGCTCCTGCAGAGCCTGCGGGAGCGCCGCATCCCGCATGCTGCGCTGTCGTCGGTGACGCTGACCCCGGGCAAGCGGGACACGGTGGTGCTGCGTGTCGTGCCCAGACCGGGTGCCGACCCGCTCCTGGAGGCTGCCTCGGGGCAGCTCAAGGAGGGGTGCGCCCCCTACCGCCTCGTGCTTCCGGCCGAGCGGGAGCTGCTCGCGGAGTACTACGCGGACGAGCTGCGCTCCTGTCTCGGCCCCGCCTCCGACGAGCCCGCCGACCGCTTCATGGTCGCGGCCCCCGAGGCTCCGTTGCAGTTCAAGGCGTACGACGGGCGGGCCGCCTTCGACGGGGAACGGGTCTCGTTCCGGTGGTTCTGGACGGGCGCCTCCAGCGCCAAGTGGAAGGCGGGCGACCAGACGTACCGCGTGAGCGAACTGGCCGGAATCGAGTGGCGCTCCCCCGAGGCCCTGGACGGCTACCTCCGTCTGATGCCCCGCGCGGCCGAGGCCGGCCATGTCGCGGCGGACCAGGACCCGGCGGCCGTCGTCTTCGGCCTGGGCTACGGGCCCGTCCACGAGTCGCTGCCCTTCGCCGCCGCCGTACTGGAGTCCGTCCGCCGGACCCAGAGCGCGCCCGCCGTCCCGGCCCCGGTCCTGGTGAACGCCGGGCGGCGCGACCCGGCCGACATCGCCGAGCGGATACATCACCTCGGGGAGCTGCATCAGGCGGGGCTGGTGACCGACGACGAGTACAGCGCGAAGAAGGCGGAGCTGCTCGCGGAGCTGTGAGGGCCCGTACGCCCGGATCCGGCACCCGGTCTTCTCCGGAATCCAGCCCCCGGCACCCGGTCTTCCCCGGAATCCGGCCCCGGCACCTCGTTCTCCCCGGAGCCCGGCTCGGCACCTCGCTCTCCCCGGAGCCCGGTCCACCACGTCGTACCCCGGTATCCCGGCCCGCCACCCCGTACCCCGGTATGAGGTGGGCCGGACGCGGTTCGGGTCCCCGGTATGACGCCCCGGCGGCGGTCGCTCTCCTAGGCTGACCCGGTCATGTCCACTTCCCCCGCCGGGCCCCAGATGCCCGCCGACGGCCTGCTGAGCGCCGCCCGCCGCAATCTGCGCGAGCTCGCCCACGGGCTGTCCCACGCGTCCCATCCGTCCACGCCGTTGCTGGCCAACGCCCCGAAACGGTGGCAGCGGCTCCTCCCGTACGGCGTGGTCCTCGCGCTGGCCTCGATCTTCATCCCGGTCACCATCACCAACCTGACCACGCAGTACAGCGTCCCCGGCGCGCTGGCGGGGGCGCTCGGCGTGGCCCAAGCGGCGCCGCTGCTGATGCTGGCCCACCGGCCCCTCCAGGCGTGGTGGATCATCTTCCCCGCCGACATCCTGGGCGCGCTGGTCCTGCTGGCGCAGCCAGCCGAGCCGCACGACGTCTGGCCGTGGACCCCGCCGGTGATCGTCGCCTATCTCTTCCTGCTGCTGGCGCTCGGGCTGCGCGAGATACGTCGGACCGTGATAGCCGTCTGGGCGGTGACGGGCGCCACCGGAGCCGTCCTGCATCTGATCGCACCGGACCGCAGCAGTGGGAGCGCCCTGCTGCTGACCATCCTGGGGGGAGTGGTGCTGGTGATCGGCGGAGCGGTACGGGAGCGGGGCGTGGCACAGCGCCGGCTCGCCGAGCAGGAGACCATCAGCGAGGCCGAGCGGGCCCAGCGCACACTGCTGGAGGAGCGCACCCGGATCGCGCGCGAGCTGCACGACGTGGTCGCCCACCACATGTCGGTGATCACCGTGCAGGCAGACTCCGCCCCGTACCGGATCAGCGGACTGCCGAAGGCCGCCGAGGAGGAGTTCGCGGCCATCGCGGCGGCGGCCCGGGAGTCGCTGGGCGAGATGCGGCGGCTGCTGTCGGTGCTGCGCAGCGAGGGGACGGAGGGCGACCGGGCGCCGCAGCCGGGTCTGAGCAGGCTCCAGCAGCTGGTGGAGGCGACGGTACGGGCGGGGCTGCCCGCCGAGCTGACGCTCTCCAAGGACCTGGGCGAGGTGCCCCCGGCGGTGGACCTGTCGGCGTACCGGATCGTGCAGGAGGCGCTGGCCAATGTGGTGCGGCACGCGCCGGGGGCCCGCACCCGGATCCTCGTCGCGACGGCCCAGGGGTACCTCATCGTGCTGGTCGTCAACGGGCCCGCCACCGCCCCCGGTTCACCGCTGGAGACGAGCGGGACCGGGCACGGGCTGGTGGGGATGCGCGAGCGCGTACGGTTGACCGGCGGCACGCTGGACACCGGTCGGCTGCCCGATGGCGGGTTCCGGGTGGCGGCCCGGATCCCGCTGCCCCCGGCCACCGCGCCGTCCGCCCATCTGCCTCCGGAGGAACCGTGACCATCCGCGTGATCATCGTCGACGACCAGGCCATGGTGCGGGCGGGGTTCGCGGCGCTGCTGGCGGCGCAGAGCGACATCGACGTGGTGGGCGAGGCCGCGGACGGCAAGCAGGGCGTGGACGTCAGCCGCCACCAGCACCCGGATGTGGTCCTGATGGACGTGCGGATGCCGGAAATGGACGGACTGGCCGCCGCCCGCGAGCTGTTGAACCCACCGATCGGGGTGGTGCACCGGCCGAAGGTGCTGATGCTGACCACGTTCGACGTGGACGACTATGTGTACGAGGCGCTCCGCGCCGGGGCCTCCGGGTTCCTGCTGAAGGACGCCCCGCCCGCCGATCTGATCGCGGCGGTACGGGTGGTGGCGGCGGGCGACGCGCTGCTCGCGCCCTCGGTGACGCGGCGGCTGATCGCGGACTTCGCGGCACAGCGCCCCTCGGGGGCGACGCGTGGCGGCCAGGCGCTGCGGCTGAACGGTCTGACCCCGCGCGAGACGGAGGTGCTGGAGCTGATCGCCCGGGGGCTGTCGAACCAGGAGATCGCGGCGCGGCTGGTGCTGGCCGAGCAGACCGTGAAGACGCACATCGGGCGGGTGCTGGCCAAGCTGGACCTGCGGGACCGGGCGCAGGCGGTGATCTTCGCGTACGAGTCGGGGCTGGTGACGCCGGGGGACTCGGGGGCGTAGCGGGGACGCGGGGGCGTCGACCTCGCGATGCCCGGGGGGGCGGGGGCGTCGACCTCGCGATGCCCGGGGGGGGGGGGAGGCGCGAGGGCGGAGGGCGCGGGGCGTCGACCTCCACGGACTTCCGCGGGCCTCCACGGACTTCCACGAACCTCCGCGCACCTACACGGGTCAGCGGACTGCCCCGGACCTCCGCACTGCCCCGGCCCTCAGCCGGACTGCCCCGGGCCTCTGCGGGCATCCGCGGACCGCCCCGGGCCTCCACGGTTTCGTCCACCCCCTACCCAGGTAGCACTCCGTAGTTGGCCCCCGGGTGTGACGCCCCCTCACCCATCTTCTTCCTACCTTCCTCATCGTCGCGCCGGTCGGTGCGGCACCGGAAAGGGAGGGCACGATGCTCCGATACGCGAGGGGCGTGGTCGCGGCGACGCTGGCCGCAGCCGTGGTGACGGGAACGGCAGGCTGGGTCACGGGGGACGCGCAGCCGGTGCTGGCCGGGCCGCCGCCGGGCAGTGCGTCATGGCGGGCGGACCCGGTGCTGGGCGAGGAGCTGCCCGATCCGGCGCGGTCCACCCCCGCCGAAGTGGCCGCGTTCTTCTCCGGTTTGAGCACCGAGGAGCGGCAACTTCTGCTCCTCCGCCACCCGTCCGTCGTCGGCAATCTCGACGGCGCGCCCGTGGAGCTCCGTTACCGCGCCAACGCCCTCGCCCTCGCCGCCGAGGACGACCCCCGTTACCGCTCGCTCGCCGCCTCCGGGCGCCGGATCCTCGCGTTCGACCCGCGCGGGCGCGGCCAGGTCGCCGAGGTCTTCGGGGACCTGCGCTCGGCCCGCCGGGTCTCCGTGGTGGTGCCCGGCTCCGACGTCGACGCCGGGACCTTCGACCGGGAGGGCGATGTGTACGGGACGCCCACCGGCATGGCCAAGTCCCTGCACGCGGAGGCCGGTCCGGGCACCGCCGTCATCGCCTGGGCCGGGTACACCACCCCCGTCGGCGTCGGCGTCGACGCCGCGACCGGGCGGCTCGCGGAGGCGGGCGCCGGGCGGCTGACCCGGTTCGCGCAGGGCCTGATCGCCGACGGGCTGCCCGAGCCCGCCGTCTTCTGCCACAGTTACGGCTCCGTCGTCTGCGGGCTGGCCGCCCCCCGTCTGCCCGCCACCGATCTGGTGGTCCTCGGCTCCCCCGGTATGCGGGCGGAGAACGTGGACGCCCTGCGGACGCGGGCCCGGGTGTGGGCGGCGAAGGACCCGACCGACTGGATCGACAACGTGCCGAGCGTGCGGTTCGCGGGGCTCGGCCACGGCACGGACCCCACGGACCCGGCGTTCGGGGCCCGCCGCATACCGGCCGCCGAAGCCCAGGGCCACACCGGCTACTTCGCCCCGGGCACGGACTCGCTCCGCGCCTTCGCGACGATCGCGCGGGGAGCCCCGACGGAAGGCGCGGTCCAATGAAGACCCCGACGAAGCCCCTGCCCCTGGCCCTGACCCACACCCGGCCACGTACCTGTCCCCGTACGGATACGGGTGCTGGTACCGGTGCTGGTGCTGGTACCGAGACCGAGCCCCGCACCCACACCCGTACCCGCACGCGGGTGCACCGCCTCGCCGCCCGTGTCGACGCCGCCACCCCCGCCCACCGGGACCGTGCCATCGACGGGCTGCGCGCCCTCGCGCTGCTCGCCGTGCCCGCCGGCCACTGGATGCTCGGCGGCTTCCGGCTCGACGCGGACGGCCTGCACAACGCGAGTCCGCTCTCGACGTTCGGCGCCTTCGCCCCGCTCAGCTGGGTGCTCCAGATGCTGGGGATCTTCTTCCTGGTCGGCGGGTACGCCTCGGTCCGCTCCTACCACCGCCGCCCCTCGACCACGGCCGCCTGGCTGCGCGGGCGGCTGGTCCGGCTCGGCAGGCCCGTGCTCGGGGTGACCGCCGTGTGGGCGGTGCTGCTGGCGGTGCTCTCCTGGCTCGGCGTGCCCGGCGACACCCTGCGTACGGGGTCGACGCTGGTGATCCAGCCGCTCTGGTTCGTCGGGGTGTACACCGTGGTCACCGCCCTCACCCCGCTCTGCATACGCCTCGCGCGACGGCTCGGCGGGTGGGCGGCGCTGCCGCTGCTGGGGTCGGTCGCGGTGGTGGACCTCCTGCGGTACGGGCCCCTCGCCGATGCGGTGCCGTCCTGGCTGAGCGTGCTCAACATCCTGCCCGGTTGGCTCTTCGCCTATCAGCTCGGCGTGTCGTGGGGCGAGGGGCGGATCGGGAAGCGGGGGGCGCGGCTGCTGCTCGTCGGGGGCGGAGTGCTCTTCGCCGTACTGCTGCTGGCCTTCCACTACCCGGCCTCGATGGTCGGCGTGCCCGGCGAGGCGCGGACCAACTCCCACCCGCCGTCGCTGCTGGTGGTGGCGTTGGCGGCGGCCCAGAGCGGGGCGGCGGTCCTGCTGCGGGACCGGCTGGGGCGGTTGCTGCGCAGGCCGCTGCTGTGGGCGCCGGTCGTCGTGGTCAACCTCTCCGCGATGACCATCCTGTGCTGGCACCAGAGCGCGATGCTGGCCGCCGCCGTACCGGCCTCGCTGCTGGGGGACGGTACGGCGACGGTGGCAGGGCTGACGACCGGGCCGGACACGGTGGGCTGGGTGCTGGCCCGGATCGTGTGGCTGCCGGTGTTCGCGGGGCTGCTGGTGCTGATAGCCCGGTACACCCGCCGCTTCGACGCCCCCTGGAAGGCGGGCACCCGCGCCGCGAACGCCCGCCGCGCGCTGGCGGGGCTGCTGGCGGCGGGGTTCACGGTGTTCGCACTGGGGCTGGCGTGAGGGGGCCGGGGCCGGGAGGCCGGGGCCGGGAGGCCGGGGCCGGGAGGCCGGGGCCTTGGTCGTGATGAACTTCATGAACCAGGTGCCGATGGCAAAGCCGACAGTCGGGCCGGGCCGGGGCCGCACAGCCGAGCCGCACAGCCGCCACCCGGGCCCCGCCGAACCTGCCCCGGCGGCCCGCTTCCCGGGCCGCTTTCGGTCTACTCCCGTGCCTCCGATGTGAGGCTCATGTCCGGGTAGCGGTCTCCCGCCACCTGGCCTGCGATGGGCTCCAGCAGGGTCAGTTCCTCCGGGGTCAGGGTCAGGCGGGTGGCTGCCACGTTCTCCAGGAGGCGGCTGCGCTTGCGGGTGCCGGGGATCGGGACCACCGTCAGGCCGTGGACCTCCGCCCGCTGGTGCACCCAGGCGAGGGCCACCTGTGCGGCGGTCACCCCGCGAGCGGCGGCGATCTTGTGGACCGGTTCCAACAGGGCCGCGTTCGTACGGGCGTTGTCGCCGGTGAAGCGGGGCTGGTGCTTGCGGAAGTCGCCCTCGGAGAGGTCCTTGCCCGCGTCGGTGAAGGAGCCGGTGAGGAAGCCCCGGCCGAGCGGCGAGTACGGGACGAGCGTGACGCCCAGCTCCACCGCCGCGCCGAGCGCGCTCTTCTCCACGTCCCGGCTGAAGAGCGACCACTCCGACTGGAGGGCGGCGATCGGGTGCACGGCGTACGCCTCGCGCAGTTCGGGGCCGGTCACCTCGCTCAGTCCGAGCTGCTTGACCTTGCCCTGCTGGACCAGCTCCGCCATCGCCCCGACCGATTCGGCGAACGGGACGGCCGGGTCGTGGCGGTGCATGTAGTAGAGGTCGATGACATCGGTGTTCAGGCGGCGGAGGCTCGCCTCGACGGAGGTGCGGATGTACGCGGGGTCGTTGCGCACCGCCCGGTGCTGCGGGTCGTCGGTCCGCTCGATGGCGAACTTGGTGGCGAGGGTGATCTCGTCGCGGTGGGCTCCGACGAACGGGGCAAGGAACTCCTCGTTGGCCCCGCGCCCGTAGATGTCGGCGGTGTCGAAGAGCGTGACGCCCGCCTCCAGGGCCGCGTCGAGGGTGTCCCGGGCGGAGAGCTCGTCGGTGTCGCCGTAGAACTCGCTGATGCCCATGCAGCCGAAGCCCTGGACGCCGATCCGCGGTCCGCCGCCGTCCCCGTCACCGCCGTCGCCGCCGTAGCCGCCGAGTGCGACCGTGGCGATCGTGGTCGTGATCGTGTTCCTGTTGTTGTCGGTCATCAGGCACTGTGCCTCTCCGGCGCCCGGCGGGCGCCCGCATAGAACTCGATCTTGTGGTCGAGGACGGCGAGGGTGTCGTGGAGCTCCGCGATCCGCGTGATCACATCGCGCCGGGTCGACTCCAGCAGCTCCTGCCGCTCCTCGAAGGTGGACTCGCCCGCGCGCAGCAGCTCCGCGTACCGCACCATGTCGGCGACGGGCATCCCGGTCATCCGCAGCTTGCCGACGAAGACCAGCCAGTCCAGGTCGCGGTTGGTGAAGCGGCGCTGGCCGGTGTGCGAACGGTCGACGTGCGGCATCAGCCCGATCCGCTCGTACCAGCGCAGGGTGTGCGCGGTGAGCCCGGTGAAGGTGACGACCTCGCTGATGGTGTAGCTGTCCTGACCGGCCGGACGGGGGTGCGGCCTGGGCGGGGCCGTACAGGCGTTCAGCCCTGCGGAGGGCCGTGGTGGTGGAGTGGTGGCGGGGGTGGTCCGGGACGTTCCGTCGATCACCGTCATGCCCTCCACGCTAAATCCTTGGAGTGCACTCGAAGCAAGCGGAATCCGCTCGGGGGCGGGGAGTTCCGCCTGGATGACCGTATTGAATGACCGCATGACTCATGTGCACCTTGCCTCCGGCGGCTCGGCCTACTTCGTCCCGCATGCCCTGCTGGCGCTGGGCGTCTCCGGCGTACTGGCCTTCTTCGCCCGGCGGATGTTCGTCCTGCGCATCAGGGGCGTCCGGGTCAGCGGGGTCTGCGTCCGGCACACCTATGCCAGGGACGGTGTGGCCGAGGTCGCGAGGTTCCAGGCGGCGTCGGGCGAGACGTTCCGGTGCCTGGCCAAGCCGAAGGCCGCCGCCTCCGCGCGGGTGGGGGAGCCGATGGAGGTGATCTACGACCCGCGCAATCCGAAGAACGCCCAGGTGCTGCCGGTCACTTATGGAGTGGCGTACGCGATGTCGTTCATCTCCCTGATCATCGCCATCCCGGGAATCGCCTTGCTGGTCTGGATCTTCGGTATGTAGCCCCCGCCCCGGCCCGTCTCGACGGTGGTGATCTCGTGGTTGCCGTCACCAGTCACCAGGCACTGCCCCTATAGAGGAAACAGGAGTTGGCGACTTCGCCACCTTGCTGACGCGGAAATGGGGCCGCCGCGCCTGCGCACATTGATGGTCGACCCCGGAGGTCCTTCGGGAGCCGAATCGGGCGTTGACCACGGGACGGCATTCGAGCCCTCGGGGTTCCTTACGGTTCCCGTGATCATCTCCACGCCATCCCAGTTGATCATCTGGGATAGCATCAATTTTCGACCACTCCGGCCCGAATGCGGCCGGAGCCCGAAGACTTGAGGGGAAGAAATGCGGAGCCGTCTCATAACCATCACCGCGTCCTGCGGTATCGCCCTGGCGATAGCCGCTCCCGCCGCCACCGCCATCGCCGATACAAGCCGCGAGCCCATCGCGGTCAGCGAGGACGGCGAGGCGGTAAAGGCGGAGCAGCTGAGCCCGGAGCAGCTCGCCGCATTCACGGACGAGCCGATCGCGGAAGCCGCCGACGTTTCCGGGACCGAGGCCGGTGCCAAGGCCGGTGCCAAGGCCGGGGTGTCACCCCGTGCTGCGGCTGCTGCGACGAAGTACAAGAAGGCTCAGTACAAGCGCGGCAGCTCGTTGATGTGGACCCGCGACACCGTGTACTTCGGCTTCAACGGCAAAAAGGTGACCTCGTCGAAGGGGTGGCAGGAGAGCGGGCACATCTTCCCGAACATCGCGAAGAACAACGGCATCAAGCGCTACCACAACACCGCCTCCACCCATAAGTGGCGCGCCAAGGACACGATCGGTGCCGGTGTACCCACGCCGTGGGGGGACGTGAAGGCGTACTCGAAGGATTACACTCACTACTTCTCCGGCAGCAAGTCCGGCGCTTGGAGCTGGAAGGGCTGACCGCTCCGCGTACTGACGTACCGACGGAGCAGAGGCGCGTGGTCGGGGCGCCGTTGCGCGGCCCGACCACCCGCCGCGCGGGAATCGAGATATCAACGATGATCACCATCAAATCCCTCACCAAGGCGTACGGCGACCACACGGTCCTGGACGGTGCATCCGCAGATTTCCAGAAGGGCAGAGTGAGTTACCTCCTCGGCCCCAACGGTGCAGGGAAGACGACCCTGTTCAAGTGCCTGTTGGGCCTCGAAGCCCACAGCGGGACAGTGGAGTTCTCAGGTCGCCGGTTGGCGGATGTGCGGGAGCGCGTCTTCCCCATATTCGATGACTGCCCCCTCTACCCACACCTGTCCGGCTTCGAGAACCTCCGCCTCCTGACGGGCCACACGGTGGACTGGGACGATGTCCGGGCCGTCGCGGACGGCGCACTGGACCGGGCAAGCCTTCGGAAACCCGCCCGCGCCCTGTCCTATGGGCAGCGGAAGAAGCTGTACACCGTAGGTCTCCTGATCGTCCGTCCCGCCTACATCATCCTCGACGAGCTGGCGAACGGCCTGGACTACGACAGCCTTCAGTGGCTCCGAACCTCCATCGAGCAACTCAAGCAGACGGGCGTCGTGGTCGCCTCCGGCCACCAATTCGACTTCTACGACAAAGTGGCGGACGACGTTTTCGCCGTATCCGAGAAAAGGCTGAGCAGGATTGACTTCAACCATGGCGACGGAGACAACCTCGAAGCGGCGTACCTACGCCATCGCGGGAACCATCCGCAGTGACCTCCGCTACCAATGGGTATCGCGCTACTACCTGTATGCCGTCACCTGTTTCGCGGCAGTCATGTCAGCCTTTGCTTTCGGTGCGTACGCCACTGCGCGCGGGGCGGTCGAAAGCCTTCAGCGGGAGTGGGCGTTTCTGCATGAGGAAGGCGGCTACACCTTCCAACGGGCCATCGGCAACGGTACAGATCCGACCGACGCACCATTGAAGGACACCTGGGAAGCGGCGGGGCAAGCCGTCGCGGGCCTCCACCCCTTGCAGGGCGCTGTGAACCTGCTCCAAGTCCTCTGCTTCGTCATCGGCCCCCTCGTCTTCTTCACCTACGGCGCCATCGCGGCCACCCGCGACGCGCACTACAAGACGATCAAATTCCGCGCGGTGCGCGAGGGCCCCCGCCACATCTTCGTATCCCAGGCCATCACCCTGGTCACGGCCGTCGCCGCCCTGACCGCCGCCGCCTTTCTCGTCGCCCTCGCCACCACCACCGCAGTGCATCTGACGGTGTCCGGCCGAATCGACACCCGCCTCCTGCACATACCCCAGGACTTGTCCCCCGCCGACACCCTTCCCACTCTCGCCATGACGGTCGCCACCGGCGTCTTCTTCGCACTGCTGGGAATGTGTACCGCTCTCCTCTTCCAACGGCCCCTGTACATCCTGCCCGCCTTTGTCGCCGGTTTCTTCCTCATCCCCATTCTGAGCCGGTTCGATCCCCGCAACCTGCTGATGGCCATCGCCTACCCGCACCTGGAGTTCATCGGTGGGTTCGTGCCACCCGCGCCGAGGCCGGTGGGGGAATTCCTCGCCGCCCTCCTCCTCCTTGTCGGCGTCGCCGGACTGCTGGCCGTCACCTACGCGGTGAATTCCCGCCGCTCGACGTACACGACGTGAATGACGTGAATGACGTGAACGATGTGAATGACTCGATGCATTTCGCTGCGGAAACAGGGCTCGGATTCAGGTGGCGGAAGCCAGTCCCGTCCCCCAGGGGCGTCCGGGACCAAGCAGTAGCGAGCAGTTAGGCTCGGGTCCATGGAGAGCCTGCGGATCATCGACACCTGGCCGGTTCCGACTGCGGCAGCCGCCGTCGTACGGGCGGACGGCACCGTCCTCGGCACGCACGGGCCGACCGGCCACCGCTTCCCCCTCGCCTCGGTCACCAAGCCGCTCGCGGCCTACGCGGCGCTGGTGGCGTACGAGGAGGGGGCGATCGAGCTGGACGAGCCGGCCGGGCCCGAGGGCTCGACCGTCCGCCACCTCCTCGCCCACACCAGCGGCCTCGCCTTCGACGAGCACCGCGTGACGGCCCCGCCCGGCAACCGCCGCCTCTACTCCAACGCGGGCTTCGAGGTGCTCGGCGACCACATCGCCAAGGCGTCCGGCATCCCCTTCGCGGAGTACCTGCGCCAGGCCGTCCTGGAGCCGCTGAACATGGTCTCCACCTCGCTCGACGGCTCCCCCGCCCGCGATGGCGTCTCCACCGTCGACGACCTGGTCCGCTTCGCCGCCGAGGTCCAGGCCCCGCGCCTCCTCGACCCCCGTACGGTCCTGGAGGCCCAGAGCGTTGTCCACCCGGGCCTCAAGGGCGTGCTGCCTGGTTACGGCCACCAGAGCCCGAACGACTGGGGCCTCGGCTTCGAGATCCGCGACGCCAAGTCCCCGCACTGGACGGGCTCTTCCTCCTCCCCGGCCACCTTCGGCCACTTCGGCCAGTCGGGCACCTTCCTGTGGATCGACCCGGTCGCCGGAGTCGCCTGCGTCGCCCTGACGGACCGCGCTTTCGGGCCCTGGGCCGCCGAGGCCTGGACCCCGTTCACGGACGCGGTCCTGGCTGAGGTCGCGAGCTGAACCGGGCACGGACGCCCGTCGACTTCTTCCGGTCCACGCACTCGAACCAGACGGTCTTCCCCTTGCCGTCCCACCGCTTCACCACGCCCCAGTCGTCGGTGACGGCGTTGACCAGGATCAGCCCCCGCCCGCCGTCGTCGAGCTCGTCGCCCCTGATCGCCAGGGGCACGACCGGGCTGGTGTCCGCCACCTCCACCCGTACGCCGTCCCCGGTCGGCAGCCGGAAGATGAACGTCTGGCAGCGGCGGCCCGGCACGTGCTGCACCACGTTGGCGATCAGCTCCGTGAGCGCGAGCTCCGCCGCCGGGGCGAGTTCGAGCAGGTTCCAGGTGGTCAGGTAGAGCCGCATGATGCGGCGCAGATGCCCGGCCGAGTGCTCACTCATGGCGAGGTCGGCGCGGTACACGGGCTCCCCCGGATCAATTCGGGGGATGGATACACGATTCATGCCTCCAGCGTGCAAGCGGATGGCTACGCTCGGCTACACCGTGAAACGAACGCCGCAAGGCGTTGCACACCGGAGGTCCGCGCCGTGCCCAACATCCAGACGCTCGACCCGTGCGCTTCCCCCCTCGACTACTTCGGCGCGGAGCTGCGCCGCGTGCGCGAGGCGTATGGCCTGAAACAAGCCGAGTTGGGCAAGAAGCTCCACTGCTCGGGCTCACTGATCGGCCAGATCGAGACGACGAAGAAGGTCCCCACCCGCGAGTTCGCCGAGGCTCTGGACCAGGCGCTCCGCACGGACGGGCTGTTCTCCCGGCTGGTGGGGCTGGTCCTGCGAAGCCAACTGCCGAGCTGGTTTCAGTCGTATGCGGAGATGGAGGCGAAGGCCGCGTACATCTCCACGTTCCAGTCGCAGGTGGTCTATGGGCTGCTGCAGACGGAGGCGTACGCGCGGGCGGTTCTGACCACCGGCATGCCGGACGACCTGGAGAGCCTGCTGGCCGCCCGGATGGAGCGGCAGCGCATCCTGGAGCGGGAGAAGCCGCCGCTCGCCTTGGCGATTCTGGACGAGGCCGTGCTGTACCGGCCGATCGGCGGCCACAAGGTGATGCGCGCCCAACTCGGCAAGCTGTTGGAGTTCGCCACGAACCGCTGGATGCAGATCCAGGTACTGCCCTTCGAGGCCGGTGAACACGCGAGCCTGGATGGTTCGTTCAACCTCCTCCGCTTCGACAAGGACCCGGACATCATCTACACCGAGGACCTCATCTCCGGCCATATGACGGCCAACCCCGACACGATCCGGGAGGCCTCGCTCCGATACGCTCACCTGCAGGCCACCGCACTCTCCGTGGAAGAATCGGTGGCGCGGATCAGCCGCGTGATGAAGGAGCGTTATGGAGACCGGCCCTGACCTGAAGAGCGCGGAGTGGCGCAAGTCCAGCTACAGCGGCAGCACCGGCGGCGACTGCGTCGAGTGCACAGTCACCGGCGGCGCCGCCTGGCAGAAGTCCTCGTACAGCGGCAACACCGGCGGCGACTGCGTCGAGATGGCCCCCGCCCCCTGCGGCTCCGTCCCCGTCCGGGACAGCAAGAACCCCACCGGGCCCGCCATCACCATCGGCGCCCCCGCCTGGCAGGCCTTCGTGGACGGGCTGCGCTGAACAACCAGCACGGCCACCGAGCAACAGCGGCGGTACGGGGGCGAGTCGCCCCGGGCCGCCGCTGCTTTTCAGGGTCCGGCAGCCACTCGCTTCCGGCGCCGTTTGACCAGCTCGACGATGAGGAACCCCGCGCACAGCGCTCCCAGCACCCCTCCGAACACCCGGGTGTAGAGGGGATAACCCGAGCTCACCGCGCCCCAGAGACCGGAGATGCCCAGCAGCACCACGTACGCGGGCGTCTCGGCGAATGCCCGTTTCCCGGTCACGGCCGCCCCCCCCTCTCCCATCCCTGCCTTTTCCTGCCGTCGAGTCCGATCATAATTCGATTGCCCGGGATCAGGTCGGCACGTAGCTTCTCGCCTGGCCCCGGGTGGTCTGGACCAAGCCCGGGGTATCGAGCTACTGCCCCCGGGGGACGCAGATGACAGCGAAGCAGGCCGTCCGACCGCCGAGCGAGACCGAGCAGCCGGGGATCTTCTCCCGGCCGTACACGGCGGCCACGCTGACCTTCGCCGCGGTGATGTTCCTGACCGGGTTCGGCGCGCTGGCCGTGGTGCCCACGCTGCCGACGGCGGCCCAGGATCTGGACGGGGTGTCCCTGTTCCCCCTGGTCGCGGGCAGTTTTGTGGCGGCCAGTCTGCTCGGTGGCGTACTGGGCGGGCACTGGGCGGACCGTTCCGGGGCTCGGCGTCCGCTCGCGCTGGGGATGGTCCTCTCCGTGCTGACGCTGCTGGTGTCGGCGTCCAGTGTGTCGGTCTGGCAGTTGGTGATCGGGCGGTTCGTCGACGGGCTGTCGGCCGGGATGGTCGCGGTGTCGGTGACGACCGCCATCGGCCAGTCGTACCCGGAGTCCCTGCGGCCCAGGATGCTCGCGATGATGAGCGCGAGCTGGATCATTCCGTCGCTCGTCGGTCCGCCGATCGCCGGGGTGGTCGCGGAGGCGTGGTCCTGGCGTGCGGTGTTCTACGGCCTGGCCGTGCTGACCGCGCTGCCCGCGATCGCCCTGGTGGCGGTGTTGCGCCGGGCCCCGGCGGGCGACGGGGACGGGCGCCCCACCCTGCCCGACCTGCCGCCTGCGGAGGAACGCGCGTCCCGGCCGCCGCTGTTCGTCGCGGCGATGCTCAGTCTGGGTGCGGCGCTCGGCCAGTACGGCGTCTCGGGGTGGGATGTGCGGCACCTGCTGTTCGTGGTCGCGGGCGTCGTGCTCCTGGTGGTGTTCGCGCCGCGTCTGCTGCCGCCGGGCACGTGGCGCAGTGCTCGCGGGCTGCCCACGGCGGTGCTGTTGCGGGGGCTGACCTCGGGGACGTACTTCACCGTCGAGGCGCTGGTGCCGCTGATGCTGATCACCGAGCGGCGGGTGGCCGCCGTGACGGTCGGCGTGGCGTTCACCGCGTCCGCCGTGCTGTGGGCGGGGGCGTCATGGGTGCAGGGCAAGCTCCTCCAGCATGTCGCCCGGCACCGGCTCGTCACGGCGGGGGCGCTGATCATGGCGGCGTCGGTCGCGTTCGCCGTCGTGGGCAGCTTCTCGGGGGTGTCCCCGCTGGTCGCCATGGTGGCGATGCCGCTGGCGGCGGTCGGGATGGGGATGCTCGACCCGTGCGTCACAGTGCTGTCGCTCTCCCACAGCGCACCGGGGCGGCTGGGCCACACCACCAGCGCCATGCAGACGAACATGAACCTGGGGCAGGTCGTCGTCCTGGGGTTCGCCACCGCCGCTCTCAACGTCGGCCTGGCGGCGGGGACCGGCCGACTCGGCGGCTATGCGGTCACCTTCTCGCTCCTGCTGGTACCGACCCTGCTGGTCGCCGTCCTGGCCGTCCGCGCGCGCAACGACTGAGGGGCCCGGACCCGGCCCCGTACCGCGTTACTTCCATCCCCCGGCGTTGCGGCGCTTCCGCCGTTCCTTGATCCTCAGGCTGATGAACACGCTGAGCGACCCGGCGGCGAACGGCACCACGGCCCGGCTCTCCCAGCCGTCGCCGAGGAGGACGGACAGCCCTCCCGCCGCGCCCAGGACGCAGACGATGATCAGTACATCGGACAGCTTCACCGTTCGTTTCGTTCCCCTCGCGCGCCCGGGCGACTGGAGCGCCACCTGTCGTGGCGGTCACCCAGGACATGAGGACATACTGCCCCGCGCCCTCCCCACCCGCCCCGCCGGGGTCCGGCCGAGGGAGCGCGGGGAGGGGCTCGTACCGGCTTGGCAGGTTCGGCTACCCGACCGGGGCCGGATGCCCCTCCCCTCCCCCTCCCCCGCCTGTGCCTACTTCTCTGCCAGCAGCTTCTCGTAACCCACCAGCCGTACGCAGGCGGTGACGCCCGCGATCGCCTTCTCCAGCTCCTCCGGGGTGGGGAAGCTGGGGGCGATCCGGATCACCGCGTCGTCCGGGTCCTGGCCGTGCGGGTGGGTGGCGCCCGCGGGGGTGAGGACGATGCCCGCCTCGGCGGCGCGGCGGACCACCTCGCGGGCGCAGCCGTCGAGCACCTTGAGGGTGATGAAGTACCCGCCCTTGGGCTCGGTCCAGGTGGCGAGACCCGTACCGCCCAGCTCGGCTTCGAGGATGCGCAGGACGGCGTCGAACTTGGGGCGGAGCTTGGCCCGGTGGAGGTCCATGTGGGCGTGCACGCCTGCCTCGTCCTTGAGGAAGAGCGCGTGGCGCAGCTGGTTCACCTTGTCCGGGCCGATGGTGCGCTTGGCGGTGTTGGCCAGCAGCCAGGTGACGTTGGCCGGTGAGGCGCCGAAGAAACCGACGCCGCTTCCGGCGAAGGTGATCTTGGAGGTGGAGCCGAAGACGAAGGCCCGGTCGGGGTGGCCATGGTCGGCGCAGGCGGTGAGCAGGTCGGCGATCTCCACCCGCTCGTCGGTCAGGTGGTGCACCGCGTAGGCGTTGTCCCAGAAGATCCTGAAGTCCGGGGCGGCGGTGGGCATGGCGGCGAGCCGGGTGACGACCTCGTCGCTGTAGACGATCCCGTCCGGGTTGCTGTACTTCGGGACGCACCAGATGCCCTTGACCGAGGCGTCCTCGGCCACGAGCCGTTCCACGGTCTCCATGTCCGGGCCCTCGTCGGTCATCGGTACGGGGATCATCTCGATGCCGAGGCGTTCGCAGACGCCGAAGTGCCGGTCGTATCCGGGAACGGGACAGAGGAAGGCGATGCGTTCCTGGTCCACCCACCGGGACTCGGCCCCCGGCAGCACGCTCAGCATCGCGTGCACGAGGCTGTCGTGCATCAGCTCCAGGCTGGAGTTGCCCGCCGCCACGAGCTGCCCGACGGGCACCTGGAGCGGGCCGCTGAATATCTCGCGGAGCTCCCGCAGGCCGTGGAGACCGCCGTAGTTGCGGGTGTCGATGGCCTCGGCGCCCTTGTACGTGTCGCCCGGCAGGGAGAGCAGCGGGGCGGAGAGGTCGAGCTGGTCGGCGGCCGGCTTCCCGCGCGTGAGGTCGAGGGAGAGGCGCCGCGCGACCAGCTCGGCGTAGTCCTGCTGCGCGCGGTCTCGGTGGGCGGTCAGGGCATCGGGGCTGGTCTCGATGGGATGGATGGGAATCTCCTTCGAACACGCGGCGTACGGGAATGTGGCGTCGCCTGCACCCTACAAAGGCCCGTACCGGGGGCTCCTCCCGTCCCGCTGCCGTCGGTCAGCCCGCCAACTCCCAGATCACGAGCTCCACACTCTCCGCGCCCTCCCCCGCCCCCGCTACGGCGACCGCTTCCAGGCCCTCCGCCCCGGTGATCCGGGCCGCGTCACCGGGGCCCAGCTCCTCACCGTCCACCTCGACCCGTCCCCGTACGACATGCACGTACAGGCGCACCGCGTCCGGCAGGGTCGTGCGCTCACCCTCCGCCAACCGCCGTACGTGGAGCGTCGCCCCGGCCGCAGGCAGTGCGTACGGGGTGGAGTCGGCGATGCCGGGGACGACCGTGTACGAGGGTTCGCCGCCGGACTCCAGGGGGGCCAGCCACATCTGGAGGAAGGTCAACGGGGCCGGGCCGTCGTTGCGTTCGACGTGGCGGACTCCGGCGGCGGCACTGAGGTGGGCCAGCTCCCCGGCCCGTACGACGGTGGAGTGGCCCGCCGAGTCGCGGTGGGTCAGCTCGCCCGCCACCACCCACGTGACGATCTCGGTATGGCTGTGCGGATGCTCGTCGAAGCCCGAACCGGGGGCGAGGCGCTCCTCGTTGCAGGCCAGGACCGGGCCGAAGCGGAGGTTGTCGGGGTCGTAGAAGGGGCCGAAGGAGAGGGCGTGCCGGGTCTCGATACCGGCGTCCGGCTCACCGCCCCGGTAGCGGTCCTCGGACCGGTGTACGGAGATCACGGGGCCACGGTAGCCCGCCCGGTGGGCCGCGCGGCCCACCGAGCACGTGGGCCGGGGTCCGGCCCCGGCCGGAGCCTGGGACACCGGTGCACCTACCGCGACGGGATGCGACACTGCCTCGGACCACAACCAGTGGGAGCGGCGCGCCGGTTACTACGAGGACGGAGGGTACGCACGGTGTCTTCGGCAGAGGCGCGGAGGAAACGCGAACGCACGGTCCTGATCTCCGTGTTCGCATGCCTCGGAGCGCTCACCCTGGCCGCTGTCGGGTTCTTCGTGTACCTGATCCACATCATGTCCGATCCGATCAGCCCCGCTCTCGTGGGAATGCGGATCGACGGCGACAGGATCACGATCAAGGCCGGTCAGTGCCCGGAGGAACGGGTGCGGCGGGTCGAGGTCTGGGACTCGGACACGGAGCGGCTTCTGTGGCGCGGCGACAAGCCGGTCACCGACGAGGGCAAGCGTGGTCTGCTCACTCTCTGGGACGGCGAGGCGTACGGGAAGTCCAGCCCGGCGGCCCAGCCGTCCGAGCTGCCCAACGCGCTCGACGTCCTCGTCGAGTCCGATCCCTACGGCGGGCCGGACGGGCTGTTCAGCCTCACCGAGGTACGGGCCGCCGACCTGGGTCCCGGGTCGTACTGGACCCGGGACGGCGTGAAAACGGCCGCTCAGCTCGACGCCGTCCTGGACTGCGGAGGTGGGGACGAGTCCCCGGAGCCGTGACCCGGAGCCGTAACACCGGACCCGGTGACGTAACACCGTTCGGCGCGGCACCTGATCAGCAGGTGCCGCGCCGAGCGCGTCCCTCCCGTCGGGCAGGAGTGCGGGCAGTCGCGATATCGGATCCTCGGATGCCCCGCCCCACCGATCCCCCGGCCCGATAAGGCAGTCTTGTCCTCGTGCCCCGACCCGATCCTGAGCATTCCGCCGCCCGAGACGCCCACCTGCACGCCGCGACCCTGAAACGGCTGGAGCAGTCCTCCGGCCGGCTGGCCGCGAACGCGATTGCCCGTATGGACGAATCGCTGCCGTGGTACCGGGCGATGCCCCCGGAGAACCGGTCCTGGATCGGCCTGGTCGCCCAGGCCGGTATCGCGGCGTTCACCGAGTGGTTCCGGCATCCGGAGACCCCGCAGGCCATCTCGACCGATGTGTTCGGCACCGCCCCGCGCGAGCTGACCCGGGCGATCACGCTGCGGCAGACCGTCGAGATGGTGCGTACGACGATCGAGGTCATGGAGGCCGCGATCGAGGAGGTGGCGGCGCCGGGCGACGAGTCGGTGCTGCGGGAGGCGCTGCTCGTCTACGCGCGGGAGATCGCCTTCGCCACCGCCCAGGTCTACGCCCAGGCCGCCGAGGCCCGGGGGGCGTGGGACGCGCGGCTGGAGTCGCTGGTGGTGAACGCGGTGCTCTCCGGCGAGGCGGACGAGGGGGCCGTGTCCCGGGCCGCCGCGCTCGGCTGGAACTCGCCCGAGCACGTCTGCGTCATCCTCGGCACCGCGCCCGACGGGGACAGCGAGCTGACCGTGGAGGCGATCCGGCGGGCCGCCCGGCACGCGAAGCTCCAGGTCCTCACCGGGGTGCTGGGCAACCGGCTCGTCGTCATCGCGGGCGGCAGCGACAACCCGCTCCAGGTCGCCAAGGGCCTGATCGGGCCGTACGCGGCCGGGCCGGTGGTCGCCGGGCCCGTGGTGCCGGACCTGCTGGCGGCCACCCGGTCCGCGCAGGCGGCGGCGGCCGGGCTGAAGGCGTGCCTGGCGTGGCAGGACGCGCCGCGCCCGGTGCTGGCGGACGATCTCCTGCCGGAGCGCGCGATGGCCGGGGACCCTGCCGCGCGGGACCAGTTGGTGGAGGAGATCTACAGACCGCTGGAGGAAGCCGGTTCGGCGCTTCTGGAAACGCTGAGTGTCTATCTCGAGCAGGCGAGCAGTCTGGAAGGCGCCGCGCGGATGCTCTTCGTCCACCCCAACACCGTGCGCTACCGGCTGCGACGTGTGACCGACGTCACCGGGTGGTCACCCTCCGATGTGCGCTCGGCGTTCACCCTGAGGATCGCCCTGATCCTGGGGCGCTTGGCAGCGGCAGATCCTCAGTCCTAGACTTTTGTTGGACTCCAACAATTCCCCTGACGGTTCTTCGTCCCTGTCCCCACGGGCGTACCGGGCCGTCCACAAGAGAGAGTGTGAGGGTGCTCGTACTCGTCGCTCCCGGCCAAGGCGCTCAGACGCCCGGCTTCCTGACTCCCTGGCTCGACCTCCCCGGTGCCTCCGACCGCATCGCGGCCTGGTCCGACGCCATCGGGCTCGACCTTGCCCACTACGGCACGAAGGCCGACGCGGACGAGATCCGCGACACGGCCGTGGCCCAGCCGCTGCTGGTCGCCGCCGGACTGCTCTCGGCCGCCGCCCTGGACGCCCCTTCCCCTGACGTCGTCGCAGGTCACAGCGTCGGTGAGATCACCGCCGCCGCGATCGCGGGCGTCATCGACGACGAGGCGGCGCTCCGCTTCGTCCGTACCCGGGGGCTCGGCATGGCCGAGGCCGCCGCGGTCACCGAGACCGGTATGGCGGCCCTGCTCGGCGGCGACCCCGCCGTGACGGTCCCGCACCTGGAGAAGCTCGGCCTGACTCCCGCCAACGTCAACGGGGGCGGCCAGATCGTCGCCGCCGGCACCGCGGCCCAGATCGCCGCCCTGGAGGCCGACAAGCCCGAGGGCGTACGCCGGGTCGTCGCGCTGAAGGTGGCGGGCGCGTTCCACACGCACCACATGGCCCCGGCCGTGGAGAAGCTGCGCGCGGCCGTCGGGGACCTCACGGTCGCCGACCCGACCGTTCGCTACGTGTCCAACGCCGACGGCCACACGGTCGCCACCGGCACCGAGGTCATCGCCCGGCTGGTCGGCCAGGTCGCCAACCCGGTCCGCTGGGACCTGTGCATGGAGACCTTCCAGGAGCTCGGCGTCACCGCGCTGGTGGAGCTGAGCCCCGGCGGCACCCTGACCGGGCTCGCCAAGCGCGCGCTGCCCGGCGTGCAGACTCTCGCGCTCAAGACCCCCGACGACCTCGACGCCGCCCGCGCGCTCATCTCCGAGCACGCGGGCGCCTAAGGAGCCCGAGAGCATGTCGAAGATCAAGCCCAGCAAGGGCGCCCCGTACGCACGGATCCTCGGGGTCGGCGGCTACCGCCCGACCCGGGTCGTGCCGAACGAGGTGATCCTCGAAACGATCGACTCCTCCGACGAGTGGATCCGCTCCCGTTCCGGCATCGTCAGCCGCCACTGGGCCTCCGAGGAGGAGACCGTGGCCATGATGTCGATCGAGGCGTCCGGCAAGGCGATCGCCGACGCGGGCATCGACCCCGGGCAGATCGGCGCGGTCGTCGTCTCGACCGTCTCGCACTTCAAGCAGACCCCGGCCGTCGCGACCGAGATCGCCCACCGGATCGGCGCGGGCAAGCCCGCCGCCTTCGACATCTCGGCCGGCTGCGCGGGCTTCGGCTACGGCCTGACCCTCGCCAAGGGCATGGTCGTCGAGGGCTCGGCGGAGTACGTCCTCGTGATCGGCGTGGAGCGGCTCAGCGACCTGACCGACCTGGAGGACCGCGCGACGGCCTTCCTCTTCGGTGACGGCGCGGGCGCGGTCGTCGTCGGCCCCTCCCAGGAACCGGCCATCGGCCCGACCGTGTGGGGCTCCGAGGGCGACAAGTCCGAGACGATCAAGCAGACGGTCGGGTGGAACGAGTTCCGCCTCGGCGATGTCTCGCAGCTGCCGCTCGACTCGAAGGGCGAGGTCAAGTTCCCGGCCATCACGCAGGAGGGCCAGGCGGTCTTCCGCTGGGCCGTCTACGAGATGGCGAAGGTCGCCCAGCAGGCGCTGGACGCGGCCGGGATCGCCCCGGGAGACCTGGACGTCTTCATCCCGCACCAGGCCAACATGCGGATCATCGACTCGATGGTGAAGACCCTCAAGCTGCCGGAGCACGTCACGGTCGCCCGTGACATCGAGACCACCGGCAACACGTCCGCCGCCTCGATTCCGCTCGCGATGGAGCGGCTCCTGGCGACCGGTCAGGCGAAGAGCGGCGACACCGCGCTCGTCATCGGCTTCGGGGCGGGTCTCGTCTACGCCGCGACGGTCGTTACCCTCCCCTAGGCAACACCGGACCTTTCGGGTCCGTACGCACAACCTCTGAAGAAACCCACCGAAGGAGCGCCAAGATGGCCGCCACGCAGGAAGAGATCGTCACCGGTCTCGCCGAGATCGTCAACGAGATCGCCGGTATCCCGGTCGAGGACGTCCAGCTGGACAAGTCCTTCACCGACGACCTGGACGTCGACTCGCTGTCCATGGTCGAGGTCGTCGTCGCCGCCGAGGAGCGCTTCGACGTCAAGATCCCCGACGAGGACGTCAAGGGTCTCAAGACCGTCGGCGACGCTGCCGACTACATCCTGAAGCACCAGGGCTGATCCCAGCCCGGCTGTGTCGCCACCCGGCGGTGGCGCCGCTGATTCACGACCCTCTACACGTGGAGAAGATTTTCCAGTGAACTCGACCAATCGCACCGTGGTCGTCACCGGTATCGGCGCAACCACTCCGCTGGGTGGCGACTCCGCATCGACCTGGGAAGGTCTGATGGCCGGCCGGTCCGGCGTCAAGCCTCTCGAAGGCGAGCGCTTCGCCGAACTGCCCGTCCGGATCGCCGCCCTCGCGGCTGTCGACCCGGGCGACGTACTGCCCCGCCCGCTCGCCCGCAAGCTGGACCGCTCGGCGCAGTTCGCGCTGATCGCGGCCCGGGAAGCCTGGGCGGACGCGGGCTTCACCGCCAAGGCCGGGGAGGACGAGAACATCGCCCCCGAGCGCCTCGGCTCGGTCATCGCCTCCGGCATCGGCGGCGTGATCACCCTGCTCGACCAGTACGACGTGCTGAAGGAGAAGGGCGTACGCCGCGTCTCCCCGCACACCGTTCCCATGCTCATGCCCAACGGCCCGGCGGCCAACGTCGGCCTGGAGGTCAACGCCCAGGCCGGTGTCCACACGCCGGTCTCCGCCTGCGCCTCGGGCGCGGAGGCGATCGGGTACGCCGTCGAGATGATCCGCACCGGCCGGGCCGACGTGGTCGTGGCGGGCGGCACGGAGGCGGCGATCCACCCGCTGCCGATCGCGGCCTTCGCCAACATGATGGCGATGTCCAAGAGCAACGACGAGCCGGAGAAGGCCTCGCGCCCGTACGACACGGCCCGTGACGGCTTCGTCCTCGGTGAGGGCGCGGGCGTCGTCATCCTGGAGTCGGCCGAGCACGCCGCCAAGCGCGGTGCCCGGGTCTACTGCGAGGTGCTGGGCCAGGGCCTGTCGGCCGACGCCCACCACATCGCGCAGCCCGAGCCGACCGGGCGCGGTATCGCGGCGGCCATGCAGAACCTGCTGGACTCCAGCGACCTCAAGCCGTCCGAGGTGGTTCACCTCAACGCGCACGCCACGTCGACGCCGCAGGGTGACATCGCGGAGATCAAGGCGCTGCGGAAGGTGCTGGGCGACGACCTGGACCATGTCGCGATCTCGGCGACGAAGTCGATGACGGGGCACCTGCTGGGTGGTGCGGGCGGCATCGAGACGGTGGCCACCGTGCTCGCGCTGCACCACCGGATCGCTCCGCCGACGATCAACGTCGACGACCTGGACGAGGCGATCGACGCGGATGTCGTCCGTGGGGAGCCTCGGGTGCTGCCCGAGGGGCCGATCGCGGCGATCAACAACTCGTTCGGGTTCGGTGGGCACAACGTGGTGCTGGCGTTCCGGTCCGTGTGACGCCGTTCTTCTACGGGTGAAGCCCGCTTCCCGGTTGCCGGGAGGCGGGCTTCCGCGTGTTTCGGGGCGCGCTGCCCCGGACCCCGCTCCTCGATCGCCGGAGCGGCTTGACTGTGCTCCCCGGTCACCGCCGGGCGAAGGGCTCGATGTGCCCCGCCGGAGAGGTGCGGAGGGGCTTGGATTACACCACCTGGTGCAGCCAGCGGACCGGGGCGCCCTCGCCCGCGTGGCGGAAGGACTCCAGTTCGTCGTCCCACGGTTTGCCCAGGAGGGAGGCGATCTCCGCCTCCAGGTCGCTCTCGCCGCGCGTCGAGCGGGCCAGCGCGGCGCGCAGGCGGTCCTCCGGGATCAGGATGTCGCCGTGCATGCCGGTGACGGCGTGGAAGATGCCGAGGCCGGGGGTGGAGCTGTAGCGCTCGCCCTCGGCGGTGGGGCACGGCTCGGCGGTCACCTCGAAGCGGAGCATGTCCCAGCCGCGCAGGGCGGAGGCGAGCTGCGAGGCGGTGCCTGCGCGGCCCTTCCAGGAGAATTCGGACCGCCAGGTGCCGGGCGCGGCCGGCTGTCTGATCCAGTCCAGCTGGACCCGCACACCGAGAACGCCCGCCACTGCCCATTCGACATGTGGGCACAGCGCGCGCGGTGCGGAGTGAACGTACAGGACTCCACGTGTCGTCACCGGAACCTCCCGTGTGGGACGAGGTACGCCTTCCCCAGCGGCCTCGCGTCCGTACCGTCTCTTTCCGGACCAGCTCTTTCCGGACAGGGCCCGAGGTTGTCATCAGTAAACAGCATCGGGAGTTAATCTCCTGAAAAGGGACAGTGTGTGACGTGACGTAATGTACCGGAGCCACCCGTCGTGACGAGGGTGGGCGGCGTGCCACTGGTTCGACGGGGAAAAGCTACCGTGCGCAGGGGCCGTCCGTGTGACGTACCGTCGGTCCCGGGCCCCTGATTCGCCGGCTTTCACCCGGCAGGGCGCGCACGCCCGCGACCTGGGGATCGTGGGCTTGCCGGGGGCATGACCGGAGGCATAGACCAGGGGTTTGACCGGAGGGGATCAGCGAGATGCCGGAGCGTGCGACACGCCCTCGGATGCGTACCGCAGCGGCCGCGCTGGCGGCGCTCTCGTTCGTGGGCGTGGCCGCCCTGGCGGGGTGCGGCGGCGGTTCGGGTGACGGCGTGTCACGGAACGCGGCCGCCGCCTCCTCCTCGCCGCCCTCGCCCTCGCTCTCCGCATCGTCGTCGCCGTCGCCATCGCCGTCGCCCTCCTCCTCCGGCTGGGACCCGCGTCCGGGGTCGGTCGCGGCCGTCGGGGACTCCATCACCCGGGGCTTCGACGCCTGCTCGGTGCTGGCGGACTGCCCCGAGGTGTCCTGGGCGACCGGGAGCGATGCCGGGGTGCGGAGTCTGGCCGTCCGGCTGCTCGGCCCGTCGAAGGCGGCGGACCGGAGCTGGAACCACGCGGTGTCGGGGGCCCGGATGGTGCAGCTGCCGGAGCAGATGGCGCGGGCGGCGAAGGAGCGGCCGGAGCTGGTCACGGTGATGATGGGCGCGAACGACGCCTGCCGGGACTCGGTGCGGCTGATGACGCCCGTGGCGGACTTCCGGGCCTCGTTCGAGGCGTCGATGCGGCAGCTGCGGGCCGGGGCGCCCAAGGCGCAGGTGTACGTGTCCAGCGTGCCGGACCTGAAGCGGCTCTGGTCGACGGGGCGGGTGAACGAGACGAGCAAGAAGGTCTGGAGCCTCGGCATCTGCCGGTCGATGCTGGCCGACGCGGACGACCTGGGGCCCGCGGCCGTGGCGCGGCGGGACGCGGTGCAGGACCGGGTGGTGGCGTACAACGAGGTGCTGCGGGACGTCTGCGCGCAGGACCGGCACTGCCGGTACGACGGCGGGGCGGTCTTCGGCTTCCGCTTCACCGGGGCGCAGCTCAGCGCGTGGGACTGGTTCCACCCGAGCCGCGACGGCCAGGCCCGGCTGGCGGAGATCGCGTACCGCAACATCACGGCGGCCGAGCCACCGGCGTAGCGCCTGGCGTGGCACCTGACGTACCGCGCCGGGCGTAGCACCTGGAGTGTCGCTTGTCGTGGCGCCCGTCGTCGCCCCCATCGTCGATCCTGGCGTCGCCCCCGTCGTCGCTCCCGGCGCCGCTCCCGGCGTCGCTCCCGGCTCGTACGACGGGTGGCGCGAACCGGGTCTCCGCGTTCACCATGGGTAGCGTGGTTCCCGCAGTCAGCGACCGAGGGTGGTTGATCATGGCAGCAGCGGAGCGGAGGACCGGTACGCCGGTCGGCACGGTGGACGGTTCGGCCGCCGCCCATGCCAAGGGGGGCGGGCCCGGGGTGCGGGCCGCGCCACCGGCCGTCGAGGACGCCGCCCCGCTCGTCTCGCCGGTCGGCTCGCACAACGAGTGGGACCCGCTGGAGGAGATCATCGTCGGGCGGCTGGACGATGCGACGATCCCGTCCAGCCATCCGGTGGTCTCCTGCAACATTCCGCCGTGGGCGGCCCGCTTCCAGGGGCTCGCGGCCGGGCGCAAGTACCCGCGCCGTCTGCTCGAACCGGCCCAGCAGGAGCTGGACGGGTTCGTCTCGCTCCTGAAGTCCCTCGGGGTCACCGTCACCCGTCCGGACGCGGTCGAGCACCAGCAGCGGTTCGCCACCCCCGGCTGGTCCTCGCGCGGCTTCTGCAACACCTGCCCGCGTGACAGCATGCTGGTGATCGGCGACGAGATCATCGAGACCCCGATGGCATGGCCGTGCCGGTACTTCGAGACGCACTCCTACCGCCGCATCCTGAAGGACTACTTCCGGCGCGGGGCCCGCTGGACGTCCGCGCCGAAACCGCAGCTCACCGACGAGCTGTTCGAGAAGGAGTTCCGGGCGCCGAGGGCGGATGAGCCGATGCGGTACATCCTCACCGAGTTCGAGCCGGTCTTCGACGCGGCCGACTTCGTCCGGGCCGGGCGCGACCTGTTCGTGACGCGCTCCAACGTCACCAACGCGATGGGCATCGAGTGGCTGCGCCGCCACCTCGGTCCCGGCTACCGCATCCACGAGATCGAGAGCCGCTGCCGTACGCCCATGCACATCGACACGACGTTCCTCGTGCTGGCACCCGGCAAGGCGCTGGTCAACCCCGAGTACATCGACGTCGACCGGCTGCCGCCCGTCCTGGACTCCTGGGACATCCTGGTCGCCCCCGAGCCCGAGCCCGTCAAGGACCTCGTGCTCCGGACGACCTCGATGTGCGGGAAGTGGCTCAGTATGAACATCCTCATGGTCGACGAGAAGCGGGTCATCGCTGAGCGGCACCACACCGGGATGCTGCGGGCGCTCGAAGGGTGGGGCTTCGAGCCGATCCCGTGCGATCTGATGCACTACGCGCCGTTCGGCGGCTCCTTCCACTGCGCGACGCTGGATGTGCGGCGGCGCGGGACGCTGGAGTCCTACTTCGACTGATCGCCCCCGACCACCACGGTGGCGGTCGCGCGGACGTCCGACAGGGAGCGGGCCGCCTGGACCGTGTACGTGCCGGGGACCGTCCTCCAGCCGTACGCCTCCTCGTCCCAGACCTGGTACGCGCGGCGCTCGACGGGGATCGTGACCTCCACGCTCTCGCCGGGGGCCGCGGTGACCCGGGCGAAGCCGGCCAGCCAGCGGGCCGGGCGCTCGGGGGCGTCGGCGGTGGGCGCGGGGGCCAGGTAGATCTGGACGGTGTCGCCGCCGGGGCGGGGGCCGGTGTTGCGGGCGCGCACGGTGACCGACTCCGGGGTGGCGGTGACGGTGTCGTACTCCCAGGTGGTGTAGCCGAGGCCGTGGCCGAAGGCGTACGCGGGGGCGGTGCCCGCCTTCTCCCAGGCGCGGTAGCCGATGAAGACGCCCTCGCTGTACGGGAGTTCGCCCCCGGTGGGGGTGGTGGCGGTGACCGGGGCGTCGGCGAGGGCGGCGGGCCAGGTGGTGGGGAGGCGGCCGCCCGGTTCGTTCGCTCCGGTGAGGACGTCGGCGAGCGCGTGGCCCGCCTCCTGGCCGGGGAACCAGGTCAGGAGGATCGCGGCGACCTCCTCGCGCCAGGGCAGCTCCACCGGGGAGCCGGAGTTGACGACGACGACCGTACGGGGGTTGACGGCGGCGACCGCGCGGACCAGGGCGTCCTGGTGGCCGGGGAGCCTCAGGTCGGTGCGGTCGAAGCCCTCGGACTCGACGCGTTCGGTGGTGCCGACGACCACGATCGCGGTGTCCGCCGTACGGGCCGCCTCGACGGCCTCGGCGATCAGCTCGTCCGGGTCGCGGAGCGGGGCGAGGTGGGCCAGGGAGAAGGCGATGCCCTTGAGCGGGTGGCCGGTGGTGGGGGCGGGGCGGTGGTTCAGGGAGACCTGGACGGGGACGCCTTCGGTGAGGGCGACCCGGCCGCGTGCGACCGGCTCGTTGAAGAAGGCGCCGAGCGGGTCGGTGCCGGGGGCGCGGCCCTGGGTGCCGTCGAAGAGGGGGCGGCCGTCGACGGTGAGGGCGAAGGAGCCGGTGCCCCGGGTGCCGAAGGTGTGCTCGCCGCTCTCGCGCGGGGTGAAGGTGCCGGTGATCTCGACGGTGTCGAGGGTGGCGTGGGTGACCCCGTCGGGCAGGTCGGCGCCGATCCACTGGATCTGGCCGCTGGGCAGGGGGACGGTGGCGAGGACGGTCCCGGAGGCGTCGCGGCAGACGGCGGCGAGACCGAACCCGGCCTCGGCCACGGCCAGTTCGTCGCTGGGGTCGGCGCCGACCCCGTACGACAGGGCGCCTTCGGGGAGGGCGGCGGTGAGGCCGTCGAGCGGGGAGACCACATGGTCGGGGAAGACCAGGGCCGAGCCGCCGCCGAGCACCCGGGCGTCCCGGGCGAGTGCGCCGGAGAGGGCGACGGAGGTGCCGGGGGCGAGCGGGAGGGCACGGGCTTGGTTGCGTATCCCGTTGCGTATCTCGTTGCGTACGAGCACGAAGGAGCGGCGGGCGACCTCGCGGGCCAGCGCCTCGCCGTCCACGGTCGCGGGGAGGTCGGCCGGGGCGACGGCGGGCGGGGCGGTGTCCAGGGCGCCGACCCGGGCGGCCAGCAGCAGGATGTTCCGTACGGCGATGTCGACGATCTTCTCGTCCACCTCACCGGCCCGGACGGCGTTGGCCAGCGCCTCGCCGTAGACCGTGCGCGGGCCGGGCATCGCGGCGTCCAGCCCGCCCGTGATGGCCCCGACGGTGGAGCGGGCGGCGAGCCAGTCGGAGACGATGAAGCCGTCGAAGCCCCATTCGCCGCGCAGCACGGCGTTCTGGAGGTAGCGGTGCTCGGTCATCGTCGAGCCGTTGACCTGGTTGTAGGCGGCCATGATGCCCCAGGGGTGGGCGTTCCTGACGATCCGCTCGAAGGGGGCGAGGTAGAGCTCGCGCAGGGGGCGCGGGGCGACGACGTTGTTGACGGTGAAGCGGTCGGTCTCGGCGTCGTTGGCCACGAAGTGCTTGACCGTGGTGCCGACTCCGCCGTCCTGGACGCCCTGTACGTAACCGGTGCCGATCTCCCCGGTGAGGTACGGGTCCTCGCTGTACGCCTCGAAGTGACGGCCGCCGAGTGGGGTGCGGTGCAGGTTGACCGTGGGGGCGAGCAGCACGTGGACGCCCTTGCGGCGGGCCTCCTGGGCGAGCAGCCGTCCCGCCCGGCGGGCCAGCTCCGGGTCCCAGGTGGCGGCGAGCGCGGTGGGCGAGGGCAGGGCGATGGAGGGGTCGGCGGCGGTCCAGCGGACGCCCCGGACGCCGATCGGGCCGTCCGACAGCACCAGGGAGCTCAGGCCGATCGCGGGGAGGGCGGGCAGCGACCACAGGTCCTGACCGGCCAGGAGACGCGCCTTGTCGTCGAGGCCGAGGGCGGCGAGGGCCGCGTCGACGGCTTCCCGGCGGAGGGCGTCGGAGGCTTCCCGGCGGAGGGCGTCAGAGCTGCGGGGTGCCTCGGAGCTGCTGGTGCTGGACGCGGCTGCCACGGCCGTACCTCCTGGTCGAGTCCGGTGGATGTCTCCCGGTGCAGGTCTCCATGGTGACGCGCCTACCGGTAGATCGGTAGGTTTTGTTATGTGTTCGTTACGGTGTCGGGGTGCGGGGCCGGTCATGACGTACGGTCCTGCTGAGCGGGACCGGCGCGGGGCCGGGCACCACGGAAGGCGGCGGCGATGGCACGGGCCAGGAGCGAGGAGCGGCGGGCCGAGATCCTGGGCGCCACCCTCGAAGTGATCGCCGAGCGCGGCTACCGGGGCGCGACGCTGGGGGCGGTGGCCGAGCGGGTGGGGCTGAGCCAGCAAGGGCTGCTCCACTACTTCCCGACGAAGGAAGCCCTGCTGGTGGCGGTGCTGGAGGACCGGGACCGGTGGGACACGGGCGGGGGCGGCCGGGGCGGAGCCGGTGACGGGGACGGGGCCGGGGACGGACCAGGGGGCGGAAGCGGGGCCTGGCGGCTGGAGCTGCTGGGATCGCTGGTGGAGTACAACGCGATGCGGCCCGGGATCGTACAGACCTTCTCGGCGCTGCTCGGCGAGAGCGTGACGGAGGACCACCCGGCGCGGGAGTTCTTCACCCGGCGCTACACCCAGGTCCGGGCCGCGATGGCGGCCACCCTGCGTGCCGAGTACGGCGACGCGCTGCCGGGCGGGCTGAGCCCGGAGCGGGCGGCGGTGCTGCTGGTGGCGGTGATGGACGGGCTCCAGTACCAGTGGCTGCTGGACCCGGAGGCGGTGGACATGCCGGAGGCGTTCGGCGACTTCCTGGGGCTGCTGAAGGGGAGTACCGAAGACGGCTGAGAGGCATGTGACCCCGGCATGATCAACAAGGCACCCCCTAGGCTGTCGGAAGATCAGAACGTTTGTACGGCGGGCGCGTCCGTCACCGCGGCCGCCCGCCACGATCGCCAGGGGGATACATGTCTTTCGATGAGGAGTGGGCCGCTCTCAAGGCGGATGCCGCCGCCCGGATGCAGCTCAACCAGGCGCCGATGAGAGACCCGCACAGGTCACCGACCGGTGCGGACCTCGTCGCCTACGACGACGAGCTGGGAAAGATCGGCCACTTCGCCTACCTGCTGCACAACAACCTCAAGGCCGACGGCGCCCACGCCCGGACCACGACCGGGGCCGCGGGGACGAGCCTGACCTCGGACGGGTTCGAGACGGGCAAGGCGCTGTCCTCCGCGGGCACCGCCTGGTCGAAGCAGGTCGGGACGCTGCTCGCCGCCTGCGCGCACATCTCCAACCACCTCGACTACACGATCGCGTCGAAGAAGAAGGACGACGAGTGGGTCGTCGCCAAGCTCAGTGTGTCCACGATCTCCGACTACTACAACGTCCCCGGCAGGGACGAGGGACATGGGCTGCCGAGGCCACAGGGCCCGGTCATATGATCCGCTCCGCTTGCCCTCCGCGTCCTTCCTCTTCACTCAGGCGAGGTGACCTGTGCCGACGTTCCAGCAGCTCCTGAATCTCCGGACGAAGCCACTCGACTCGGCGATCGACGACTGGGTCGCCATGACCAAGAAGCTCAAGGAACTCGCCAAGGACGCGGGGGACATGCGCACGTATACGGAGGGAACGACCTGGAGGGGCGAGAACTCCGCCGTCACCAGGCCGTTCGTCACGAGGACGGCGGGCCAGTTCCAGAGCGCCGCGACCCAGGCCGGGAGCATCACCACACTGCTCAAAGGCCTCTACAGCGAGTTGACGGCGGCCAAGGCCGAACTCGTGGCGATCTACGAGGCGCCGCCCTACGGCGTCAAGATCTCCCCGGTCGGGGTCATCACCTATGTGGACAGCGCCGACCCCGGCAGGAGCGACATCGACTCGCTCGTCACCCGTATCGAGGCCATACTCCAGCGCGCGGCCGACGCGGACGCGCGCTGCGCCGGGGGGCTGACGACCCTCACCCAGGACCCGCGCCACTTCACCTCCCTGCGCTTCGACTCCTTGAAGGACGCCAAGACGATCAAGGAGCAGGAGAAGCAGACGAAGCTGAACGCGGTCGACTTCACGCCTCCCGAGAAGTGGGGCAGCGGCACCATCAAGCCCTTCGCCGAATTCCTCGGTTACCGCTCCTGGATAGGCGGCGGCCAGGCGTTCGTGCGCGGAGACTGGAAAGGCGCGTGGGAGGGGTTCCTCGGCGGCGAGCCCGCCGCCGCCGCGGGCGAGGCCAGCAAGCAGCTGGAGAAGGGTACGGCCCCTGTGGGGGGAGCTCGCCCCGGGGTTCTGAACTCGGTCGCCCGGTTCGGGAGCAAGGTGCTCGGCACGCCGGTCGCCATCGTGGCAACGGCGGTCGACCACTACTACACCCCGGAGGACGAGAAGTTGAACCAGACCCGGGTGGACGCTCCCAGGGCACCGGGGAAGGTGAATTACCGGTGAAGCCCTCCTCGGGCCCGTCGCCGCCGTCCGGCCGTCACCTCACTGGCCCGTCCGGCCGTCGCCCCACGGGCCCGTGGGGCCTGCTGCGGCCCCGGAGTTCGCGGACGTTCGTCCTCGGCATGCTGATGTCCGTCGTCGGGCTCGCCGGCGGCGTGCGCGCCGCGATGGACGGCGAGGGGATCTGGAGAGCCCTCGGCATCTCCAGCGTCGGGTTCCTCGGGCTCGCGCTCACCGTCGCGTGGGTCGTGACGTACGCGCGGGAACGCTGAGGCTCACGAGGTCACGAGCCGGGCGCTGTCCGTTCCTTGGCGGCCACCGCCGTGTCATCGGTGCCGGACCCGGGCGCGTGCCCCTCGCCCGGGTCCACCAGGTCGCGGGCGAGGAGGGTGGCCCCGGCGACCGCTCCCGGCATCAGGAACACCGCGACGAACGGGACCAGGAACGAGAGGGCGAGCGGGACGCCGAAGCCGAGCACCAGCAGCCGGCGGCGGCGCAGCAGGCCGAGCCGCTTCTTCAGGACCAGCCCCCGGCGCTGGAGGGCCACCCCGGTCAGCTCCTCGGCCAGGAAGAAGCCGGAGACGCAGACGCCGATGGCGGGTACGACGGTCTGGCCGACCACCGGGATGAAGCCGCAGGCGAAGAGGATGATCCCGAAGAACGCGACGCGCAGCAGGATGCGTACGGAGTCGCGGGCGGAGATCCACAGTTCGCGCCAGAGCGGCAGCCCCGACTCGTGGACCTCGCCGCCCTCGCTGCGCTCGACCTCCTCGGAGAGCGACTCGTAGAACGGCTGGCCGACCAGGAGGGTGACGGCGGTGAAGGTGACGACCGCGAGGAACAGGCCGAAGAGGAAGACGAGCGCGGTCAGCGTGGTGCGGAGCAGGCCGAGCCACGGCGAGGACCAGTCGTCGGCGAACGGGGTGGCCCAGGCGACGAAGTCGTCGGCGCCGTAACCGAGTCCGATCAGGGCGCCCGCGTACACGACGAGGGTGATGAGGCCGGGGAGCAGCCCGAAGCCGAACCACCGTCCGTGCCCGGCGACCCAGCGCTGCCCCTTCACCAAGTAGCCGAAACCTGCCCCGAGATCGTTCATGGCGTCAGCGTACTGGCGTACGGAAAGCGGCGAGGACCGCACCCCTGGGCGGAGTGCGGTCCTCGGACGACGGTGCGGTGATCAGGCCACGGACAGCTCGACCTTGATGTTGCCGCGGGTCGCGTTCGAGTACGGGCAGACCTGGTGGGCCTTCTCGATGAGCGACTGGGCGGTGGCGGCGTCGACGTTCGGGATGGTCGCGCTGATCGCGACCTCCAGGCCGAAGCCGCCGGCCTCGGTCTTGCCGATGGAGACCGAGGCGGTGACCGTCGAGCCGGAGATGTCGGCCTTCTCCTGGCGGGCGACGACACCCAGCGCACCCTGGAAGCAGGCGCTGTAGCCCGCCGCGAAGAGCTGCTCCGGGTTGGTGCCCGCGCCGCTGCCGCCCAGGGCCTTCGGCGGGTTGACGACGACGTCGAGCCGGCCGTCGTCCGAGGAGACGCGGCCGTCACGGCCGTTCTCGGCGGTGGCGACGGCGGTGTAGGCGACGTCGATCTTCTGGATGGTCATGATGTGAGGATTCCTCCTGTTGGTGCGCCGCGACTCGCGCCCACGATCGCGACGGCCTGGGATGAGCCTAACGGGTGACCTTCCCCGCGCGGGCGTGGGTCAGACGAGGGAGACGATCATCTTTCCGGTGTTCTCGCCGCGCAGGAGGCCGACGAACGCGTCGTAACCGTTCTCGATGCCCTCGACCGTCGTCTCGCGGTACTTCAGCTCGCCGGAGGCCAGCCAGCCGGCGACCTCCTCGACGAACTTCGGCTGGAGGTCGGCGTGGTCGCCGACGAGCATGCCCTGGAGGCGCAGCCGCTTGCCGATGATCAGGGCCATGTTGCGCGGGCCGGGGGTGGGCTCGGTCGCGTTGTACTGGGCGATCATGCCGCAGATGGTGGCGCGGCCGTGCACGTTGAGCGCGCCGATGGCGGCTTCGAGGTGGTCGCCGCCGACGTTGTCGAAGTAGACGTCGATGCCGTCGGGGGCGGCTTCCTTGAGCTGATCGCGGACCGGCCCGTTCTTGTAGTTGAACGCGGCGTCGAAACCGTACTCCTCGATGAGGAGCTTGACCTTCTCGTCCGAGCCCGCCGAGCCGATGACGCGGGAGGCCCCCTTGAGCTTGGCGAGCTGGCCGACCTGGCTGCCCACGGCCCCGGCGGCGCCGGAGACGAAGACCGCGTCGCCCTCCTTGAAGGAGGCGACGTCGAACAGGCCCGCGTAGGCGGTGAGTCCGGTCATGCCGAGCACGCCGAGGTAGGCGGAGAGCGGGGCCAGGGCGGGGTCCACCTTCACCGCGTGCTTGGCGGGCACATCGGCGATCTCGCGCCAGCCGAGGCCGTGCAGGACGTGGTCACCGACCGCGAAGCCCTCGGCGTTCGAGGCGATGACCTCGCCGACCGCGCCGCCGTCCATGGGGTGGTCGAGCTTGAACGGCGGGGTGTACGACTTCACGTCGTTCATCCGGCCGCGCATGTACGGGTCGACGGAGAAGTACTTGTTGCGGACGAGGATGCGGCCTTCGGCCGGAGCGGCCACCGCGGCCTCACGCAGCGCGAAGTCCTCGGCCTTGGGCCAGCCGTGGGGGCGGGCGACGAGGTGCCATTCACGGCTGGACGCGGGAAGTGCTGCAGACATGGGCTCGGGGTCTCCTCAGTGTCCTACGGGGAAGCCTTGCGAAGAAAAGCTTCATTACATGAAACAACCATGCTCCTGGATATTTCATATTGTCAAGTAAATCGGTACGCTGGTCCCCATGGCCACCCGCACAGACCCCCTGACCCTTGAGGTCGTCGAGCTCATCGGCGCCGTCGTGGCGCGCTACCACGAGGAGTACGACCGTGCCGCCGCCGAGCACTCCCTCACCGGGGCGCAGGCGCGGGTCCTCGGCCTGCTCGCGCTGGAGCCCACGCCGATGCGGAAGATCGCCGTCAAGCTGAAGTGCGAGCCGTCGAACGTGACCGGCATCGTCGACCGCCTGGAGACCCGCGGCCTGGTCGAACGCCGGCCGGACCCGGCCGACCGCCGCGTGAAGCTGGCCGCCGCCACGGAGACGGGCGCGCAGACGGCCCGGGAGCTGCGGGAGTCGCTGAACTTCGCCCGGGAGCCGCTGGCCGGGCTGTCCGAAGCGGAGCGGACCGTACTGCGGGATCTGCTGCGGCGGATGCTGGGCGAGTCCTGAGCCAGGGCCTACGTGCACCACCACAGGAAGCGGGTGCAGGTCGGGGACGGTGTCGGGGTGGGCGCCGGGGCCTGCGTCGGCTGGTCCTGCGGCGGGGGCGGGGGCGCCGATGCGGTCGGGGGCTCCTCCGGATCGTCCGGGGCGGGCGGGTCGGCGGGCGGGGTGCCGGGGTCACCGGACGGGTCCGTGCCGTCGGGATCCGGGGATGCCGTGGGCGAGGCCGTCGCCGTGGAGGCTTCGGGGCTCGGGGGGTCCGAGGGGCCGCCCGAGGCGCTGTCCGTGGGGGCGCCGTTCGTCGGCGCCGCGTCCGGCGAAGGCCCCGCCGCCTCGCCCGTACGGGAGGGGACCGGGCCCGGGTCCTGCGGCGCCTCCCCGGCCGAGGAGTCCGGCGCGGAGTCGTCGGGAGCCTGCGACGCCTCCCGTACGAAGTCGGCGGCGACCCGGTCCCGGTCCGGCTCCGCGGCCAGTTCCGCCAGGCTCAGCGCCCCCGCCGCGAGGACCAGACCGCCCGCCGCGAGCAGCGCCGTACGGCCGCGTCTGCGGTGGCTGCCCCGCGCACGGCGGCGGGAGCGGGCGGCGGGGACGGGCGCGGCGGCCTCGTCCGGGGCGTCCGGGGCGTGGCCCACGAGGGTCGGCGCGGGCACGGCGAAGGGGCCCAGAGCCTCGGCGGGAGTCCCGCACCCGGCGCAGGCCAGGGCTCCGTTGAGATGCCGTCGGCACGGGTGGCAGTAATCCATGGCGCCCGCAGATTAGACGTGGACAGATCAACGGAGGAAGCGGACCAGGTGAGGATCCTGTGAGGAACGGCGGATTCCGCGGACAGCCGGTCCGATACGCCTGACCTGCGGGAGGATGGGCGGCATGACCGCTCCCACCCCCTTCGGCCCCCTCGAATTCCAGCTCGTCCTGCTCCGCCGGATGGCCGACCATCAGCCCGATCTGGTGGAGGAGGCGCGGCAGGAGCTGAGCGCCTCGCTCGCCGACATGAGGGAGGCCAACCGCCGCTGGCAGGCCATGGTCCGCGCGCCCCGGGGCCGGGGATCGCTGCGCCGCTACCGCTCGGTGCTCGGCGAGCCGGAGCTGACGCTGAAGCGCCGGGTGGGCGACCTGGAGTGCGAGGCGCTGCTCTGGCCGGTGCCGCTCTGGCCGGACCTCCGCTTCGAGGTGATGGCCGCGCCGGGCGGGGCGGTGTGGAACGAATGGCTCGTACGGGCTCCGGGGGCGGCGGGCCCCGAGCTCACCTCCGTACCGTCCCTGCGTCCCTGGTCGTGCACCGTGGACGAGGTCGCCCGCGCCTTTCCTCCGGCGCGGCCGATGGAGGGCAGCGCGCCGACCCGGTGGGCACTGGCCCTCACGGACCCGGGCAGCGGGGAGCGTTACGTCGCCGAGTTCACCTGGGGGCTGTTCCAGCGGCTGCTGCCGGGGGGAGCGGCCTGTGCCGGGTGTTCCGGCGGCTGTTGCCAGGTGAGCGGCCTGTGCCGGGTCTTCCGGTGTTCCGGCGGCTGTTGCCGGGGCGGGTGAGCCTTGGGGGCACCTGGCAGCCTGTCAGCTCCCGCCCCCACTTACGGCGCAGCCCAGCGCGCGCGACCCCGCCGGGAACGCGACGATGCGAGGAGAGGCCGGCTGCCGCCGGTACCACCGTCCGCGCTCTCGGGAGACCCTGCCGTGACCGTCAGCCTTGAGCAGTTGCAGCGTTGCCACATCGCCGTCGATCTCGGGGCCGCGAGGACCCGTGTGTACGTCAAGGGGCTCGGGCTCGTCGTGGACGAACCGAGCGTCGCCGCGGTCAACACCCGTACCGGATCGCTCATCGCGGTGGGTGTGCTCGCCGAGCAGATGACCGGCCGCACCCCCGAATACATCCGGGTCGCCCGCCCGGTCTCCGGCGGCACCGTCGTCGACATCGAGATGGCCCAGCGGATGCTGCGCCATCTCCTGGGCGACAAGCTGCGCCGCCAGCTCCGCCGCAAGCCCCGGCTGCGCGCCGCCGCCTGCACCCCGCACGACGCGGATCCGCTGGCCCAGCGCGCCACGGTGGAGACCCTCGTCGGGCTCGGCGCCCGGCGGGTCGAGCTGGTGGACACCCTGATCGCGGCGGCCGTGGGCTGCGGGCTGCCGGTCGAGCAGCCGACCGCCACCATGATCATGGTCTGCGGTGCGGCCACCACCCAGATCGCGGTGCTCTCGCTCGGCTCGATCGTGACGGCCGTCCGCATCCCGGTGGGCGGCAACGCGATCGACGAGGCGGTGATCCAGCATCTGCGCCAGCACCACGAACTGATGCTCCCGAGCCAGTCCGTGCGCCCGCTTCAACTGGCCCTGCACGGCAACGGCCTCCAGCTCACCGGTCCCGCCCTGACCGAGATCCACGGCCGGGACGTGGCGACCGGTCTGGCCCGCTCGGTGCAGGTCGACACCGCCGCCGTACGGCAGGCCATCCACACCCCGCTGACCGCCGTCCTCGACGGGGTGGGCAAGGTGCTGCGGGCATGCCCGCCCGATCTGGTGGCCGACCTCGCGGACCGGGGGATCATGATGGTGGGCGGGAGCGCGCTGCTGCCGGGGCTCGACCAGATGCTCCGGGACGCGACCGGCATGCCGGTGCTCATCGCGGAGCGCCCCGACGTCTGCTCGGTGCTCGGCCTCGGCGCGATGCTGGACGGCAAGATCCAGCCGATGGTCCTCAACCCGCTGGCGGGTTAGGGCTTCCTCGTTGTCACAGCCACCGCCACCGTCACCCGTCGACCGGCTGCCGATGCTTCTGGAGGCCGTCCTCAGCATCGGCAGCGACCTCGGGCTCCGGGCCACCCTCCAGCAGATCGTGGACACCGCGACCGCCCTGACCGGGGCCCGCCACGGCACGCTCCACGTCCTGGAGCCCGACCAGGACCGGACCGAGGCGCTCTACACCACCGGGATGACCGAGGCGGAGCGGCAGCACATCGACCGCCTCCTCCCGGGGAGCCGCACGGGGCTCCCGGGCGAGGGCGGCCGGACGGCGGGCGGGCCGCCCGCCCGGGCCTTCCTCGACGCCCCGATCCAGGTGCACACCGAACTCTTCGGCCACCTCTGTCTGACGGAGAAGAGTTCAGGCCCCTTCACCGAGACGGACCGGGCCCTGCTGCACGTCCTCGCCTCCCAGGCCGGTATCGCGATCGGCAACGCCCGGCTCTACGAGAGCGCCCGGCAGCGTGAACGCTGGATCGAGGGGGCGGCGGCCGTCACCACGGCCCTGCTGACCGGTACGAACGCGGCCGACGCCCTGATGACCGTGGCCGAGAGCGCCCGGACGCTCGCCGGGGCCTCGGCCGGGGTGATCCTCCAGCCCACCGAGGCGGGCGGGATGGAGATCGTGACCGCCTCCACGCTCGACGACCCGGCGGGCATCGTCGGCACGACCATCGAGCCCGGCTCCCCCGTCCTGGTCCAACTGCTCGGCGGCGAACCGGTCTTCATCGACGACTCCGCCACCGATCCCCGGATGACCACCGACGTACGGTCCCGGTTCGGGCCCAGCATGATGCTGCCGTTGCAGAGCGGCGGCCGGCTCATCGGCACCCTCGCCCTGCCCCGGCGGCGCGGCGCGCCCCCGTACACGGCGGTCGACCGGCTGCTGGCGACCCAGTTCGCCTCACAGGCGGCCCTCGCGCTGGTGATGGCGGACGCACAGGCGGACCGGGAGCAGCTCGCGGTGTACGAGGACCGCGACCGGATCGCCCGTGACCTGCACGATCTGGTGGTCCAGCGGCTCTTCGCGACCGAGATGATGCTGGAGTCGACGCGTCGGCGGGCGATGAGTGAAGCGGGCGGGGAGGGGGCGGGCGGGGAGTCGGGCAATGCCTCGGGCGGAAAGTCCGGTGACGCCTCGGACGGGGAGTCCGGTGACACCTCGGACGGGGAGTCCGGTGACACCTCGGGCGGGGAGTCCGGTGACGCCTCGGGCTGGGAGTCCGGTGACGCCTCGGACGAGGGCGAGGGGGCGGGCCGGGAAGGGGCGGGCGAGCTGCTCGGGCGGGCCGTGGACGAGCTGGACTCCACCATCCAGGAGGTCCGCACCGCGATCTTCGCCCTCCAGCAGCCGCCCGCCGAGGCCCCGAGCACCTTCCGGGGCCGGGTGCTGCGGGAGACCGGGGGTGCGGCGGCGCTGCTGGGCTTTCCGCCGTCGGTGCACTTCACGGGGCCGGTGGACGCGCTGGTGGGCGAGGAGACGGGCCGGGAGCTGCTGGCCGCGCTGCGCGGGGCGCTGGCCGCCGCACACCGCAGACCGGGGGTCTCGGCCATCGATGTGGAGGTGGACGCGGCGGGGCGGCTGCCGGACGGGCGGAGCGCGGTACGCCTGGTGGTGGCCGACGACGGGCGCGACGAGGAGGACGGCCGGTCGACGACGGTGACCTGGCAGGCGCCGCTATGAGCTGGCAGGCGCCGCTGTGAGCTGAGAAACGCCCGCGGTCAGTGCTTCGGGGCCGCCCGCAGCGCGATCCGGGTGTTGGAGTGCGCCACGCCCGCCTCGCGTTTGAGCCGCCGCAGCAGCGTGTCCAGCGAGACCGGGTCGGCCGCCGTGGCGCGGATGAGGTAGTCGTGGCCGCCCGTCACGTGCACCACCTCCGTGATCCCGGGCAGCATCAGCACCGAGCGCTCGAACTCCTCGTTGGTCGTGTCGAGCCGCAGCGTCACATCGATGAAGACGACCAGGCCCGAACGGGTGTCGGCGGCCGGGTCGACGATGACCGTGAAGCCGCGGATCACCCCGTCCCGGCGCATACGGCGGACCCGGTCGCCCGCCGCGTTGGCGCTGAGCCCCACGCGTACGCCCAGATCCCGGTACGAGATGCGGGCGTCCTCCTGGAGAATGCCGAGGATTTCCCTGTCCAGCCGATCCATACCGCGATTGTCCCAGCTTGCGGCGATATCGGCTGAGGGGAGCGCGTAGTGACCGGGGCGAGCCCGCCGTCGCCCGGTCGGCGCAGCCCGGCGGGCCGTACGCTCCCCCGCGCCCTTGACTTGCCGTGTGAACACCGCCGTCAAGCAGTCCCCCGAGCCCCCGGACACCCCCGCCCCGGCGGCCGCCGGGCCCTCCCCGGCCGCGTACCGCAATCTCGTCATGGCCACGATCGGCTTCGCCCTCACCTTCTGGGCCTGGAACCTGATCGCGCCGATGTCCGGCGACTACAAGGACCGGCTCGGGCTCAGCTCCTTCCAGCAGTCGTTCCTGGTGGCCGTGCCGGTGCTCGTCGGATCGCTCGGCCGCATCCCGGTGGGCGCGCTGACGGACAAGTACGGCGCGAAGCTGATGTTCCCCGTGGTGTCGGCGCTGACGGTCGTGCCGGTACTGCTGCTGATCCCGGCGAAGAACTCGTACGGGGCGATGATCGCGGTCGGCTTCCTGCTGGGGCTCGGCGGGACGACGTTCGCGATCGGCGTCCCCCTGGTCAACTCCTGGTTCCCGCCCGCCAAACGGGGGTTCGCGCTGGGTGTGTTCGGCATGGGCATGGGCGGGGTCGCGCTCTCGGGGTACTTCACCCCGCGCATCGCGGCCCACGGCGACAACCTCCCCTTTCTCGTGGTCGCCGGGGCCCTGCTGGTGTACGCGCTGCTCGCCGCCGTACTCGTCAGCGACCGGCCCGACCGGAAGATCCCCACGGACACGCTGGTGCACCGCCTCGGCGAGGCCGGGAAACTGCGGGTGACCTGGGAGCTGTCGGCGCTGTACGCGATCGGCTTCGGCGGGATCGTGGCGTTCGGGGTCTATCTGCCGACGTACCTCAAGACCTGGTACGAGATGTCGCCGACCGAGGCGGGCACCAAGGCGGCCGGGTTCGCGCTGGTGACGGTCGTCTTCCGGCCGATCGGCGGCTGGCTCTCGGACCGGATCCACCCCGCGCTGGTGACCTCGGGCGCGCTGCTGGCGGCGGCCCTGATGGCGGTCGTCCAGGCCTTCGAGCCGCCGCTGAACCCGGTCGGCACGATCGCGCTGCTGGCCATGGCGGCCGGGCTCGGCACGGCGAGCGGCAGTGTGTTCGCGCTGGTCTCGCAGGTGACCCCACAGCCGAAGGTGGGCAGTGTGACGGGCATCGTCGGTGCGATGGGCGGGCTGGGCGGCTTCGTGCCACCGTTGGTGATGGGCGCGATCTACAGCGCCAAGGACTCGTACGCGATCGGGTTCATGCTGCTGTCCGATCTGGCGCTGGCGGGATGCGTGTACGCGTACGGGCGGATGCGGACCCTCCGGCGCGACGGATGAGGTCGTCTCTCCTGCTGGCCGGGGCCGCACCGGGGATCAGCCCGGCTGCCCGATGCTGCCGATGATCAGCCCGGCTGCCAGACGCTCTCGATGATCAGCCCGGCTGTCCGATGCTCTCAATGATCAGCCCGGCTGCCTGATGCTCTCGATGATCCGGGCGAAGCCCTCCTCTCCGTGGCCCGCGTCGATCTGACGCTGGATGAGCGCCTGGACCATGGCGATCACCTCGGTGCCGACGCCCTGGTCGGCACTCGCGTCCACGAGGTCTCCGAGCTGGGAGAAGGAGAGGCTCTGCTGCCCTTCGACGGTGTAGTCCCCGCCGTCGACGACCGCGGCGAACCCTTCGAAGCCGCTGGTCATGGCGGTCATGAAGGGGGCGGCCAGAGCGGCGAACTCGCTCGCCGTCACCCCGGCCGGGGTGACCATGGCCACGCCGTGCAGGAACCCGGCGAACATGACGTACATGCCCGAGAGCAGCGCGAGGTCGTACAGACAGGCCAGTCCGGCGTCCTCACCGAAGTAGGTACTGGTCCCCCAGAGGTCGAGCAGTTCCTTGTACGCGTCGAAGACCTCGCCGGAGCCGCTGTAGAGGATCGACGACCCCGGCCCGCCGATCATCTCCGGCGTCGCCATGATCCCGCCGTCCAGATACGCGATCCCGGCCCGGGCGGCCCACTCGGCGGACTCCCGTGCCTGGGCCGGGGATGTGGTGGTGAGGTTGATCAGCGTCCGCCCGGCCAGCTCCCCGGCGAGCGGGTCGAGCACCTCATGGACCGACGCGTGGTCCAGCAGGCAGGCGATCACCAGGTCCCCCGCCCGGACCGCTTCACCGGCCGTGTCGGCGGCCCTGGCACCCTGGGCGACGAGGTCGCCCGCCCTGCCCGGGGTGCGGTTCCAGACCGTCGTCCCGTGACCGGCCTTCACCAGGGCGTCCGCGAGGGCTCTGCCCATCTCCCCCAGCCCGAGAACACTCACCTGGACGCTGTTGTTGTCGACTGCCATTTCCGGCACTCCTCCTCGTGTTTTTCCTTCGGTTCGATCCTCTCCTCAGCCAGTAGGGTTGACCAGTACGGACTAATTAGTCAGGTACTCACCCGTGGGTAAGTACGTCTTGTACGTCTTGGAGGAGGGCGGATGGCACCGTCGGCACGGAGCGGCCCCTACTTCTGCGGTATCGACGCGGCCATGGACGTGGTGGCCGGGAAGTGGAAGCCGCTGATCCTCTGGGAGCTGGACCACTACGGGACCCGCCGGTTCGCCGAGCTGCGGCGCGGGCTGCCGGGCGTCAGCGAGAAGATGCTGATCCAGCATCTTCGGGAGATGGAGGAGGACGGGCTCGTGCACCGCGAGGTGTACCGGCAGATGCCTCCGAAGGTCGAGTACTCCCTGACGGAGCACGGTCTGTCGCTCAATGCGGCCCTGGCCTCCCTGGGGCGGTGGGGCACCGAACGCATGCGGCGGACCGGGGCCGAGAAGGTGTCCGTCGCCTGACGCGCGGGAGGGCTGGGGGGTCTGGGGTGGGGCTGGGGGCTCTGGGGGGCTCCGGGGGGCGCCGAACTGCCCTTCCAGGCAGGCGATGTCGCCGACGGCCGCCCCGGGGTGACGCTCCCCTCACCTGTGCCCGGGTCCCGGCGAGGGCGGCGCCGAAGCCCTAGGCTTCCCGGCGTGACCCTCCTTCTTCCCGCGCTCCAGTCCCCCACCGGCCCGGCAGCCTCCCGGGAGGCCGTCCGCTTCGGTGATCTCTCCCTGACCTACGGGCGGCTGGCCGCGGCCGCCACCGCGCTCGCCGCCCGGATCGCGGACGCGGGCCGGGTCGCCGTCTGGGCCACCCCGACGCCGGAGACGGTGATCGCGGTGGTCGCGGCGTTGCGGGCCGGAGTGCCGGTCGTGCCGCTCAACCCCCGTACGGGCGAAGCCGAGTTGGCGCACATCCTGGCCGACAGCGCGCCCACGGCCGTACTGGCGGGGCCGGACGACGTACTTCCGGCGGCGCTGGAGAAGCTGCGGCGGGTGACGGTCGACGCGCGGGCGTCCGAGCGTGCGGACGGCTACGCGGCGGACGAGGCGGCCTCCGAATCCCCCGAACTCCCCGGCTCCCCCGAGTCCCCTGAGTCCCCTGAGTCCCCTGAGGCTCCCGAGGCTCCCGAGGCTCCCGAGGCTCCCGCCCTGATCGTCTACACCTCCGGCACCACCGGCCCTCCCAAGGGTGCCGTGCTGCCCCGCCGGGCCATCGCCGCGTCCCTGGACGCGCTGGAGGACGCCTGGGGGTGGGCCGGTGACGACGTCCTGGTGCACGCGCTGCCGCTGTTCCATGTGCACGGGCTGATCCTGGGCGTCCTCGGTCCGCTGCGGCGCGGCGGATCCCTGCGCCACCTGGGGAAGTTCTCCGCCGAGGGTGTGGCCCGGGAGCTGGGGACCGGGGGCACGATGCTCTTCGGCGTACCGACGATGTACCACCGGCTGGCCGAGGTGCTGGACGCCCCGGCGGGGGCCGCCGAACGGGATGCGCTGGCACAGGCGTTGGCCGGGGCGCGGCTGCTGGTCTCCGGTTCGGCGGCGCTCCCCGTGCACGACCATGAACGCATCACGGCGGCGACCGGGCGGCGGGTCATCGAGCGGTACGGGATGACGGAGACCCTGATGAACACAGGGATCCGGGCGGACGGCGTACCGCGCCCCGGCACGGTCGGCCCGCCGCTCGCCGGGGTGGAGCTGCGGCTGGTGGAGGAGGACGGCACGGTACTGGAGGGGCCGGAGGCGATCGGCGAGATCCAGGTCCGGGGCCCGAACCTCTTCACCGGCTATCTGAACCGGCCCGACGCCACGGCCGCCGCGCACACGGCCGACGGCTGGTTCCGGACGGGCGATGTCGGCGCGGTGGACGAGGACGGGTACGTCACGATCGTCGGGCGCAAGGCCACCGACCTGATCAAGAGCGGCGGTTACAAGATCGGCGCGGGCGAGATCGAGAACGTGCTGCTCGGCCACCCCGGCGTCCGGGAGGCGGCCGTGACCGGCGAGGAGGACCCGGACCTGGGCGAGCGGGTGGTGGCGTGGGTGGTCGCGGCCGACCCCGGCTCTCCACCGTCGGCCGAAGAGCTGGCGGACCATGTGGCGGCCCAACTGGCCCCGCACAAGCGCCCGCGTACGGTGCGCTATCTGGACGCCCTGCCCCGTAACGACCTGGGCAAGATCATGAAGAGGTCGCTCCATGTCCACTGACCCTTCCGCCGGGATGGCGGCCCGGATCACGGCCCGGGAGGCGATCGCCCTGCTCACCGGCTCGGCGGACTTCACCGAGCACCGCCCGCCGCCGCGCACCCTGCCGCCGGACGGGCCGCTCGGCTGGGCGGGGTACGACGCGGCGCGGGAGCGGGCGGCGGAGCGGACCGGCGAGGACGAGTCCGTGGTGTACGGGACCGGGGTCGTCGGCGACCGGGAGTGCGTGCTGCTCTCCTTCGAATTCGGCTTCCTGGGCGGCTCGTTGGGCCAGCTCACGGGAGACCGGCTGGAGGCCGCGTACGGACTGGCCCTGTCCCGGCGGCTTCCGCTGGTCGCGCTCGTCGCCACGGGTGGCAGCCGGATGCAGGAGGGCATGGTCGCGCTCACCCAGCTCCAGCGGGTGGCGGCCGCCGCCACCCGGCTGCGCGCGGCGGGGCTCCCGCAGATCGCCGTGGTCCGCGACCCCACGACCGGCGGCGGCTGGGCCACGGTGGGGGCGGGCGCGGATGTGGTGCTGGCCCTGCCGGGCGCCCAGATCGGCTTCGCGGGGTCCCGGGTACGGCCGCCGGACGCGGATCCGTACGCGTACGGCGCCGAGGGCCAGTTGGCGGCGGGCCAGGTCGACGCGGTGGTCCCGGCCGGGGAGCTGCCGCGCACGGTGGGGCTGTGGCTGCGGGCGCTGGGACCGCAGGGGGCGCAGGCCCACGGGGCACCCGGGCCCGCCGCCGCACCCCTCCCCCGCGCCCAGGCGTCCACCGCCGGGCTGCCCGCGACCGGCCGGGAGGCGGTGGAGCGGGCCCGTTCCGCGCAACGACCGCGTGCGGAGGCGTACTTGGCCGACTACTTCACCGTACGGCTCCCCCTCCACGGGGACAGGTGCGGCGGCAACGACCCGGGGCTGCTGAGCGGCTTCGGGCTGCGCGCGGACGGGCAGCCCGTCGCGTACGTCGCCCAGTGCGGCACCGCGACCCGCCCGGCCGGGTACCGCGCGGCGGCCCGCACCATCCGGCTCGCGGACCGGCTCGGCGTCCCCGTCCTCACCCTGGTGGACACCCCGGGCGCCGCCAACGACGCCGAGGCGGAACGGGCGGGCGCGGGCGCGGCCATCGCGGACACCTTCGCGGCCATCGCGGCGGCCCGGGTCCCGGTGACGACGCTGGTGATCGGCGAGGGCGGCTCGGGCGGTGCGCTGGCCCTCGCGGCGCCGGGCAACACCCATGTCACGGCGGACAGTTACTTCTCCGTCATCGCCCCGGAGCTGGCGGCGGCGATCCTCAAGCGGCCCCCGGAGGAGACGGGCGCCACCGCCGACCAGCTCCGTCTGCGGCCGCAGGACCTGGTGGAGCTGGGGATCGCCCGCTCGATCGTCACGTAGAAGGCGTTCACGACTGCGAGGCCGTTCACGGCTGCGGGAGCCGTTCACAACTGCGGGGGCGTTCCCAGCCGCAGGAGCGTTCCCGGCTGCGGGGGCGTTCACGGCTGCGGGGCGGCCGCCGTCCGCACCAGGGAGTCCCACAGGGCGACGGCGTGGTCCACGGTGGAGCGGAGCCGCTCCAGGGGCACGCCGTCGCGCGCCTCGATCGACAGCCCGTGCAGGATGGTCGCGTAGAAGGCCGCGACGGATCCGACGTCCGTGTCCGGTGACAACTCCCCTTCCCGCACTGCCCGTTCCAGCCGCGCCTCCAGCTCGGCAACCGCCCTGCGGCGCCATCCGGCCAGATGCTCGGCGACCTCCCGGTTCTGGTGGGAGCAGTTGGCGGCCGAGAGCACGATCATGCAGCCGCTCGGCGTCCGCGCGTCGGCGAACGTGTCGACGTTTCCACGCAGCATGGCTTCGACGGCGGCTCGGGCCGTCGGCTCCTCGCGCAGGGCGCGGCCGGTCGCCGAGCCCGCGGTGCTGTCGTAGAGCGCGACGGCCTCACGGAACAACTGCTCTTTCGAGCCGAAGGTGTTGTACAGGCTGGCGGAGTTGATGCCCATGGCGGCGGTCAGGTCGGTGAGCTTCGTGCCCTCGTACCCGAACTCCCAGAACGTCTCCATCGCACCCCGCAGCACCGCGGCACGGTCGAACGCGCGTGGACGGCCTCTCTCGGCCAACTCTGCCTCCTCGATCGGGGGTTGCCCCTCGGCCATCCTGCCTGTTAAGTATTTATGGATCGCCTGACCTAAAAATAGCTCACGGTGGCAACCGGAAGGAACGAGATGGCTCAGCTTGCGGGCAAGGTGGCACTGGTGACCGGGGGAAGCCGGGGCATAGGGGCCGCGACCGCCCTCCGGCTCGCCGAGGAGGGCGCCGATGTGGTGCTGACCTATGTCAGCGCGGCCGACCGGGCGAAGGAAGTCGTGGCGGCGGTCGAGGCGTTGGGGCGCAAGGGCCTGGCCGTCCAGGCGGACAGCGCGGACCCGGCGGCCGTCGTGCGCTCCGTCGAGGAGGCAGCGGCCGCGTTCGGCCGGCTCGACATCCTGGTGAACAACGCGGGGATCTTCCCCTACGGCCCGATCGAGGACGTGACGCTGACCGAGATCGACCGCACGCTCGCCGTCCATGTGCGGGCCGTCTTCCTCGCCACCCAGGCCGCCGTCCCCCATATGGGACACGGTGGACGGGTCATCAGCATCGGGAGTTGCTGGGCCACCCGCGTACCCGTGCCGAACGTGACGCTGTACGCGATGAGCAAGTCGGCGCTGATCGGCTTCACCAAGGGCCTGGCCCACGACCTGGCGCCCAAGGGGATCACCGCGAACATCGTGGACCCGGGCCCGACGGTCACCGACATGAACCCGGACGGTACGGACGAGGCGGAGGAGGAGCGGCTGAGGACGGCGGCGAAGGTGCTGGGGGCCGGGGCCGACACCGCGAAGGCCGTGGCCTTCCTCGCGGGGCCGGACGCCCAGTGGATCACCGGCACCTCGCTGGCGGTCGACGGCGGGTACACGGCCTGAGGGCGGCGTTCCGGTGATGCGGCACCATGGCCGCGGGTCCGGGGCACTGTTCGGACCGGGCTCTACGGCTGCGGGTCCCGGGCGTCGTAGCGGGCGAAGCCGCGCCACTTCAGGGCGAGCAGGCAGACCGCGACGACGCAGGCGATGCCTCCACCCACCACGGCGACGGCGGGCGAGGTGAGGTCGGCGACCGAACCGGCCAGGAAGTCACCGAGCCGGGGCCCGCCCGCCACGACGACGATGAAGACGCCCTGGAGCCGGCCCCGCATCTCGTCCGGGACGGCCGCCTGGAGCATGGTGTTCCGGAAGACCATGGATACGGTGTCGGCGCACCCGGCGAGCGCCAGGAAGAGCAGCCCGAGCCAGAGGTGCCGGGTGAGCCCGAAGACGGTGATGGCGGCTCCCCAGCTGCCGACGGCCAGCAGGACGGCGAGGCCGTGGCGCCGGATGCGGCCGAGCCAGCCGGAGAACACCCCGCCGAGGAGCGCCCCGAACGCGGGGGCGGCGACGAGCAGTCCGGTGGTCCGGGCGTCACCTCCGTACCAGAGGATGGCGACGACGGGGAAGAGCGCCCGGGGGTGGGCGAGCACCATGGCGCACAGGTCGGTGAAGAAGGTCATCCGGAGGTTGGGCCGGGTCCCGAGGAACCGCAGCCCGTCCAGTACGGAGGCCCGTTTGCGCGCCCCGCTCTCCTGCCGGTCGGGCAGCATCGAGGGCAGCCGCCACATCGCGTACAGGGAGGCGGTGAAGCAGACGGCGTCGACGGTGTACGCGGCGCGGTACCCCCACCAGCCGACGATCAGCCCGCCCAGCATCGGGCCGACGAGCGCGCCCGTCGTACTGGTCATGGAGCTCAACGCGTTGGCGGCGGGCAGCTGTTCGGGCGGCAGCAGCCGGGCGACCATCGAGGAGCGGGCCGGTGCGTTGAGCGCGAAGCAGACGGCCTGGAGGGCGACGACCGCGTACAGCAGGCCGACGTTCTCGACCCCGGCGAAGGTGGCGGCCATCAGGACGACGGCCAGGGAGAACGATCCCGCCGCGCTGAACAGACCGAGCTTGCGCCGGTCGACGGTGTCGGCGACGGCCCCGCCGTAGAGCCCGAAGACGACGAGCGGGACGAGCGAGCAGAACCCGATGAGCCCCACGGAGAACGCGGAGCCGGTGATGTCGTAGACCTGGAGCGAGACGGCGAGCGCCGTCATCCCCTGCCCGATCCAGGACACGGTGTTCCCGAACCAGAGCCGCCGGTAGTCGGGCGAGCTCCGCAGCGGGGTGAGGTCGGCGAATATCCGGGGGCGGCGGGCGGGCGGCTCGCCGGTTTCGGCTGTTCCGGTCGTCTCGGTCACAGGGGATGGTAGCCGGGAAGGCCGATCCGTCCGCAGGCGGCGGCGCCGCACACCGCCCGCACACCGCCCGCGCTCCTCGGGCGTCTTCGTGGTACTGCGTCAGGGGCCCAGGTGGACGTAGTTGGCCCAGAGGGTGGGGTTGCGGGGATACCGCTCGCGCAGGTCGCGGACGTGCTCGTGCAGCGCGCGGGCGGTGTCCGCGACCCGCAGCCTCCCGGTGCCGTCCGCCAGCGAGGCGTACACCTGGGGGGCGATGTGGCTGACGGGGTTGTCGGTCACGGGCCACATCGTTCCGATGACATGGGGAACCCCGGCGGCCTGGAGGGCTCCCGCGATGTGCAGGGCCTCGTCGATCACGATGGTGTCGCTGTCCGCCGTGCTGCACGCGGTGAGGAAGGCGAGCTGCGCCTGGGGCATCCGGGCCTCGGACAGGTCGAGAGCGGTCAGCGGGTTCTCCCCGTGGTCGTACAGGACCAGTCGGCTCGCCGACGGACGGGCCGGGTCGGTGACGCAGTGGCAGGCGAAGTGCAGCACCGAACGGGCTGCCAGCTCCCGGAGCACCGCGTCCTTCGTCGCGTCGGCGCTCCGCAGGTAGAGCGGATCGGGCAGCAGGGGCGGGATCTTCGCGGTCTCCGCGTCCAGCACGTCCAGTGCGTCCAGTCCGTTCAGCACGTCCAGCGCAGGCTCCTGGCCCGGTCGGTCCGGTACGGCGACGACCAGGCTCGACTGGGGACGTGCCGCCCGCTCCGCCATGGCCTGCCGGGCGTGGACCAGTACGGTGACGGAGGGGATCACCGACGAGACCACGGAGTCCGGCACACCGGCGCCCAGCCCCTCCTGCGGGCCGCAGGCGTGCAGCGGCAGCAGCGTCATCGGGCCGGTCGGACACCACCACACGCGGCGCGGCGGCTCCCCGTCCGCCGGATCGCATTCCGCAGGACCCTCGCCCCGTTCGCCGGTTCTGCCGGTTCCGCCGGTTTCGCTGGTTCCACCGGATTCGCTGGTTTCGCCGGTTTCGCTGGTTTCGCTGGTTTCGCTGGTTTCGCCGGTGGTGGAGGGGGGCCGGTGGCCGACCTCGGCCACGACCGGTGCGCCGACGTGCTCCCACAGCCAGGCGAGCACCTCGGTCAGCGCCGCCCATGCCGTACGGCGCTCCGCGAGCGACGCACCGTGCCGCTTCGCCTCGACGAGTGCCCTGCGGAACACCTCGCACCGGGCGACCACCCCGTGAAAGGTGATGTCCAGAGGGAGGACCCGTACGTCGGTCCCCTCGGCGCCGGAACCGATCAGCAGCGCGTCGCAGCGGAGGCGGGACACGTTGACCACGACGATCACGCCGTCGCCGGCCGCGGCGCCGAACTCGGCGAGGGTCAGGTCCGGCGCCGCCGTCCGCCGGGGAGACGCCACCGTCCGCCGGGGAGGCGGCCCTTCCGTCTCCCGCTCGCGCATCCGCCCCGTGAGCAGCGTGGTGCGCGCCCTTTCGAGCAGGACGAGGGCCCGCTCCACCTCCCCGGCGGAGAGCGCCGCCGAGGCCGCTTCCGGCCCGAGCCCTTCCAGGGAGGCCAGGCCCAGCTCCCGGTCCCAGCGGCCCAGGAGCTGGAAGGGCAGCCCGGGGAGCTCGGCGACGGCCCGTTCGTACGCCCACAGGCTCCCCGCGGTGTCCCCGCGCTGGGCCAGGAACCGTCCGAGCCGAGTCGTCGCCGTCGCGCGCACCCTGCGGTCGAGGGCGGGTGACGCGAGCACCTGACGCAGCGCCGCCTCGGCGTCACCGAGCCGTCCGCACAGGCCGAGCAGGATGCCGTGGCGGGCACGTATGAGCTCCGAGAGAGCCGTGTACGAGACGGGGTCCCGCCCGGCCAGCTCCCGGCATATCTCCACCGCCTCCTCAGAAGCCGTCAGGGCCTCCTCCGGCCGCGCGACGGCGTTACGGAGGTACGCCAGCGTCCCCAGCCCCCTGGCCAGGTCGGCGCGGAAGACGGGCAGGCCCCACCGCGCGGACTCCCGCCACAGACCGACGGCCTCCTCCGCGTACACCACGCCGTCGGCGGGACGGTCGGCGTCCATCAGCGCGGAGGCGGTGTCCCCGAGGGCGGAGGCCAGGAGCTCCCGGTGCCCGGCGGGGCTCCGGGCGACGAGGGCCCGCAGGATCTCCACCGCCCCTTCCGCACGGACGACACCCTCGGCCGGGCGGTGGACGGCCGTCAGCACCGCGGCTTCGTTGAGCAGGGTCTGTGCCAGCAGGGCCGCCTGACCCCAAAGGTTCCGCGCCGCGACCCCGCGCGCCAGGGCGGTCGCCTCGACCGCCGCGTCCAGTGCGGCCGCTGACCGGCTCGCGCGGTGGAGCACTCTGGAGCGGATGCCCAGCGCCTCGACCAGCCCCGGTTCGTACGCCTCCGGCAGTGAGCGGGCCAGTTTCCGGTAGAGGCCGACGGCGCGGGCCGAGCTGTCCAGCGCCGCGGTGAACTGCCGGCACTGGACCAGGCACTCCGCCCGCTCGGCCAGGCACTCGGCCAGGCGGGGAGCGAACCCGGCGTAGGAGAGGGTGACCGCGAAGGCCAGCACGCCACGGGCGTCCTCGACGACAGTCAGCGCCTCCCCCGGCCGCCCGGCGGCCCTCAGGCAGGCGGCCAGCCGGAGCAGGGCGACGCCCAGTTCGCCCCGGTAGTGGCCGCCGGAGGGTCCGCCGGCCAGCGCCCGGTACCGCGTCACGCACTCCCGCGCCGCCTCGACCGCCTCCTCCGTACGGCCGCACTGGGAGAGCACCGACGCGTGGGCTCCGTAGGCATGCGCCGCCGGACCGCTCCCGTCACCACCGGGTGCGCTCAGCAAGCCGCGTACGCGGTGGGCGGCATCGGTGGACAGCTCCAGGGCTTCGGCATGGCGGCCGACCCGCGCGAGTTGGTCGGCGGCGGACAGTTGGACCCGGATCCGGTCTCCCGTACAGCGGTCGTCATAACGCTCGTCGCAGCGATCGTCATAACGCTCGTCATAGCGGTCGTCGCCTTGCGCGAGGGCTCGCAGAAGAGCTGCCGCCCGCCGCAGCATCGGCACGGCCTCGGCCGGGCGGCCGACGGACACCAGGCTCTCGCCCAGCTCCTGGAGGGCCAGCGCGAGCCGGTGGTACCCCTGGGCGTCCCGCAGCGGGCGCGGCCGGTCCAGGACGAGCCGCCGCCGCAGCGCGACCGCCTCGCGGGCGGCCGCCACGGCCTCCTCGCCACGGTCCAGGCCGCGTCGTCGCGCGGCAAGGCTCTCCAGCGCGACGGCCAGCCCCGGCCGGTAGGCGGGGTCCCTCTCGGCCCACCGGCGCCACAGGCCCACGGCCTCGGCCGCCGCTTCCTCCGCCTCGGCGAAGAGGTTGACGGCGACCAGCGCCTCGGACCGGCTGATCAGGACCCGGGCGAGCCCCATGACGTCGGACGGCGCCCCGCTCCGCGCCGCGTCCCGGGCCAGCTCGACGGCGCGACCGGCGGCCGAGCACGCGTCGTCGAGCCGCCCGGCCGACCGGTGGACGGCACCCAGGGCGGAAAGGGCCTCCGCGAACTCGTCCCGGTACCGATCCGGCTCACGCTCGGCCAGCCACTCATAGAGAGCGACGCTCTCCCTCAGAGCGCCGAGAGCACCGAGAGCGCCAAGGGCGCCGAGAGCGTCAAGGGCGCCAAGGGCGTCAAGGGCGTCAAGGGCCCTGACGGTCCCGGCAACCCCAAGAGCCCCAACGGCCGTATCACGCTGTCCCGCCCAGGAAAGGCACTGCCCGAGGTGGCTCAGCTTCTGCGCCAGGTCCGCCGTGTACCGGGCCGCGCCCTCCTCGTCCCCCTCCGCCGCCGCTGCCTCCCCCAGGGCACGGAGGAGCCCCACAGCCTCGTTCATCGGCTCGACGGCCTCCGCGTCCCGGTCCAGTGCGCTCAGACACGCGGCGAACTCCTCCAAGGCGTGGGCCAGATGCCGGTGAACCAGATGCCTCATGGACGGCTCGGCATCCGCCTCGGCCATGGCCCGGAGCCCGTCCACCGCCTCACGGGCCGGCTCAAGCGCCTCCCCGGCCCGGCCGACGGCTCGCAGCGCACGCGCCAAGTCCATCCGGGCGTCGGCGAGTTGACCCCGGTGGCCGAAATCCCCCTCGGCGAGCCCCGCGTAGAGCTGTACCGCTTCCTCGACCCGTTCCAGCGCTTCGCCGGGCCGTTGCGCCGCATCGAGGTACTTGGCCAGACCGTGCACCGCGCGTGCCGGCGTGACGCCGTGGACCAGGGGATCGTGTTCGTGGAGGACCCGGGCCAGCCGCACGGCCTGTGTACCGTCCGCGACGGCCTCGTCCGTACGGCCGTTCTGCGCGAGGAGACGTGCGCGCGCGTCCAGCGCCCTGTGCAGGCCGAAGGCGCGTGCTCGGCGTTCCGGGCCGGGCATCTGCCGGTAGCACGCGACGGCCTCGGTCAGCGCGTCCAGCGAGGCGCCGCCCGGAGCGGCACCGCCCAGAAGCAGCGCGGCCAGCTCCTCCAGCTCGTGGGGGTCCGCCGCACCGGCGTCCCGGCGCCGCCGCAGGTGCTCCACCCGGGCCCGGCCACCGTCGGCGGGCCGGACGGCCCCGGGGTGGGCCAGCAGCGCGACGATCTCCCCGACCAGCTCGCCCCGGCCCCGCCCGCCGTCCCGTCGCCCCGCTTCGCCGAGTGCGTCGAGCACCACGGCCACGGCATGCCGCATCGGATCGGCGGTCAACCGCGGGTCATGGAGGTACAGAGCGGCCTGGAAGCGCACCACGGCAGGCAGCTCCCCGGCGCCCTCCCCGGGCGAGTGGGCGAGCAGGACGCGGTGGCGCAGGGTGTGGAACCGTGCGAGTACGTGGCAGACCTCGACGTCGTCCTCCGGCAGCGGGACGGCCGCGTACAGGTCCGCCGCCTCCCGCGTCGCCGCCGGTTCCATCAGCGGGGCCGCGCTCCCCTCCGCCTGGGCCCGCCGTATCCGCTCGTCGATACGGGCGATCAGTCTCTCGCGGTCGGCGATCGGTCCGTCGCACATGGGCACCGCCCCTGGTCGGCCGTCCGCCCCCGGCGGCTGTCCACCATTCCCCATCGCCCATTCCCCATCGCCCATTCCCCATCGCCCGCCCCCGTCCCCCGTCCCCACCGCGATGGTCCCAGCCTCAACCGGAAAACGCCCGGGATTGGAGGATGTTCCGATATTCCCCCACAGGGGGCGAGCCGTGAGACCTACCCTTGCGCCCATGGGCGACACCGTGAAGGACGACGTCTCATGACCACCTCCCTCCCCGCCAAGACCGCTGCTTTCTGCCGCGAGTTGGCCGGGACCGACCTCGCGGACCTCGCCCGGCGGCACGGCGCCGAGGACCACTTCGACCGGGCCGTCTCAGCGGTGCGCGAGGGGCGGCCGAGCGCTGTCCTGGAAGCGGATCTGGACACGCTGGAAGCGCTGGCGGTACGGGAGTTCGGCGAGGGCTTCTACCCCGCGAACGTACTGGCCTACCAATCCCTTCCGGGCGAGCGTCCGCAGAGCGGCGCGCAGTGGTGGTCCTGCCCCGCCGGTCTGTGTGCCGGGCGCGGGCGCGTCCGGCCGGGTCAGACCCCGGCCCCGGTCTGCGCGGGCCGGGGGACACCCCTCGTCGCCCGCGCCGTCGACGCGTGAACGGGGTGCTGGGCGAGCTCGGCAAGAAGCTCGCCGAACGCTGGGTGAGCCTGCTCGCCCTCCCCGGTGCGCTGTTCCTCGGAACGCTGGGGGTGGCGCTGACGCTCAGCGGCGCATCCCCTTTCGACCACGCCCTGTTACGCGCCCGGCTGACCGCCTGGTCGACCGATCCGGACCTGCGGTCGGCCGGGACCGCCGTACTGCTGCTCGCCGCCGTCCTGCTGGGCTCCGTGGCGTTCGGCACGGCCGCCGCGGCTCTCGGCGGACTCGTCGACCGGCTCTGGCACCTGCCGGGACGCCACGGCCCCTCGCGCGCCCTGGTCACCTCCCGCCGGGCACGCTGGCACCGGGCCGTGAACCGCGCCGACGCACCGGCCGCCACCCCGGACGAGGTCGCGGCCGCGATCGCGGCGGCGGACCGGATCTGCGCCCTGGAACCGCACCGCCCGACCTGGACGGGAGACCGCTTCCGTGTCGTACGGGAACGGGTCCGCCGGTCCTACTCCCTCGACCTGGACGCCGCCTGGCCACGGATCTGGCTGCTGCTCCCCGAAACGGCGCAGACCGAACTGTCCACGGCGGCCGAGGCCTACCGGACGGCCGGAAGAAGGTGGGGCTGGGCCCTGCTGTACGCCGCGCTGGCCTGGTGGTGGTGGCCCGCCCTGCTGATCGCCGCATGCATCGCGACCGGCGCACAACTCAAGGGCCGCCAGGCGACACGCACCCTGGCCGACCTGATCGAGGCGACCGTCGACGTGTACTACCGCACCCTGGTCGGCACCATGGGATACGACGCACCGCCGGACCGGCCCGACCCGGGCCATGGCGTGAAGCTCTCGGCCTGGTTCCGCAAGAGCCGCTGGGACCCGGACTCACCGATGTTCGAGTAACACGAAGGCTCTCCCCGCGAACCGGGCGCCAGAGGCACCCCGCCTCAGAAGCACCGGCCCCAGAAACGCCCACCCCAGAAACACCGGTCCCACAGACGCCCCGCCCCAGAACGCCGACCCCAGAGACGCCCCGCCCCAGAAACACCGGCCCCAGAAACGCCCACCCCAGAGGCACCCCCTCAGAGACGCCCCGACAACGGGGCCCTGCCCAGCGCCGTTACCGTGAGGGCCGCGACGGCGAGTCCGCCGCCCAGCCACATCACCGCGGTGACCCCCGCGCCGTCCGCCGCCAGCCCCCCGACCAGCGCGCCCAGGGCGATCGCCGCGTTGAAGACGCCGACGAACAGCGAGGAGACGGCCTCCCGGGCCTCGGGGGCCGCAGCCAGCAGCCAGGTCTGGGTGCTGACCGACACTCCGCCGTAGGACAGGCCCCAGACGGCGAGCAGCACTCCGGCGGTCAGGACGGAGCCGCCGAGCACCGGTACCAGCGCGACCGTGGCCGCCAGCACCGCGCTGATCACCAGCAGGGTGGAGCGCGGTGACCGCCCGGCGCCCGCACCGGCCACGAAGTTGCCCGCCACGCCCGCGACCCCGTACACGAGCAGGAGCGTGCCGATCATCCCGGCGCCCGCCCCCGAGACCTCCTCCAGCACGGGGCGCACATACGTGTAGGCGGCGAAGTGACCGGTGACCAGCAGCGCCACCACGACCAGCCCGGTCCGCACCCGCGCCTCACCGAAGAGCCGCAGCACACCGCCGAGCCGCACGTCATGCTCGGCGGGCAGCCTCGGCAGCAGGACCGCCAGGGCGACCAGGACCACCAGCGCCAGCGCGCCCACCGTGCTGAACGCCGTACGCCAGTCGGCCAGTTCACCGATGTACGCACCCGCCGGGACGCCGAGCACCGACGCCACCGCGATCCCGCTGAAGACCAACGAGGTCGCGGACCCGACCGACCTCGGCGCCACCAGCCGTACCGCCAGACTCGCGGCGATCGCCCAGACGCCGCCCATGCCGATGCCGACCAGCACCCGGGCGGCCACCATCACCGCGAACCCCGGCGACCAGGCCGCGAGCAGGTTGCCCACCGCCAGGACCGCCATCAGCGCACACAGCACCGTCCGCCGGTCGAACCGCCCCAGCAGGGGGGTCAGCAGCGGGGCCGACACCGCTCCGACCAGGCCGGTGATGGTCAGGGTCAGTCCGGCGGTGCCCTCGCTCACCCGCAACGCGTCCCCGATGGGCGTCAGCAGGCCCACGGGCAGCATCTCCGACGTCACCACCGTGAACGTCGCGCTCGCGACCGCCGCGACGCCCAGCCAGCCACGGGTCGCGGACCGCTCCGGCACCATGGTGGTGCCCGCTTTTTCCTCAGTCTGTGCCATGCGACCAGCCAACCCGCGCCGACCTGCGGGAACAACGGCCGATCCCTCATCCTTCGATAAGCGGGGCTACTGAATAAGCAGAGCTACTGAACGGGCCGCGCGGAGCGGCCACGCGGTACAGGCGGAAAGGGACCCGTGAGCGGCATCGAGATACGCGAGCTGGAGACGTTCCTCGTGCTCGCCCAGGAGTTGCACTTCGGACGGGCGGGCGAGCGGCTGTACGTGTCCCAGAGCCGGGTCAGCCAGCTGCTGCGCTCCCTGGAGAGCCGTATCGGCGCCCCGCTCGTGGAACGCACCAGCCGCCGGGTACGGCTGACCCCGCTCGGCGAGCGCTTCCTCGCGGACCTGCGTCCGGCGTACGACACCCTGCACGCCACGGTCGACGGGGCGCGGGCCGCCGCGCGGGGCATGGGCGGGGAGTTGCGCGTCGGCTTCCAGGGCACCGTCGACGACTGCCTCGGCCGGGCGATCGCCCTGTTCGGCGACCGGCATCCCGACTGCGCGGTCACCATCGTCGAGATCCCGCTCTCCGACCCCTTCGGGGCGCTGCGCCGCCACGAGGTGGACTGCGCGGTGGTCCTGCTTCCGGTGGCCGAGGACGACCTCGTCCTCGGCCCGGTCTTCTCCCGGCAGCCGCAGACCCTCGCCGTCTCCGTCCGGCACCCCTTCGCCGCCCGGGAATCACTCTCCGCCGAAGACCTCGCCGACTGCCGGCTCATCGGCATCGACGGCGGCGCCCCCGAGTACTGGCGCCGGGCCCAGGCACCCGGCCTGACCCCGGGCGGCCTCCCCGTACCGACCGGACCCACCGTCAACACGCTCCAGGAAGGCCTGAGCCTGACGGCGGCCAACCGCGGCGCGATGCTGCTGTGCCGGTCCACGGCCGACTACCACGGCCGCCGCGACTCCCTCGCCTTCGTCCCCGTACAGGACCTGCCCGCATCCGAACTGGGCCTCATCCACCACCGCACCCGGCCCTCCACCCGGGCGGAGGCCTTCGCGGGAGCGCTCACCGAGATCACGGGACCGGCGTCCCGACCCGCTACCGGAAAAGCGCAAACCCCAGGTCAGAACGATTCTGCCTGGGGACGCTCGGTGGGGCAGGTGGGACTCGAACCCACGGCCGACGGATTATGAGTCCTTTTCGGATCTTACGATCGATTCCCGATCATGCCCTGATCTTCCCATAATCGCAGGTCAGAGCCCTAATCCCCTTCGCCTTCCTCCGCCGGCTTCCTGGTCTTTCCTGGTCCTTCCGTCCACTGCGTGTCCACTGGGGCCGCAGTCGCGTCCGATCGTACGCGCCGCAGAACGGGCGAGTGGGAGCGTCCGCGCTGGTGGCGGACTACATGATGGAGGAAGAGACAGACTCCGGCGCAGCGGAGTGCCTTACCGGCGGAGCGGGCTCCCGCCCCCTGTGCCCGGGGGTGGAGCCGTACGGCTTCTCGCAGGTCAGCCGCCTGGGACAAGGCTATCGCGGCACCGAGTCCGGCGGAACGGATTCTTCGGGTTCTTCCTGGAGCTGTCGTACCGCGCCGACTTCCGCTTCCAGTTGCCGCTGCGCGATCACGAGCTGCGCCCGGTGTTTCGCCAAGGCCCTGCGAGTGTTGGCGAGGGTGACGGCCTGGCGCCTCTCAAGTGCTTCGAGCCGCGCTATCTGGCGTTGAGCATGATCGACCTTCTCGGCTCGGATCAGCGCGGCAGGGCGGTGAGGACCCGGGGTCTTGCTGCCGGGCTCCTTGCTGAGCTGGGCTCGGGCGAAGTCGAGGAACTCCGCGAGCGGGACGTACTTCGCGCGCCGCTCTCCGATGCCCGTGAGCAGGGCGATCTTGGGGAAGTCCGAGTGACGTTTCGCCCAGTTACTGACGGTGGAGCGGCTGACGCCGACGAGTGCTGCTCCTCCCGCGAAGTTGATCAGTTCGTCCTCGCGTCCCTTGTACTCGTCACGGAGCCAGGTGACGGATTCGATGTTGCTCACGCCGCCTCGCTCGCGTCGTATTCCAGGGGCAGCGCCTCGGTGATCACCGTGATCTGCCGCGCCTTCGGTGGGGTGACGGCCAGGTCGTAGCCGCCTCCTGGTGCTGCGCCGGGCAGATGCCGCTTTTCGATTCCTGTGCGGAGGGTGCGCACGGGGCCGCCCGCGTCGAACCAGCCTTCGGGGTAGAGGTTGGTGGCATGGGTGGTCCAGCCGCGTCCTTGCCGTTGGGGCAGGGCGGGAAGGTCTCGCCAGCCGGGGTGGGTGTGGTCGTGGGCGTCTTCGACGGCCTCGTCGGTACGACGACGGTCAGGGCCCTCCCACGTGCAGCCGAGGCAGGCTCCGCGATGGAGGTAGGGCCAGGTGTCGCCGGAGCCGTCGGGAGCCGCCCGGTCCCAACTACGGACGAGGACGGTGGGCCGGTGGTCGGCAGTGGGCTCGGGCGGTGTGCGGTGGGTGAAGCCGGGCTGGCCCCAGTCGATGCGCCAGATCGGGCGAGCGTTCGTGGACTTGTCCCAGCGGTGGGGCAGGTAGGCGGTGTGGCGGGCGACGGCACCGCGGGGTTCGTCAGGAGAGGTGGTCATGAGGTGGTCTCCGGGCTGGCGGTGGCCCCGGCGAGATGGCCGGGGCCACCGTGGTGGTCAGAGGTTGTCGAGGTCCGCTCGGCCCGCTTCGAAGCGCGCGGCCTCCTCGCGCACCACCGCCAGGATCGGGGCCGGGTCGGTCCCGTTCCGAACGCCTTCGAGCAGGAACTCGGCGAGGTCGTAGCCGGGGTCGATGTCGATGGCGTCCGAGAAGGCGTGGGCGGCGGTGACGGTGTCACCCTCTCGCCAGGCGACCCAGCCCAGGAGGGTCAGAAGCGGCGGGGCCATGTCGGTGTACGGCGGGACGCACCGCCGGGCGAGGTCGCCCCAGAGCTGCCGTTCGTGGGCAAGGTCGCTCTCCTCGCCGCCGGACATCGTGGCGTCTCGGGCTCCTCGGTCTTGCAGGCCGAGGATGATGCGGGCGGCGACCTCGTCCTTGAGCTGGCCTCGCCCGCTGCGTATGTCGGCCAGGGCGGCGTTGACGGTGTCGACGGTGCCGTAACGGGCGATGAGCCGCTGGTGGTCGGCGAACGTCTCGGGCTCGTAGACGAGGGTGGCGGAGCCGAGGGCTTCGCGGTATCGCTCGGCGTTGCTGTCGGTTGCAGGCAGGTACTCGCTGGCGATCTGGACAGCGTGCTGGAGGTGCGCCGTGCGCCGAGCTTGGCTCTCGCGGATGGCGGCGAGAAGCTCTCGGGGGTCTTCGCCGTCGATCGTGGCGAGGTGGATGCCGACGGCCAGTTCGTAGCCGGGGTCGGTGGTGATGGCGTCATGCAGGGCGACGCGGGCTGCGATGAGGTCGCCTTGCCTCCAGGCGGTGAAGGCGAACAGCGTCAGAATGGGCACGGCTTCCTGCGTGAACGGGTCGGCGCAGTGGCGGGCGAGGTAGGCCCACAGACGTCGGGCGTGGGGAAGGTCCTCGTCCGCGAGGATCATGCCGGCGTCCACGGCCGCGTCGTCTTGCAGGCCGACGATGAGCTGGGTGGTCAGGGCGCGGTTGAGCGCGGTCGCGCCGCTGCGGAACTGGTTGATGGCGGCGTCGATCTGCGTGCACGTTGTCGAGAGCATCGCGTCGTGTCCGGCGCTGGTGGCGCAGCGGCTCTTGAAACGGAACGTGGTCACGTGCAGGTCCTTGAGGATCTCCAGGTCGACGGTGGTCGGCCGGAACTCCGCGATGATGTCTCGGGTGCGGGGGCCGGGAGTTCGGCCGAGCCGGGCCATCTGCGCGGTGATGCTGGTGGGGTCGTCGGGCGACGGGAGCGGTTCACCCTCGCAGCACCCTTCGGTGGCGCACTCGTACGCCCACCACCGGTTCGAGACGAGACCGATGGTCTGGAGTACGACGCCGCGGTGCTCCATGAGTTCGGTCGTGAGCCAGTCAGCGACGGGAGCGAGGAGCGCGGCGGTGTCCCAGGGGGTCTGGTCGGGGCGCGGTTCGCGGGTGAGGTAGATGATGACGCCCTGGTCGGGGTTGTGTCCTTGGTCGTTGGCGTAGGCCGCGAACCGGCGGGCGGCGGTCTCGGCGGTGGTCTTCCACTCGGCGGGGTCGTCGGGCAGGGGGCACGTCATGGTCGGTCCGTCGACGAAGTTCGGGCCGGGGGCGTGGAGGGTGATGCTGTCGTCGGGGTAGTGGCCGAGGAGGTACGGCAGGATCTGGGCGAGGTTGGCCAGGCTGGTGACCTGCACGGTGTTGTCGGGGCTCACTTCTGGGTTCCTTCTGCGGTGGAGGTGGGGTCAGGCTGCCCGATGCGGGTGGGTGGGGGCGGGGCCGGGAGGCCGCGCGGTTTGTTCGTGAGGGCGGGGAGCAGACGGTCGCGGACGAGGGCTCCGAGGTCGGTGGCCAGGGCCTCGCTGGTGCGCGTGTTGAAGACGGCGTGCCAGGTGCGGCCGGGCTGGAGCCGGGCGTCGCGGGCTGCCTGCGCTTCTGCCTGCTCGGTAGCGGTACCGCCGTCCGGGAGCGGTGGCAGGTCGGGGCCTGCGGTGATCCAGGTCTGGATGGCGAGGCCGCGGGACTGGATGCGCACGCCGAGGCGGTGGCCGTCGGGGTGGCGGTAGGCGGCCTTGCGGTCGGGTGTGTCGGATTCCTCTTTGAGCCAGGGAGGGTCGAGGGTCGGGGCGATCTGGTCGAGGGGCGGCAGGTCGATCTCGTCGCGCGGCGCGGCGAAGGCCGGGCGTCGGCGGCGGACGACGGGCGTGGTGCCGGGGCGATCGAACGTGTTGGTCACGCCACGGGCTCCTTGCTGGGCATGAGCTCGTCGACCAGGTCGAAGGCGCGGCGGACGGCGACGAGCGAGTGGGCGGTGCCTACGTACCGGTCGCGCTCCTCGAAGGCTTCGAGGGCTTCGGCGCGGGTCTTCGCGTAGTCGTCGTCCGGGGCGAGGGAGTCGGCGCAGCCGATGAGGCAGCGGGGGCCGAGGTCCCAGATGATCGCGTTGACGGCGGCGCACGCGGCGGACAGCGAGTCGACGTCGTTGCCGTACCAGTGGAAGTCGTGCGGGTCGAGGCCGAGGTCGCGCAGGCGGACGGCGACGGAGCGGAACATCGTGCCGCTGCCGATGGCGGGTTCTCGGAAGGACATGCCCGGCTTCACGAAGTCCTTGTCGATGGTCATGTTCGCCATCAGGTCGCTGACGCACGCCGGCGTGTGGTACTCGCCGCGCCACTTCTTGTCGCTCTTGTGCCGCAGGCCGGTGAGCAGCGGGCTGAGGACATCGGCTTCGGAGCGTCGCCAGATGTCGTCGTGGCCGGTGAGGTCGAGCAGGCCGGTGTTGATGGCGGCGCGGGTGACGGCGTGGACGGCGCGGAGCTGCTGCTTGTCGGGCTCAGGGTTCCAGGCCCAGTCGTGCAGGCGTATCGCGCGGTTGATGAGGTCGGGGCGCTTGATCCAGTGGCCGAGGTAGATCTCCTTGAAGAGCTGCGGGAGGTCTTCGGGCGAGAGGTTGAGCACCAGGTCCGGGAGGCCGGGGACGTTGCGCAGCAGGGAGAGTCCGGCGACGGTGCCGAGCGGGACGTCGATGCTGCTGCCGCCGAAGGACTGGTACCAGGCTTCGAGGGCGTTCTCCGCGATCTTGCGGGCGTGTTCGTGCGGGTCGCGTGGGGCGGCGTAGCGGCGTGCGGTGATCTTGCCGGTGGTGCGGGCCTTGGACTTGGGCGGGGGCTTCTTCGCCCACGAGGGGGCGGGCCGGGCGGCGGCCGGGGCCGCAGCACGGGGCAGGAAGTCGTCGGACACGACTGCGGAATCCTTTCTGCGGGCGCGCATGGGGCCGCCCCGGTACGCGGTGCGCGACCGGGGCGGCGTGAGCGGGGTGTGGGCGGTGTCAGCCGGTGTGCTGGAGGGAGTTGAGCGTGGCGACGATGCCGCCCACCTCGATGTCGTGGGCGGCGTTGCGGTATCCGGCCTGGCGTAGTCCGCTGATGAGGAACATGTGGGCCGCTTCTTCGGCGTCCATGTCGCTGATGAGCTGGTCGAAGGTGGCGTCGCTCAGCTCTTCGGGGCGGTACTCGTAGCCTCGGAGGAGGGTGGTCTCGATCTCTTCGAGGGTGGCGGCCTGCTCTGCATCGGTGAGGCCGAGGAGAGCGGACCAGGACGCCAGGGTGGCGTCGTCTACGGGGAGCTTCACGGTCTGGTGCCTTTCGGGTGGACCGTGCCCGGCCGCGCGTGCGGCCGGGCACGGGCGGGTCAGGAGGTGGGGGCAGGGAAGGGGTTGCCCCGGTAGTCGGGGTGGCAGGCGGCGTACAGGCCGCCGGGGAGGGCTTCGGTGATGACGCCCCATCCGGCCCAGCGCATGACGGCGAGGTAGCCGAGGTCGCCGCCCGTGAACCCGGTCCGGCCCTTGGCTCCGGGGTCGGGTGCGATGAACACGAAGCCGGGGAGTTCACCGCAGCCGGCCGGGAGGACCTGGAAGCCGGGGCGCAGTTCGTGGACGCCGTCGGTGTGGATGGGCGGGAGCCCGGCGGCGGTCAGGATGCGTATGGCGTCCTGGACGAGCGGGTCGTTGTGGTGCTCGGGCAGCGTGCCGATACCGGTGTGGATGGGCGGCGTGTGCGGGGCGATGCCGACGCTGGCCTTGTAGATGTCCATGAGGAGCAGGGCGTCGTCGCGGCGGCCGGCCCGTCGCAGCGCGATGTTGGCGACGATGGCGACGGAGTGCCGCTTGTGGGTGAAGGCGCGAAGGAACTGCTCGACGGTCATGTTGGTCGCGGTCTGAACGTGGTTGAAGGAGCGGCACGCCAGGCGCAGCCCCTCCGCGACGTGTTCGGGTTCGAGTCCTATCTGTTCGGCGAGTTCAAGGACTCCGGGCGAGTAGGTGTTCATCTGGGTCTCCAAGAGGACGCTTGCGCGTATGGGTGCGCCCCCGGCGTTGGGCCGGGGGCGCGGGCTGTGCTCGGGATTGTGGTTAGCGTCGGCCGCCGCATCCGGCGTGGCCGCAGCCTCCGCAGAAGCCGCCGCTGTTGCATTCGCAGCCGCATCCGGTGTGCTGCTGGGGTTCCACTTCCAACTCCCTCCCGGATTCGGGCGTTTCCCGAATTCCTTACTTATATCTTAATGGCAAATACCCCAGAAGCAAGGAATGGCCGACGGAATGCGAATTGATTTTCCGCAATTCAATTCCCTTTAATTCGCGGCCGGCGGAATGAGGTCCGGCCACCGCACGGCTTCCAGCGCCCGGCGGTGCGTGTCGGGCACCGGCACGGTCGGGTAGCCGAGCCAGTCCAGGCCCATCGCCGCGAGGATCGTGGCGTCGGCCTGGTCGTAGCGGCCCGGCCCTTCGCACGCGACGCCGTACCGTTCGACCGCCACCGCGCGCACCATCCCCTTCGCGACGCGGGACCGGTCCTTCTTGGGCCACTCCTGCGCCGGATTCGCCCGGCCGGTCGCGTAGATCGTGCGGCCGTGCGGCGTCACGACGGCGTACGGGATGCCGTTGCTCCACAGGTACTGGGTGACCAGCCACCACAGCCCGGCCAACTCGTGATGCCCGGCCTGCCCGCCCTGGGCGTACGCGGCGCCCTCGACCACCACCAGGTCCGCGCTGCCCTTCACGCCGAGCGCGACGGCGGCGAGCAGCCAGTGCAGGCGCTCGTGACTGCGGCGGCGTCCGGGCCGGTAGGCGTACGCCCAGTTGGCACCGGCGACGCCGGTCGAGGTCAGCGACAGGTCGAGGCCGACGACGCGCGGCTGCCACTCCCCCTTCTCCTGCACGCTCGGCAGGGTCACCGGGGCACTCTGCGGCTCGGCGGTCACACGGCACCTCCGGCTCGCCGGATCGCGCGGCCGTTCACCGGCCGTCCCCGCGGGTCGACGCCCGGTGCTTGGTAATCAGCCGCTCGGCCTCGTCCATGGCGGGGCCCTTGTGGCGGTCGGCCCATTCGCCGTCGTAGCTGCCGGCCGGGCCCCACAGGTACCAGCCGGTGTCGTGGTAACCGTCCTTCGGATTCCGGCGCCGGTGGCTCAACTCCCACCAGCCGTCACGCCACCGCCACAGGCGCTTCGCATCCTGGTCAGGCAACCAGCCAGCCCGCTCGACAAGAGCCTGGAACCGGGCGACATCGGTGCGCAGCATCGCCGCTTCGACGGCGGCGTCCAGGTCGCGCGAGCCGGTGCGCCCGGCCCCGTCGGTCCGGTACGCGGGCGAGCCGGATGGCAGGCCGAGCTGGTGCACGGCCTCGTCCCTCTGCCGGGCGACGCGCCGCAGCAGGCTCGCCGCACCGCGTATCCCCCGCTCCTCCAGCCACGTCGCGGTGGCGTCGATCTCGACGCCCACGGAACGGTCGTCCATCTGTCGTGCTCCTTCGGCGGGGCCGCCCGGTACACGCCGGGCGGCCCCTGGTGTGCGGGTGGTTACGGGCGAACGGCCTTGGGGGTCTTCGGGTCCTTCTGAATGCAGTTGCCGGAGTCCGGCATCGCGCGGCGGCCCGCCACGAGGTCCTGGAACCGTGCGCCGGGGCGGAACCTCACGACGCGGGTCGGGGCCACCTCCACCTCGTCCCCGGTACGCGGATTGCGGGCGTTGCGCGCGGGGCGGGCCTTGGGAACCAAGGTCCCGAAGCCGGTGACGGAGACGGCTTCACCGCGGGCGACGGTGCGCACCATGGCGTCGAGCACGCTCTCCACGGCGGCGGTGGCTTGCGCTCGGCCGCCGAGTTCGTCCTCCACGGCGGCGATGAGCTGGGCTTTGTTCATGGGGCGTTCCTTTCGAATCGGATGCTGTGCCTCAGGAGTTGAGGGGCGGGCGCGCCACGCGACGGGCAGGGGGCTGAGCCCGAACCCGGGGTCGACGTCGTCGCATACCGCAGCACGGTAGTCCGTAACGTGCTTCATAAATGTCATCTATCTCTGGTCAGTCGGGAAGCCGGATGAGGAACTTTCCGACCGCGAGCACCTTGGAGATCGGCAGGGCGACGGCCACGTGGTCGGCGGAGACGAGCGTCGGCTCCTCGCCGGGGCCGGGCCGGGCGGGCACCACCCACGCCTTCCCCGTGATGTCCGCGTACCGCGCCCCGACCTCGAGGAGGTTCCCGGCGAACAGGAACAGCCGGGTGCGCAGCGAAGAGGCCCATCCCGCGCCCGGGGTCGGGCCGTCCCAGCTGTGCGGGGTCTGGAGGCCGAGGAAGTCGGGTCCGGCGGTCACCAGCGTCCCGACGGGCCCCAGGGAACGGAACTCGATCGCTTCGCCGTCCGTGCTGGCGCTCCCCCACAGGGCGAGGTCATCGGCGTTGAGCTGCACGGGGCGGGCGCTGGCCAGGGGATGGTCACGGGCGTCGAGCACGAGGCGCAGCAGCGCGCGCCAGGGCAGCCGGCCGACATGGGAGACGGCAGGCACCGTGATCTGCGCGATGCCCTCGGTGCAGAGGAGCTGCTGGTGACCGTCGCGGGTGACGTGCTCGACGGTGACACGTTCGGAGGGCTCCAGCCAGGCACGCAGCGCGGCGGCGTCGTCGTAGCTGACGGGGAACGTCCACACGTCGCCCGCCACGGCGGTACGGGCGACGGCGAGCGTTCGGTCGCCGCATCCGACGACGTGGAGGTGACGGGGGGTGCAGTCGAGGATCAGATCGTCGGCGTCGTGAGTGTCGTCGTCCGCCCGGAAGCGGTGCGGGGCAACCCTATCGAGGGCGGCCGCCAGGTCGCGGGCCTTGATGGTGAACATGCTTTTTCTCCGCAGGAGTTGTAGGGGTGGTGATCAGGTGCCGGTGGCGCGCTTGCGGGCCCGGCGGGCCTGCTGGGCGAGACGTCCGGCTTCCCGGCACAGGGAGCACGCGCGCTCCCCGCGCCGGTTGTGGGCACGGGCACCGGCTTCGGTGCCGTGGGTAATGGGGCGCCGCCCGCGCTCGCGCAGCTCGGCGGGCTGCGCGTTGTCGCAGGTCGCGAGGACTTGGCCGTTGTGCCAGAGCCGCCCGCCGCAGACGCCGTCGAACGCGGCACTGCTCGGCAGGACCAGGTCGACGCACGGCGCGCGGAACGGGCAGCTCTGGCAGGTGGCGAGGAGCTGGAGGACCAGCGGCTCCGCCGGGTCCGCAGCCGTCTCCTCGGACGTGAAGCGGGCGTCCCCGGCGCAGGGGGCCTCCGCGACCCACCCGTTGCCGCTCATCTGCTCCTCCTCCCGCGCGCTAGGCGGTCGGCGGCAGCGTCATCAGCCGGACGAGATCGCTGCTCGTGCCGTACGGATGGCGATAGTCGTGGATGGCGGCAAGGTGCCGCCCGGCCAGGGTCGGCATCGCGAAGATCTGGCCCACCAGGCGGGTGAGGACGTCTTCGCACTCGCTGGGCCAGCGCAGCTGAGTGGTGAGGTTATGGGAGCCGTCCTCGGCGGAGACTTCAACCACCTCGATGATCCGGCCCCCGGCACGGCGCCCGTCAACGATGACGGCGGTCGCATCGGGGTGGTGCGCGCGCACCAGCTCGGCCACGTGGGCGGCCCGATCGACGGGCGGCAGCTCCAGCAGCCAGGAGTTCCCGTCCGATGCCTGGTTGCGGCGGACCGTCGCCCACGCCGGGGAGGAGTACGGAGCCAGCGCGATCTGCACGTCGGACTCGATCTGGTCCGCGATGTCGTCGAGCGGGTGGTCGTCCTCCGGCTCGCCCTGGTTGTCCCACAGCTCGGGGCACGTCCCGAGCGGGCTGGGCTGTGCGCCCAGCACGCAGTGCAGGTCGAGGGTGCGGGAGCTGCTGTAGAAGGCGAAGCTCACGTAGACCGCCTCCGGGCAGACGGCACGGATCTTCGCCGTGATGTGGTCGAGCACCGCGAGGCAGTACGCCTTCTCGATGCGCAGACGCTCGGCCTCCAGTTCCTCGCGCTGTTCACTGAGGATGGTCAGCTGGTCGTGTACTGCCGGTGTCATGGCAGAGGTGTCCCTTCTCTTCTTGGGGTTGGTTCAGGCGAGGACAGGCTTGAGGCGTTCACCGATCCAGCGCGCGACGTTGACGCTCACGGCGTTGCCGGCCTGCCGCGTCTGGGCGGCCTTGTTGCCGACGACCTCGTACCAATCGGGGAACCGCTGGGCCGAAAGCTGCTCGCGCGGCTGGAGCATCCGGAAGTAGCAGTCCTCGATGGCGGGCGCGCTGCGCACGACGGCCGCCGAGTCGCGGGTGGCCAGGGTGTGCAGTGGCTCGCCCGCGTTCTTCGGCGCGGCCTTGCGGTACGGGATCACCAGCGTGTTCCGGGCCCGGGTGCGCACGTCACCGTCGGGCACGACCAGGCCGTGATGACGGGCCGTGGCGATGGTGCTCAGCGGTGCGTCGATGGGCGCCGCGTCGCAGTTGTTGCGGAACTCCACGATGAACGGGTCCACCGTGACGAGGGCTTCGCTCTCGCGGGTGGTCCGCGTGCGCATCGGCTCCTCGATGGGAGAGGCCGTGTCGTTCCACGAGCCGCCGACCGGCACCAGCAGGGCTTCACCGAGCTTGGCCGTACGGGTCGGCAACGGCCGAGTGTGCGGGGCGAAGGCGCGGGCGGTGCCGTCCTTGCCGTGCGTGAGGGTGACGACGGACGGCTCGTACGGGAACTTCTCCAGCCCTGCCGCGATCCTCTTCATGGTGTTGGGCACCAGCGGCTTGTCCCGGTCCCCAATCCGCTGGCCGATGTTGTCCCACATGATCACGTCAGAGGCGGGCCGAACGTACGGTTCCACCAGCGCGCGGCCACAGCGGGTGCTTGGGCACCGGTAGTCGTACTGGGCACCGTACTTGCCCACCTTCACCCGCGGGTCTCGCCAGCTCTGCCTCGCCTTGACGTCCCGCCCGCACTCGAAGCAGTGCGCCAGCGGGCGGGGCGCGAGGTCGGGGCGGCGAATCCCGGTGAGGGTGAAGACCAGGTACACGCGGTCGCGCCACTGCGGGGCGTGCGGGTTGGTCTCCGAGCCGATGTGCGCGGAGGAGACGGACACGATCTGGACGCGGTAGCCGAGCTTCTTCATGCCGTCGATCCACACGGGGAACAGCAGCCAGTCAGTGACGAATTCGACGACGTTCTCCACGACGACGGCGGGGAACCGTTTCGCCTCGGCGGCACGCAGCACGCACCAGGCGGTCACCCGGGTCATCTCGAAGGCTTCAGGGGGCAGTTCGCGCCACTGCTCCTCTTCTTCGAACAGGGCGTCCTGCACAGGGTCGGGGCGCTTCCTCCCGCCGGCGGGGCTGATCTCGGTGCAGATGACCGAGGCCCACAGCACCATCGCCTTGGGGAGCCAGCGCACGGGGTAGTTCTGGATGTCGGCGCAACGCGCCTCTGCGGTCGGGTGGTTGAGCCCGAACGTGTCGACGGAGGGCTGCCAATGGTTAATGCCGAGGATGGGGTCGAAACCGGCTTCCCACAGGCCGGTGGCGTCTCCGCCCGCTCCGCAGAGCAGGTGGATGGTTCGGGGCACGGTCTTCGGTCTCCAAGAGGTGGGGCCGCCCGGCCCGGTTGTCGGGCCGGGCGGCCGTGGGTCAGGACTGGTCGGTGGCGCGTAACGCGCGGTGGTGGCGGCTGTCCTCGATGCCGAGGGCGGTGAACCCGATCAGTCCGAGGGCGCACACGGTCAGCAGCCAGATCACCGGTCCGCGCCCCCTGCGGAGCGCGGCGCGCGGCGCGGCCGGTCAGTCATTGCTGCGGGTGACGCGGACGGAGGCGGTGTGCCCGGCGCCCTCGAACATGGCCATCGGGTAGCCCTCGCGCTCGGGCCGCAACCACACGCGGCGGTAGCCCTCGCGGTCGGTGAGCCGACGCGACCACTCCGCGAAGCGGGCGATAGCGGAGGCTGGGCCCTCGATCCCGGCCGTCTGGTTCCGGCTCGCGCCGAACGGGGACGTGCGTGTTGCCGACACCATCAGCTGGGGCGCGCGGCTCGGAACGTCAATGCCGTCGATGCGGGCCAGAAGCGGAAACAGGCTGTTGCCGTGGTGGCGCTGCGGGCCGTTCGGGGTGGAGTCGTACAGGACGGTGTGCGTGCCGGTGCCCTCCACGTCCCGGCGGATGGCGCTCCAGCCGGTCACCTCGGCCGGGTCGACGGGCAGGCTGTACTCGGAGGCGATGGCCACCTCCGTGCCGTCACGAAGGTCGGCGTGGATGTAGAACTCACCTCCGCCAGCGGTCTCAATGTCGGTGACCCAGCCCGCGTAGCGCAGCGGCGTGATGACGTGGCCGTAGTTGTGGAACATCCGAAGCCACAGTGGGTCGTCTCGGCGGCTGCTGTTGGGCAGAGGCGCGATGATCGTGGTCATGTTCTGGTCTCCAAGAGGATGTGCACGGCGGGCGCGCAAGACGCACGCCCGCCGTTGAGAAATGTCACCTATCTCAGGCGAAGCGGGATTCAGACGGTGGGCAGTTCACTGCGGGCGAGGATCTGCACCGACCACAGGCGGCCGCCGCGCGCGACGGCGCAGCCGATCATGCGGCCCTGATAAGGCAGGACGAAGCCGCTGCCACCCTCCTCCTTGGCGAGCGCGTTGACGAGTTCGCGGACGCCGTGCTCGGCGCACTCGGCGGAGCAGTAGAGACCCTCGCCGACTCGCGGGGGGAGGTGCGGGCCGTGGATCACTTCCGCGACCACGAGATAGGCGTCGGGGGCGGGGGCGAGTGCTGATGAGCTCAAGTCGGTCTCCAAGAGGTCGGTAAGTTCGGCCAGTTCCGAACTCATGCTTATATCTTAATGGCGAACACTGGGGCGTCAATGTTGGTGAACTTGCGAACGCCCCAGCTAGTTGCGGGAGTTGTGGAACTTCTCGCGCCCCATTCGGCTGAGTGCACGCACCCGCTGACGGGCCTCCTCCACGGCTGCGGGGTCTGTCCCGGACATACGGCGCTCCTGCTCGGCGAAGAACTCCCGCAGCCATTCCTGCTGTCCGCGATGCGCCCGGTCGACTTCCTCGCGCCGCGCCTCGTCGCGCCCGGCGCGCGGGTTCGTGCCACAGCCCCGGCAGTTCGCCACCGGCTGCTCGTGCTTCGGGCAGTCCGCCCGCTGCTGGGCTCCCTGCGCCGCGCCCGGCTCCCCTGCGGCGTCAGCCCTGGGGGTAGGGGGGTTAGGAAGAACAGAGGAAGAAGGTGGAAGAGAAGGGGTTTCCCCGGGGGAACCCGCCGAGTTTCCCTGCGGCAACCCACTGGGTTCCCCCGCGGCAACCCTGCTCTGATCCGATTCAGGGTTCCCCTCGGGCAACCCTGGCTCGACAGCTGCCCGCGCTTCTTCCCTCGCGGTGACATCCTGCTGCGTACGAGCGGCAGCCGACGGCCTGCGGCGCGGGGTGTTCCTCGCCAGCCGAGGGTTCTTCGGAGCACGCTGCTGCGCACGCCGACGCTCGATCAGCTCCTCAGTGGACGGGATGGGCGGCACGCCGTGGGGGAAGACCCTGTACTCGGCACGCAGGCCGACACGGCCGACCGTGACCCGCTCGACCAGGCCGAGCCCGATGAGCTCCGTGACGACCGTGATGACCGTCTTCTCCCCCACGCCGGCCCAGGCCATCATTCGTTCCAGGCCCGGCCGGGCCAGACGCGTCTGGTCGTCGGCTGAGTCGGCAATCTTCATCAGGACCAGCCTCTGCGTCTTGTTGATCACCTCCTTCGGCAGATAGCCAGCCGCCACCATCATGTGGATGCTCACCGGCACCTCTCTGTCGTTCCGTACGGCTTCCACCACGCCGGGGCGGAGGCGGAGTACGCGTAGGCCCCCGCCCCGGCGGTGGGCGCGATCAGGACTTCTTGCTGGCGGTGACGTTGATGCTCACCGCGGTCCGCCGGTCGTGGTCGAGGCGCGTCGGCACCGGGATGCCGACCTCCTTGAGCGTCGCCTTCATGGCTGTCACGTCCGGCGCCATCGGGACCTCCAGCCCCGCACGGCGGTACATCGCGACCATCGCCTCGACGTCATCGACCTTGGTCGGGTTGCCGCCGCTCCACTTCAGGACGTTGTCGCCGTACGTGCCCGGCTCAGAGCCGTCGAGCTTGGCGCGGGCGAACTTCTGCTGCTCCTTGAGCGGCTTCATCTGCTCGCCCGCCTCGACGTACTCGGCCAGCGCCTTGGCGCGGTCCTCGTCGTCGTGGACAAGCTGACTCTGCGGTGAGCGCCCGGCAATAAGCGGCCCCCAGCACGCGGTGCGGAACGGGCAGTGATCGCAGATCGCGGAGATGCCCGGCCCCTGGAAGGTGCGGGGCAGCTCCTCCGGCGAGGCGGCGGACCGCACCTGCTGGACCCACCAACGGGCACGGCGGGCGCGGGCGGCCTCGTAGGCGATCTCCTGAACGTGATCGTCGCCCGAGTCGCGGTTGATGAACCGGAAGCGGATACGGGCAACGGGGATCGGCCCGAGACGAGCGAGCTGGCGCTGCCCCCGGACGCTGGCGAAGCCCTCGTGGGCGAGCAGGTCGGAATAGAGGTACGCCTGCCGCAGCTCGGCCTCGCTCGCTCCGTAGCGCAGAACGCTGTCCCACTGGTACGTGCCCTTGCTCTTCACGTCCTCGACGGTCGTCTCCTCGGCCGGGAGCGTGGGGCGCAGCCGCTTCGGGAGCCGGGCGGCGGTGGCACTGTCGAGCTGGACAACGTCGATGTGCCCTCGGAGGGTCTGATCCTCAACACGGCGCTCGACGATCCAGCCGTACTCCTCACGAGCGGCCTCAAGTATCCCGGCATGCAACCAGGTTCCGAGGATCGCCTTGCGCTTCTCGCCTGTGTCGGTCGGGGTGCGGCCGTGCAGGAGGTATCCGGCGCGGCGGGCGCACACCGTGTCGCTGGCGCCGAGCTTGGTCTGCTGGGAGCGGGGACGGCGTGCGTCCGCCGCGTGAGCGGCGGGCCAGAGGCTGACGGGCCGCTTCGGCGCGATGGCCAGGGTGGTCACGATGGTCTCCAAGAGGATGCGGTGCCGCCCGTCGGCAACGGACGGCACCCAATGTCGGCAGGGTCAGGAAGCGGTGCGGGACGCAGCGGCCTTACGCGACTTGCGCCTCGCCGGGGCCTGAGCCTCGCCGGAGTCGACTGCGGAGCCGTCCTGCTCTACGGCCGAATCCGCCTTCTTCGCGGGGCGCTTCCGCTTCGGCTTCGCTGGCTTCGCCGCGTCCTGGTTCTCGGCTGCGGGGGTGTCGGCGGGTTCGTTCTTCCCGCCGTCGCCGGAGCTGTCGCTCGCTTCGAGCCCGGCGGCCGCGCGCAGGCGTCGGGTCGCGTCCTCCGCCTCGCGCACGACGGCTTCGGCGTCGGCCCGCATCATCTCCTCATCCACGAAAAGGCCGGAGAGGTCCTGCGGTGCGGCCATGCGCAGGGAGCCGGCCTCGGCGCACTTGCGGACCATGTGGGCGGGCATCTGCCTCCACATCTTCGCCACGACGTACCCACCCTCTTTGCGGTCGTAGTACGTCGGAGCGAACTCGTCCCACCGGGCGATGAACGGGAAGCGGGAGTTACCACGCAGGACGGTGACCTTGACCGCGGCTGGATACGCCTTGGCCAGCCAGACGTCGTGGGCGTTGCCCTCGAAGTCGTAGTAGACGGTGTCCTCGTACGAGACGGGCTCTCCGGCCTGCGCCGCCGCACGGTGCGCGACGGTGCGGAAGCCGTCGATGCCGGTCTGGATGGTCCAGATCTTCTCAGGCTCGTCTGGGTCGTCGGCGGCCTTCCAGTTGTTGCGGCCGATCATGTAAATCTGGCGCGCGAACGGGTCGAGACCCGTCCTCACGCAGTAATGGAAGAAGATGGCCAGTTGGGCTCGCGGTGCCTGCGCCAGTCCGGGGCTGATCATCGCCAGGGCGCCTATCTGACGAGCGTCGAACTCCGTTTGATCGGCACGCAGCACGACGGCGCTCGGCCGGACAACCGGGCTGGCGGTCTGGGTCTTGTCGACCACCGCGCCCTCCACGGTGGCGGGTTCGGCGGATGGTTCGTCGGTCACGTTCTCTCCAAGAGGTTCAGTCGGTCCGCAGGCTGCGGACTTCGAATGCGCGCGCCCACTCGGGGTGGCGCTCGATGAGCAGCCGGACATACCGGCTGCGGAAGTTGTTGTTGAGGCGGAACTCGTCGCCCTCGGTCGCTGTGACGTACCGCCAGCGCAGGACCTCGAAGAGCATCCCGATGCCGACGCGGCGGGCGCCGCGCTTGAGGTAGTCGGCGGTCAGGGTCTCCAGGGCCCGGAGAACCCATGGATTGAGCTGGTGGAACGTCTCGAACTGGGCCTGTATCGACGGGGCCATGCCGTCCGGCTGCCGCACGGTATGGATGACCAGACCCGGTAGCTCGTCCTGGACGGATGCCACGCCAACCCCCTGATGGTGACCGACTTCAAGAATGTCACCTATCTTGCGGGTTGGCGTTCAGATGATCAACCCCACCGGCAATCGGCACGACTTCGCGCCCCCGACTCCGCTCACGCAGTCGTACGCTCCACCTCGGCCTCCATGCGCTCCATCCGGGACTCGTTGGCCGACGAGACCTCCCGCAGGACGCGGACCGCGATGTTGGAGTTGGGGTTCTTCATGACGTACAGGGAGAGCGCGCCCTCCAGGATCACCACCTCCTCCGCCCTCGCGATCGCGACCTCGTCGCCGCTCGGCGTGACGATGAACTGCACTACTGCCTCCTTCGTGAACTGCCGCCCCGTGAAGGGGATTACATATATCTTATTGGCAATTCAGGGCAAAGTACAGTGTTTGCGCAGGTCAGAGGCCCTTTGAGGCGTGGCGGCCACGGGTGAGGACGCGGCTGCCCGGACCGTCGTAGGTGCCGTTGCGCACGGCGGCGACGACCGTCTCGTCCACCTCCCACGGCAGGCTCCGCGCGGTCTCGCGCAACATCTCGGCGGCATCGAGAACGGTCTCCAGCAGCCACAGCATCGAGCCCGACAGCAGCCAGTCATGCTCCGGGAAGCGCCCGCTCGCGATCGTCGTGGCCAAGGTCCCCTGCGCGGGCAGGCCAAAGACCTGGATAATCTCGTGCTGGCCGACGATCGGCGGCAGCTCGTCGGCGTGACGTGGTTCCCAGCCCTCGCCCTGCTCCGCGATGATCTGCGCCTTCGCGTCGAGGTCGACCTGCCGGAACCGGGCCGTCGTTGCGCCCCACCCGGCCGCGAAACCCAACGGCCAGTACCGCACGCCGCTCACGACGACGGCGGTCGACGGGTCCAGCACGCTGCCACGGCTCGGGGAGAGCCACTGCGCGACCTGCTTCGGATCGACGCGGTACAACCGGGCGAACTCCTGGTGCCCGACCAGATACGGCTTGCGCCGACTCATTCCGTCCTCCGCTGTGCCGTACTGGATGCAGGGGCAGCGTAGCCGCACGCAGATGCCGGCGTGCGCGGCGGTCGCTGCTATGGTGGCGGCGGTCTTTCCAAGAGGACCAAACGGCCCCCGCTTCGGCGGGGGCCGTGTGCGTTGCCGCGCTCTACGCGGACTTCTCCTCCGCCTCCCTGGCAGTGGCGTTGCGCCGGGCGCGGTCGCGCTCCTTGAGCTGTCGCGTGAACCGCAGAGCATGGAGGGTGCGCCCGTCGGTCGCCGCACGAAATGCCTCCGCCGCCTCGGCCCTGGTCAGACGGCGCCCGTCCACGGTGAACAACGGCCCCTCCGTGCGCGTACCGATCAACTCGCGCAGCACGCCGGCCGCCGACGCAGTGATGCCGGTCTCGAAGATGCCGCCTTCCTTCGAGTCCCGGATGACGACCAGCTGTTCGTCCAGCTCGGCGTCCGGCACATCGAGCGCCACGACCTCCTCGGGTCGGACCTCCGACTCCCACAGAAGCTGCCACACCGCGCGGACGGCGAGCGGAACCGCCGGGTCCGCCAACGCGGTGTCCACCTCCAGGTCGGAGACATGCAGGTACGTCGTATCCATCAAGACCCCCAGGCCGCAGAAACAGTTCGCCCTCACCATATGAACCGTGTCGGACACGGGCCCTTGACAACCGATCCGTCGGATCACGTACGGACCAGACTGACGACGGTCAGCACCACCGCCGTGATGCTCACCAGAACGGCGACCGTCGGCAGCGGCCACCGCGTCTTCTCCAGCGCCGCCACCCGCTCCTCAAGCTCCTCCAGCGCCTTGTCGGTCTGGTCACTGCGCTGCACAAGCAGCGCGAGCTGGCCGTCCATCCGCGCGAAGCCGACCTCCAGCGCCGAGCGGAGCTCGGCCAGGGCAAGAGCCACCTGCCCCTCGGGCACGACGTCCTCCTCTCTGCTCACCGGGGCGTCAGTGCTTCGGCGTGGCGGGGTCGCGGTTGAGCGTCAGCCACGACGCCGTGCCGGGCCTGCCCAGGACGGTGCCGACCGTGGACTTCAGCGCGCTGAGCGCGGCGGGTATCGAGGAGACCGCCGCGGCCTGCCACGCCGACAGGGACACCATGTCCGTCGTGCTGGAGGCGGCCATCAGGCCCAGGAGGGACTGGAGGTAGGTGGCGAGGGTGCGCTCCGCGACGTCGGCGAGTGCCTGCGGCATGGGGTCGTTCTCCTGATTCGGGGTGGTCGGAGTCGGTGCTGGAGCGCCGGCCTGGTGCGGGACACGCAGGTCCGCCCAGGTTTCGGGGCCGGGGATGCCGTCGGCGTCGGCGCCGTGGTGGCCGCGCTTGATCTGGTAGGCGGCGTACGAGCGTCGGTGGGCCTCGTTCCACACCTGGCCCGGCGGGGAGTCGTAGGAGTCGCAGCCCTCCGCGATCAGCCGCTTCGCCATCGCGGCGAGGACCGGCGAGGAGCGGCCCTCGCGGAAGAACTCCTTGCCCGGGTAAGCCGCGTACTTCGGCTTCGGCTTCGGCTTCGGCTTCGGCTTCGGGTCAGGCTTGGGGTCGGGCTTGGGGTCGGGCTTCGGCTTGCTGCCGTCCTTGAGGTGACGGGCGACACGGGCGCGGAAGTCGTCCATGTCGATACCGCCGGGATCAGGTTTTCCGGGCTGCCACTCCTTGTGGCCCAGCACGCTGTGCTCGTTCCAGCCGTGCGCGCGGCAGACCGCCGCCGCTGCGCGCGCCATCGCGTCGAGCTGTGCCGACGGCCACGGCTGATCCCCGGTGTTGATGCACTCGAAGCCGTAGAAGTGACGATTCCCGTCCGTATCGGCTTCGTTGTCGCGCGGGAGGGACTTCTTCTCCGCGATGACCGCAAGCAACACGTCCGTGTCACCCATCCCGGCATGGTTACAACGCCCGTACCCGACCAGGTGGATGGTGCCGGACCGGTCGATCACGCCGTGGCACAGCGGACCGGGCAAGTCCTGATATCCGGTCCGGCACAGCTCCACCATGTCCTTCTCGGAGCTGTACGGGCCCGTGTGGTGGATCATGACCCCGTTCGCGGGGCCCCAGTTGCCGTGAGTGTTCCGGTTGTGGGTGCGCCACTTCCCGTGCTCGACCACGCCGAGCCCGGCGCCCTTCAGCACGGACAGGAACCTGTCCGCGCTCAGCGGTGTAGCCACGCGCTTCGTCCATCTCCCCTGCGCCGGATGGCAGTCGGCCGTGGCCGCCGTGGCGGTCCGGTCCCTCGGGAGTGCGAAGCGGGCGGAGGGTCACCCAGGTCGTCATGCTACCGGCAGCGCACCGAGCCGCAGCCGGTGCGCCGCTCAGTCAGGCGTCGTCGCGGTCGGTACGGATCGACGTGCTGTCGAGGCTGAGCCACGTCGCGCGGACGCTGCCGCCGCCCTGGACGCGCAGCCGCACCATGCCCTTCGGGTCGATATCGAGCTGAAGTGCGCGCCGCGCGTCGGAGGCGACATCGACCGTGCGCGGGGCCTCGGGCCAGTACCCCTCGGGCAGCAGGGCGACGAGCTGTTCGTCGGTGGCCCGGCCGCCTTCGAGCCCGACCCGGCCGCAGAGCTCTGTCGTATCCCACGGGTTCGCGCGGAACTGCGGCGGCTGCTCCTCGTCGGGGACGGAGGTGTCGCCGGTGAGCGGGAGGTCCCTCCACTCCGGGTACGGGGCGCGGCGGGCGCGCTCCAGCGCGGTGACCCGGCGTTCCAGCTTGGCCATGCGGCGGCCGAGGGCGGCGATCGTGTCCGGCATCTACTGCTCCGATCCTTCGTCGCCCGCCTCGTCCTCGGGCTTGTTCGTGCGCTCCAGCTTCAGCGTCACGCGCTCGGCGGTCTCGCCCTCGCCGGGCCGTACGGTCCACCCGACGATCCGGCACCAGCCGTCGAACTCGGTGTGCGGCTCGAACAGGCGGATACGTACGTCGTCCCCGACGCGCAGCGCGTGGATCGGGGCGGCGGGGTGATCGATGATCTCCAGTTCGGTCAGCGAGGGCAGGACCTGGCGGGCCAGCCGCTCCCGGCGGGTCCGCTGCTTCAGCTTCGCCTCGTCCTTCTCGCTGGTCTCCAGCCGGTGCTCCAGGCGAAGACGCCCGTTGCGCTCGCCGTCCACGACGACCTTGCGCTTCTTGCCCTCGCCCGCGCCGAGCCCGATGACCCACTGGGCGTAGGAGTCGGCGTCCTTGATGACGTGCGGGTTGCCGACGACGTTCGCGCCGGTGGTGAACGTCAGGTCCTCCCGCCGCCGGCCGAGACGCGGGGCTCCGAGGAGAATGCGGCGCTCGGCGCGGCGCCCGCGCCAGGCCACGGTCTCCGACCACTCCAGGCCGTCATCGATCTCGGCCATCTCGTCCACCATCTCGCCGAGGTTGCGCGGATCGGTCTTGGTCGTGGTGTACGGGTCCTTCGCGGTGCCGGTCTTCGCCTTCGACTTGGTGTCGTCCACGACCACGCCGAGGTCGCCGTCCTCCTGGTCCTGGGCGTAGGCCCACACATCGCGGATCACCGCGCACGGGTCCGCTTCGATGTACGGGCCGCGGCCGCCGAGGTTGCCGTGCAAGTCGAAGCGTTTGTGGAGGTAGCTCGTGAAGCCGGAGGCTTCGACAGGCAGGGTGTTGCCCTCCGGCTCGGCGCGCCACAGGACCCCGCCCCAGTCCAGGCGGGCGTCGCGCTCGACCAGGAGCACCGTGTCCCCGGCGTCGAGGGTGGCACTCAGCGCGCGGCGGAACGAGGTCGGCAAGGTCGCCTTCAGCGAGCCGGGCCCGGATATCTCCGGGCCGTACTCGACTTCGCCGAGCGGGAGGTTCCAGTGCAGCACGTCGCCGGTCGAGGCCCGCGCGACGATGTAGCGGTAGTCGGCCATCGTCACGCGGGCCCTTCCGTGAAGGCGACGTCGAGCGTGACCGTCGTGCCCTTGGCCACGGTCAGCTCGCCGTCCCCGTACTTGTCGTTCTGGTTGATCTCGACGGCCAGGTGCTGGCGGGTGCCCCGGTAGGCAGCCGGCACGGCGAGCGTGTCGGCCAGGGTCGCGGAGGAGCGGCGGGTGGTGGTCCCGTCGTCGTCCACGACCGTCGGCTTCGCGGCCCGCTCTCCGAGGCGGGTGCGCAGCTCGGCGTACACCGAACCCGCCTCCGCGCGCAGCCCGGAGAGCGTGACGACAACGGTGGCCGTCGTCGCCCAGACCGGGACGTCGAGATCCCACGCCGCTTCTTCCGGCCAGGCCGCCCACTGGCCGTGCTTGCCGGGCACCTCTTCCGTCTTCGTCGGGTGCACGGCGCGCAGGACCCGCTCGGAGCGCGGGTTCGCGACCTGCCGCAGATCGGTGACCATCTCGGCGGTGATCGACGCGGTGTTGCGCGGCAGGGCGACCCGGGCCAGGGCGAGACCGGTCATCCCCTCGGGTACGGCGGAGGCGTCGGCGGCCACGCCACGGACGACGTGGAAGTAGCCGATCTCCTGGGTGCGCGGGTCGCGGTCCCCTTCCCACTCGGGGTCCTCGATCCGCAGGACGATCAGGTCGGTGCGCGCGAACGGGCCGGTCGGCTCGACCTCCACGCGGGCGTCACCGATGTTGCTCTGGGTGTAGGCCCCCTGCCACGGGCGGGCACCGTGGATGAGCGCGGAGCCGTCACCGACGCGGACGCCAGGTCCGGGCGTCTCCAAGGGCCGGACCTTCAGGTCCTCGCTCTCCGCGACGCCCTGCCGGCCGCGGGCCAGATCACGGATCATCAGGCGCATCGCGCGGGCGGAGTGGTCGGCCCCGCGCACCATCATGGGGGGTTGCAGCGTCACGAGTGCTCTCCGTTCACAGGGTGGTGTACGCGGACCGCCACGCCACCTCGAGGCGCGCGGTGCCGGACGGGTCGGCCGCGGTCCACGCGATCTCGGACCGGCCGGGCGGCAGGGTGAACAGATCGAGGCGGCTCGCAGGGCTCAGGTCGTTGGCGACGTTGACGGTGCCGTTGCGCAGCGCCCAGCAGGTGTTGGGCCGGGTCTCCAGCTCCACCCACTCGCCCTCGCGCAGCGACAGGTCGAGTTCGAGGACACGGCGAGTGACGGTGTTCCAGATCCGTGGCCCCGTGACCGGTCCGTGGATGCGCAGGCTCGGGTAGGTCGGCGCGTCCCCGTGGTTGGTGACCCAGCCGGGCCGGTCGTCGGCCGGGCGGTGCTCGCGGTCGGCGGTGCGGCGGCAGGCGACGGGGCGGTCCATCGCCTCGTCCACGGTGCGGTCGGCACCCTCCGCGCGGGCGGCCTGGTCGAGAGGGAGCGTCAGCTCCGACAGCTCGTCGTCGTACCAACGCGGGCTGTCCAGGCCCACGAACTCGATGTCCAGGGGTATCCACCCGTGCACGGCAGTGGCGCTGCTGGTGGCCTCCATGCGGCGAAGTCGCCCGTACAGGCGGCGCGTTGAGTGTCCAGGCCACCGGCCACGCAGAACATGGCGGCCGTCCGGGCTGGTCCGGGCAGCGGGGTCGTCCAGGGCCCGTTCCAACCGGGCGAGAATCTCGGCGGCCTTCTCCGGGTCACCGGGTGTCTTGATGCCCGCCTCGAAGCGCAGGGGGCGCGGCCCGTAGAAGTCGCGGCCCGGCGCGGTGCCGTCGCCGTTAGCGTTGTCAGCGTCCTGCGACCGGGTGGCCGGGGAGCCCAGACCTTCGATGTTCCCGACCGGGACGAGGCTGCCGGTGCCGAGGACGACACCGCCGATCTCATACTGAAATGGAGCGAGTTCGGGGTTCTTGTTCGGTGCTGTGGTCATCACACTCTCCCGCCCCGCTGCGCGTTGCGCAGGGTGCGCATCATCTCGGTGCCGATCTGCTCGGGGGTGGCGGAGCTGTCGGAAACGGTGACCGGCATGGAGCCGATCAGCGGCTGCTGCTCGCGCACGACGACGACCTGGACCCGGCCACCGGCGCGGGCATCGACCACGCGGGTGCGGGCACGGTCGCTGCCGGTGCGGAGGTCGAAGGAGCGGACGACGCCCGCCATCGCTGCGACGCTGCGGGCGCTCTTGAAGGAGCTGGCGAGCATCGGGCTGGAGTCGCGGCCGCGGGCGTTCCGGACGCCGCCGTTGGCGTACCACTCGACCTGGCCGCCGAACCGGTCGACCACGGTCTCCACGATCGCCTTGCTGCGCTCGCGCTTGGCCGCGGCCAGAGGCACGTAAGCCTCCCCGCCGGTCTCCCGCTCACCCCATATGCGGTAGCTCCCGGCCGGAGCGATCTGCGCGACGTGCCTCTCGCGGCCCGTTCCCCCGGTGACGCCGCCGTCCGCGAAGTAGTCCACGACCGCACCGTCCGCGTGCTTCTTGGCGGCGCGAGCCTGGGCCTCTGCCTGGCGCCGGATGGCGTCTGCGGCGTCACTGTTGGACTGCCGGAGCTGGTCGAAGACCGTGACGTGCCGGGTGGTGACCGTGACTTCCTTGCCGCGCAGGGAGTCGATGCGCTGCTGGATGGAGTCGGCCGCCTTGCGCGGCCCGCCCGTGGGCACCGTGACCTTCACGTTCTTCGAGCCGGGGACCTTCTCGATCTTGAATCCCAACGCCTCCAACTGCTTGCGGGCCTCGGCCGTCGGTGCACGCACGACGACGGACTTCGCACCGGGCGTCGCGCGGATCTTCGTTTGAACGGCCTCCAGGCTCTTGATCGCCGCGGCGGTCGGCGCGGACACCTTCACGTTCTTGCTGTTCGGGGTACGACCGAGCTTGTCGATCAGGGTGTCGAGGCTCTTCTTCGCCCCGGCGGTAGGCGCGGTGATCTTGATCTGCCGGGTGCCGGGCACCGTCTTCACGGTGAAGCCCAGGCTCCTCAGCTTCTTCTGCGCACCGTCGGACAGGGAGTCGACCTTGATCGTCTTTGCGTTCGGCAGCCGCTGGAACTCTGCCTGCACCGCGATGAGGTTCGCCAAGGTCGAGTCCATGCCCTTGGTCTGGAGCAGCAGCGACACCTTCGACGGCAGCAGGCCGAGGCTGTCCGCGACGCCTTCGGCTTGGGCCTTGGTCAGCCCGTAGCCGCGAGCGGCCTGGATCGCCTCGGTCCGGGCCCGGCTCATCTGCTCTCGGGCCTTCGCGAGCGCAGCCGGCAGGTCCTCGCCGTTGCGCTGGGCCAGGTCGAAGGTGGCCACGGAGGCGTCGGCCGCTGCGTCGGAGAGCGCGGTGAGCTGGGTGTATAGGCCCTGTCCGTTCCGAGTCGTCGTGTTGAGGGTCTTGTCCTCGTTGACGAGCTGCTTGCCGCCGTACCCCTGCCTGCGGTCGACGTTCTTGCTGCCGTCCTTCAGGTCGAGGACGGCGCTGTTCACCTTGGCCTCGGCGGCCTGGAGAGAGATCTGGCCGCCCGACAGCAGGTCGAGCGCGGACTTCAGGGACCGGGTCCGGGTGTCGGCGTCGGCGGTCTGGTCGGCAAGGCCGCCGACGGCCGCCTTCAGCCGGTCGTACGCCGAGGTTCCGTCTGCGGCGCCCTTGGTGGCCTTGGCCAGGTCCTTGGCGTTCTTCAACGCCCCGGACATCTCGCCCTTGACCGACCCGAGCGCGTCGGCGGCGTCCTTGTACTGCTGGCCGACCTCGGAGTAGTCCTGGACGGTCGCCTTGCCCCCGGCGACGTTCTTCCACACCTTGTGCTTGTCGGCCGTGGCCTGGAGCTGCTTCTGCAGCGCGTCCAACGAGGTGCCCTGCCCGAGGTAGGCGTCGGTGAGCGAGGCGAGCGGTACTCCGGCCTGGTCCATGACCTTGGCGAGCTGGCCCTGTTCGGTCTTCGTGTCCAGCAGGGACTGCGCCGCCGCGTTGCGGACGTTGCTGTCGATCTGGCCCCCGGACTCGCGCAGCGCGGACGTAAGCGTGGAGACGCGCTGCTGGTGCTCGGCTGCTGCTTGGGCTGCTTTCTGCTGCCGTGAGGCGAGCAGCCCCAGGCCCACCGACACCCCGGCCATCACGACGCCGAACGGCCCGCCGAGCGCGTTGGTCACACCGCCGAGCGCCGAGCGCAGCCCCGATCCGGCCGCCCTGCCAACGCCGTTGAGCGTTCCCATGAACGTGGTTCCGGCACCGTTCGCGCTGCGGAACGCCGAGGTCATGTTGCCGAGAAACCCGACGCGCGCCTGGACCGCAGCCCATGCCGCCCCGTACCGGGACAGGGCGACACCGGACGCGGCGGCCAAGGACTGCTGCACGCGCATCTGCTGGTTGAACGAGCTGATGCCCGAGCGGACGGGCCCGGTCATGGTGGTCGCCATGTTTGTCAGCGCCGGCTGGGCGCGACGGAACAGCAACATGGCCAAAGCGGCGGACTGGATCGGTCCCGGCAGCGCGCCGAACGCACTCACCAGGCCGCCGACGGCATGACCGATCGGCACGAGCACCATCGACAGGCCGGAGACCGCGTCCATCGCGATGTTGCCGACGGTGGCGATGATGTCGAGCGTCCCGGCTGCCGCGCCACCTTCCTCCCCGAGCCCGGAGACGGCCTCCAGGATCGGCTCCGCGCCGTCGGCGGCGTTCTCCAGAACGTCCCCGAGCGTGCGCCCCGCGTTGATCAACAGGTTGAGACCGGTGGCGAGGGAGTGCTCCCCGATGTCCTGGAGCGGACCAACGAGCTGCTGGGCCTCCTCAATGAGGCCGCTGAGCCCGTCCTTCGTCTGCGCCTTCAGCTCCGGGCCGAACAGAGTGGCGAGGTCGTTGCCGTACTCGATCGCCTGGGTCAAGTACGGCGTGGCCCCGGACATGCCGCGGGTGAGCAGACGGGTCACCCATTCCAGGCCGGGCGCCATGCCGTCGTACAGGGCAATGCCGGTCTGGCGCGCCTGCGTACGCAGTTGCGTCATCGCACCGGCCAGACCCTCACCACGTGAAGCGGTGATGTCCGCCGCCGAGCCGGTCTGCTCGACCGCCATCGACAACGCGTCGAAGCTCTCGGTTCCCTGATGCGCGAGCGCCACCGCACCACTGAGCGCAGGCTTGCCGAAAGCACGGGTGACGCCGGCCACGAAGTCCTGCTGATTCATGCTGTGTTCGGCCTCGGACAGGCCGTCGATCACCGTGCGCAGGCCCCTGAATCGGCCCTCGGCATCCCAGGCTTCGATCCCGAGATCACGCAACGCGTTCTTCATGATCGGCGTCGGCGCGGCGAGGTTGGCGAAGATCCCGCGCAGGCTGGTTCCCGCTGTTTGCCCCAAAATGCCAGATTTACCGAGCATTCCGACGGCCGCAGCCGTGTCCTGGAGGGTGACGCCGAGCGCGTTCGCGACTGGGCCCGCATACCGCATCGAGTAGTAGATGTCGGTGATCGAGCCCGACGCGTTGTTCGCTGTGGCGGCGAGGGTGTCGGCCGCGCGGGACGCCTGATCAGCACCGAGGCCGTACTGATCCATGATGTCACCCAAATACTTGGCTGACGTGGCAGCGTTGACGTCGGCCGCCGCTGCGAGCTGGAGCGATGCGCGTACGGCGTCGATCGACTGGTCCGCACGGAAACCGGCCTTCGACAGCTCGACCATGCCCTCGGCGGCGTCCGCCGAGGTCGAGGTGGGCAGCGTCAGGTCGTTGCCTAGTTCGCGGGCGACGACGCCGGCCCGCTGCATCTGTCCGGCGGTCGCGTCGGTCACCGCGCGGAAGAGGTTCATCTGCCGCAGGTAGTGGTTGCCCTCCTCGATGATCTCCCCGGTGCCGAGGACAAGAGCGCCGCCCGCGAGCATGTTCGTCGCCGACGTCCCGCGCCGACCGGCACCGGCGGTCGTCCGCTGGAGCCGGGACATCGACCGGGCCCCGTCGTCCCCGGCGGAACGCAGCGCAGCGCGGGCGGCCCCAGCGCGGGCGGTGATCCGGTTCAGCTCACCGACGGCACCGCGGGCGGAACGATTCAGCGCGGTGAACTGCGAAGCGAGCCGAGCCCCGTTGGCGTCCAGCCGGGCCAGGGAGCGGTTGGCGGCGTCTGTCCGGTCCCCCAGGGTCCGCATCTGTGCGGAGGCAGCACGGGTTCCCGCGATCAGGTCGCGGACCTCGGCGCGCATCGCGACCGTGAGGGTGAACCCGGCCACCGCTGGCGGCCTCCTTACATACGTGCGGGGTGGATCAGGGGCGCGGCTCGTACTGCTCGCGCGGGAGGAGCTGGATCTTCACGCCGTAGCCGGACCGGTCCTGCGGGACGTGATCGCGCTCCTGCTCGATCAGCTCGCAGCCGGGGCAGCGCAAGGTGTCGGTGACGTAGGCGTGGGGGTCGCCGCCGCGGGTGCGGTCCCACTCCTCCAGCCGCGTACGGCACTCCGGGCACACCGACCGCTGCCACTCCGCCCAGGCCAGTGCCTTCGCCCGGTCGAGGTCGGACCAGCGGCCGTCGCCGCCCAGGAACTGCGAGTGCGGGATCTGGAACCTCTCGCACAGCTCCAGCTCCGCGCGCAGGCCAGCATCACGGCTCAGCCTTTTCCCAGCTCGACCCGGCTCTCCTGCTGGACTTGCCAGGCCGCGTCCCACAGGGCATTCGCGTCCGGCGCTGACCAGCCGTTCAGCAGCTCCTCGGCCTCCTGGTGGCTCATGCCGTCCACGGAGGCCGCCGCCACCAGGGCGGCGGGGAAGGTATCGGCGTTGAAGATCGCCCCCGCCTCCGCCTGCTGTTCGGTGGGCGGGTGCTCGGAGATCAGGTCCTCCAGCACCGGGCGCGGCAGCGCGCGGAAGGTCAGGAACTCCGACTCGGCGTCCAGCGCGGCCAGCGCCCGGTCGTGCGCCGAGTCGGCGTCGGTGGCCTGGCGCTCGGCCAGCTCGTCACCGGGGTTGGCCTCCGCGACGAACCGAGCACGTCGGGCGGCCTGCTGGGCTTCGTCGTACCGCTGGCGCAGGTCATTGTCGTCGCAGACACGGAGCCGGTTCTGCGCCTTACGCCTGCGGCGGAGGCGGTCCATCTTGGCCGACCAGGCCCCCTCCGCCGGGCTAGCGGAGGGGGCGGGGCGCTTGGCCTGTGCGGGGCGCGACACGATCAGCCCTCGTCAGCGTCGTGCTCGCGGACCGTCGCCTCGGTCTCGGTCTTCGTCTTGGTGGTGCTGACCACCTTCACGTCAACGTGATCACCGTCGTGATCGCCGTGGTGGTGGCCGTGGTCGTGGTCGGTCTCGCAGTCCTCGTCCGGCAGCGGCCGGGGCTGCGCCGGCGGCACCGGCCGGTCGAGGGAAGGTTCGTCGGTGATCGTAAAGGTGACCTGGAACTTGGCCGCTTCGTTGCCGGTCGAGTAGGTCGCGGCGCGGGTGGCGACCTGGACGGGGAAGACGTCGACGGAGCGGGAACCGGGCAGGTCACCCTTACGGAGCAGGATCACGAAGCCCTTGGCCCCCTTGGGGAGCTGCCGCTCGACCGCGTCGGAGAACCGGTCCTCGTAGAACGTCAGGCTGGAGTTCTCAGCCTTGTCGTTGCCCGGGATCGACGAGTTGAACGTGCTCCCCATGTCCGGGGTCTCGATGGGATCGTTCTCCAGGGCCCAGCCCTCGATGTCCGAGACGGCATCGGTCAGGACGAACGCCTTGGTGATCTCCCGGCGGCTGGGGTACTTCGGGTCGTTAAGATCCGGCACCCAGAGGATCTTGGAGATGCCGCGCCGCAGAAATCGGGTCTGGGTGTTCTTCTTCGTGCTCGTGGACACAGGTCCGCTCCCACTTCTGGGGCAGCGTCCCGTGCCGAGGCCCTGCCCCTTGATGATCAAAGGGGGTTCGCCTGGCCTGGTAGGGCTCAGCGTCCGCGCGGGCCTCCGCGGTGAGGATCGAAGAAACGTCTCTTCATGCCGGGGTCACGGTGATCGTGACCCGCTGCACGTAGGACACGATAGCGCCTGCCGCCGACACCGAGGGTTCCCCTCCGGAGTCGTACGTCAACTCACGGTCGATGACGCGGGCTTCGGGAACATGCAGGTCATAGGCCCAGCGTCCGTCGGTCCGGCCGACGACGCCGACGCGTACGCGGTCGGCCAGCCACTCGACCTGATCGCCCCGTTCCCCGACTGAGGTGACCTGGTAGGACCAGGCCGCGTCCGCGTGCCAGTCCCAGAACGGCGGTCCGCCGAACTCGCCGGGCAGCGAGTCGAGGATCGTGTACGGGGCGGACGCCGGCTCCCAGCCGGAATCACCCTCTACGCGTGGGAGTTCGCCGGTCCCACATGGACGACCGGTGGCCTGCTCCACGAGGGCGGCGAGTGCGCGGGTCACCGGCAGCCGGGCGGTCACGGCAGCACCCCATCCTCCAGGGCCTGAATGAAGGCCGGTTCGGTCTGTCGGAAGGCGGGTTCGACGTGCGGGAACGGCGGCTGCCGGTAGTGCCGTCCGATCGAGTCCACGCCGACGAAGCCGTACTCCAGCCTCCGCGCCTGCGGAGCGTCGGAGACCACCTCGGCGGTGACCTCGCCGCCCCCGGTGCGCATCCGTACGTCCCACGAGGCCCGGTACTGCCCGGTGATCACGTTCGGGCCCGGCCGCCCGCTCGCGTTCCGCTGGATGCGAACCCGCAGCAGCATGGCGTGGTGCCGCGTGATCGTCCGCGTACGGGCGCGGGTCGCCGGACCCATCCGGGCCAGCGCGGCGGCCAGCGCGATCGGATCGCGGAAAGCGGTCGCGTCCGGGTGGGCGTTGGGGTGCGGGTTCGCCGGAGCCATCAGTCGATCACTTGGACCCGGACGATGCGCACCACGCTGTAGGTGCCCACCGTCTCGTCGGAGAACCGGAACCTGCGGCCGACCAGCTGAGGATCGCGGGGCCCTCCGGGCCGGGCCGAACCGGCGACACGCACCACGTCGTCACGCCGCAGCACCGGTGCGTCGACCGGCAGCACGGCCTGGTAGTCGGTGGTCGGCGGCTCCACGGCGACCGATCCGCCGACCGGCTTCGTGATGGCGGGGCGGCCGAGCGGCGTCACCGCGCCGAGCCCGTCCCAGACCAGCTCCTCGTCGGGCGCGGGCGGCACCAGTCTGCCGGTGGTCTCGTCCAGCACGTCGTCCGTACGGCCCGCGCCGTCGCGCCACACCTCCAGCTTGTCGTCCAGGATGCGGCCGACCACCCGACGGGCGCCGTCCACGTCAAAGGCCACGAGCCCACTCCCCGAGCTGAGTGAGCATCGCCTTCGTCAACGAACACGGCTCGGTGCCGAGGTCTGGGCGAGCCAACGCGGCGCGCTCCAACGCCTCCGGGTCGATCGCGTCGAGAAACACGGCCGCCGCCGGCCCGGGGTCGGGGAGATCGGCCACCGCGACGCGGGCCAGCCCGGACCACTGGGTATCGTCACGATCCGCGACGTGCAGCAGGACTTCGGGCCTTTGCCCGGCCAGGTGGCTGACGGAGTACGCCTTGACGGCGCCCGGGTCGATCCGGGCACTGTCGATCTCGATGTCGGCCCGCCTGCCCCTCGCCGTGATCTCTACGCGCCGAACGTCTTCGCTGTGATTCATTCAGCCGACGCTAGAGCGGCTGTCGGACAGGAGACTGCGTCAGGCGGCAGCAGGGAGAGCGGCCCGGATGCGCTCGCGTGCTTGGCTGGTCTCCTTGGCCGCAGGTGCGGCGGCCAGCTCGGAATCAAGCTCGCGAAGGCGGTCGATGACGCGTGTCGAGTTGACCTGACCCAGCAGGTCGAGAGCAGTGGCTGTGACCTCGTCGGCCGCATCGAGATGTCCGGCGCGGAGCGTGGCACGAGCAAGGGCGATCTGATCGAAGGCACGGCTTCGGGTCCGTTCATCGGGCCGCTCGGCGGTGCCGGTCTGGATCATCTTGATGGCGCGGGCGGCCCGGCGGCCACGATTCGGGTCGTGTTCGGCCGCGAGGTGTTCACACACACCCACGGTGACCTGGTACTCCGCCGAGTCGAACCAGGCAGCCCAGCTTGGTGTCTCAGAGGCGTCCCGCTCAGCGGCAAGCGCGTCCTCGGCAGCACCGAGAGCACGTCCGCAGTCGGGAAGCTGTCCGAGGACGGCGTGGCAGCGGGCTTCGAGGGTGCACAGCATGGCGCGCAGCCGCCCCGGCGGGAGCTTCCGGGTGCCGTACTGGGCGAGCTGAACGAGGTCGAGCGCGTCGCCAGGGCTCCCCAGATGGTTGGCCTGGCGGGCAAGGCAGTTGAGGAGATGCCCGGCGATAGCTGCTCCATCAGGTCCGGCCTGCTTGGCGGCCTTGAGGCCGAGGAGGAGGTACTCCTGAGCGCGTTCGTGCCGTCCGACGTCGTGGGCCATCCATCCGGCGACGGATGCCAGGTCGGCGACGCTGACGAATAGCTGCCGACCCACCTCGTCGCTGACACGACCCTGCCTGGCCTTGTCCGTGACCGCGTGGAGCTGTCCGACGACGGCACGCCAGGACAGACCGCCGCCGTGCGCGTTGTCGAGGCCACGAAAGACGTCCGTCGTGGCCTGGATCGCGGCGACGTCGCTCATACCGATGCGGCCCGGCCGGGTGGCATCGGGCAGAGCGCCGCCGTCCGGGAGGTGCAGCCAGGGCTGAACCGCGTCGATGAGCTGGGGACCGTGAAGAAGTGTGTTGACGATGGGGGCTGCGTCATCGGTCACGGCGTCGCTCCGCGTGGTGTCAATGATGGCTGAAACGACCGTCTGAGAACGCCAGTTGTGTGACGGCCGACTAGCGGTTGCTCCGGCGAGCCCGATGTCGGCAAGGGTTAAGGGGCCCGCGAGGCCGCACAGTCGGGTGAGCGTCTCAGCAAGGAATTCCGGCACTGGCCGCCGGGGTTGCTCGCTCTTGTTGACCCACCGGGATATACGGGAGCGGTCCGGTTCAATGTCGAAGCGTTCGTGGCTCCGGGCGGTGCGGGCGAGTTCATCAGCGAGCTGACCGAGCGTGGCACGCGAGACACCTACCCAGTAGGCCAGCGCCTCGTTGCGCCGTGTCTTCGGATGCGTCACCTTCGGGCTCCCCAGTGAGGGCGGCTGAATCGTGGGGCGTACGGCCTTCCAAGTTACCCAAGGCGGTCAGCTAACTACAGCTTCCAGCGGTCTTCGCAACGATTCGCAACAGCCCGCAAAGGAAGGCAAGTTCTTGATCCGCAACGGTTCACCCGCATATTCGATCTCGCTTCGCAACAGCGTTCGGGGGTGTCCTTGAGGTGTTCGGCCAGCCGGTCGGACACAACGAACAAGGAGCGAGTCATGAACCAGCCCCAGCAGACCGAGGCTACGCCCAGCTCGTCGGAGACCACCGAGACGTCGACCGTCGCGGTCGGCTTCGCCCCGGTCGTGGACACCCACACCGTGGCCGACTTCACCCTCGGCCGCCAGGTCGCCAACGACTCCGACAAGTCGAACTACTTCGAAGGCATGTGAGCCCAAGCCGTGACGAGGTGGAGGGGCACCGGCCGGCGGCCGGTGCCCCTCCGGGTGGCGCTGGGAAACGAGGAGGCTCCGAAGTGAGAACAGAGTGGATCACGGGACGTACGGGAGACTCGGGTCTCGTACGGCCTGGCAGGCCGGTCGAAGGACTGCGAGGTGTCCGGTGCGCGCCCGAGGTACCCCTGCGGGTAGCGGGGAGCGGCACCGTTCGAATCGCCGTCGCGGGCGAGTGCGGCGCTGACGACGACCAACTTCGGCTGGCTCTCAACGCGGTCGCACAGGGTTGGTGGGGGCTGCTCACCGAATGGCCCGGCTCGTACTGGGTGGTCGCGGAGAACGGCGCACACCGGTTCGTGTGTGGTGACCTGTCCGGGATGCGCGACCTCGTCTACGCGGTGCGCGGCGGTGAGGTCTGGTGGGCCACCGACGCACACCGGCTGGCCGCCTCGCTGGGCGCTGCCCCGGACTTGGAGGTGCTGACGGCCCGGCTCGCCGCCGGAGGACAGCACTGGCCCGCCCTTACTGCGTTCGGCGGAGTCCGCCGGGTACCGGGCGGGTACGGGCTGCTGCTGCGTGGCCCCGTTCCCGAACTGATTGATGTTCGGCGGGTCCAGCCCGCCGAACACCCGGGAGCAGCCGCCGAGGTATTCGGGCAGCAGCTCACCGCAGCCGTCCGCGACCGGGTCCGGGACGCGCACGGCAGGGTGGGGGCGGATCTCTCCGGCGGTGTGGATTCATCGACCGCAGTCCTGCTCGCCGCCGAGGCTGGGCAGGTGACGGCGGTGACTTACACCGACGGCTTCACCAGCAAGGAGGACGCCGTCTACGCCGCCCGCGTCGCCAAGATCGCACGGGTACCGCACCACGTCGCCCGAGGCGGTGAAGCACAGCTTCCCTTCGACTTCAGCTCTCCCGTACCGGCCGGTGACGAGCCATCGGCAGGGGCGGCGAACTACACGCTCGACGCCTGCTACCAGGTCCCGGCCGTTGGACTGCCGTGTCACCTCACCGGCCATGGCGGTGACGTGGTCCTCGACGGCTCCTCCGCCAGCTGGGTGGCTCAGTACGAGCGGGGGCACCGGCGTGAGGCGCACCGCCAGGTCGTCGCGTGGGCCCGTCTGCGCAACCAGGCGCCCGGCCTGGTGTGGCGCGCCGTACAGAACTCCGCCCGGCTGGGTCACCAGGGCTCACTCCTCGCTGCGGCCAGTGCGCTGGAGGCAGGGCCCGTGACACCGACGGCGTCGGGCAGCTGGTCGTGGTGCAAGCTCGGTACGGCGGCGAGCTGGCTCACCGATCAGGGCCGTGACTCGGTCGCAGCCCTGCTGCGGAGCGCGGCCACGACGGTGCCGGGCGAGCCTGCGGACGAGTTCGACCAGTGGTCTGCGCTGCGGTCCGTCGGCGCCGATGCCCGCGCCGAGGAGCCGATGTCTCATTCCCTGGGTATCCGCCCCACCCATCCCTTCATCGACAACCGTGTCGTCCGAGCCGCCTTCGCCGTTCCGCCGTCCGCCCGCCGCGGTGTCGCCGTCTACAAGCCACTGTTGCGGGCGGCACTGCCCGCCCTGCCCGAGTGGTTGACCGACCGCCGGTCCAAGGGGAGCTTCACCACGCAACGTATAGCCGGGCTCGCGCTCCATCACGCCGCCCTGCACTCCCTGATTCTGGACAGCCCGCTGGTGAAGGCCGGGCTGATCGACGGCACGGCAGCCGTCCAGACCCTCAATCGTGCAGCCCGCGGACAGAGCGCGCTCGGGCTGGCGGAACTCCACCAGCTGCTCGTGACGTGCTGGTGGCTCGGGGCTACCGAGCGCCCCACCGTCGCGGAACCCAAGGAATCATCGTGCTGACCCTGGCGCCCGGCATCCACTACGCGACCACCGAGCACGGGACCGCCGTACTCAACCTGCCGGCCGGTACCTGGCACATCCTCGACGCGGACTCCAGCCGCGTTTGGACGGCCATCACCCGGCGTGGAGGAACGGCGGGCCTTGCCGACGAGATCGCAGTACCGGCCGGTCTGGACCCGGAGACCGTGGCTGCGGCCGTCAACCGGGTCGTCGACGAGCTGCTGGACCTGGGCGTACTGACCGACCTGAAAACCGCTCAACCCCGACGTCCCCGGAAGTGGTGGCACCGCCGATGACCATGATGACCCCTCATGTCCTGCCCGCGATCCCGGCTCGGGACCGCCTCGTCGCGCGGCTCGCGCTCGCCGTCGCCCTGCCCCTCTCCAAGGCCCCACTCCACGCCCAGGTCCGTTGTGTCCGCGCACTCCCCCGACGGCGGTACGTCTCGCCTGCGCGGGTTCGGGCGCTCCACACCGCTGTGCGTGCGATGACACCGGACTGGTGGCCGGGACGGGTCGCTTGCCTGGAGATAAGCCTCGCCACGGTGATCGCAGCATCACTGACCGGCGGCCGTGCCCAGTGGGTTCTCGGCGCCCGGTTCATGCCGCAGGGCGCGCACGCTTGGGCCGAGGTCCCCGGAGGCGCGGCCGGCCGGGATGAGGGCGACGCCTTCGACCGTCCGTGGACCCCCGTGATCACCGTTCTCTGAGCGGCTCCCGAACCCCGTGGTCCGGGGTCGGATTGAGCCTCCTCGCCCCGGACCACGGTTCACCCATACGAGTGAACCCGGTGCTCTTGAATTGACGCCCGTCCGGGTCCACCAGGGCCGTTGCCCCGTAGCTGTTCAAAACGCGTTGCCGCCCGCTCGGCTGCCCGTCTTCATGGAGCGGTGACTTCACCAGCAACCGTCGCTCCCGACGTGACGCCTGGGCCTCCACCCGTGATGCGCATGGAGACCAGCCCTCACGACAAGGCATACGGCAACCTCAGCACCCGGGCTATCGCGGCCCGGCTCCCCCGCAGCCTCAAGCAGGCGGCCGTCCTCGGCTGGCGTACGGATCGTACGGCCGTACTGACACTCCTGTTCTGCCAGATCGCCGCCGCCGCTCTCACCGCCAGCGCCCTTGCCGCGACTGCCCGCGTACTGAGCAGCCTGTTCGCCGCCGACGAATTGACGGAGGGCCTGACCCACTCCACCCCGGCCCTGATCATCACCGGAGCGTCCGTCGCCGGACGCTACCTCTTCGACCTCGGCGCCCGCGCCGCTGCCGCGCGCCTCGCCCCGAAAGCCGTACGCGAAGCCGACCTCGCCGTCATCGCCGCGAGCACCACCGCGGAGCTGTCCGCCTACGAGCACCCCGACTTCGAGGACGCTCAGGAAGCCGCCAGCAGCGGCGCGGAGAAGACCGGCGACCTGATCACGGACACCCAGGTCCTCACCAGTGCCGCCGCCCAGCTGCTGGCTGCGGCTGTCGTCGTCTCGGCGCTGCACTGGATCATGCTGCCGCTGCTCGTCCTGTCGGTCCTGCCCTGCGGCTGGGGGGCCGTGCGCGGGGCCCGCATCGAGCACGCGGCCAAGCACCGCAACCTCTCCGACTCCCGGCTGCGTAACGTCCTGCGGACCTACACCACCGACCGCAACAACGCCGACGAGGTCCGCGCGGGCACCATGGCTCCCTTCCTGACCAGCCAGTACCGGATCGTCTCGCAGCGCCTGGAGAACGAACAGCTCACCGCCACACGGCACGCCCTTCTCGTCCAGACCACGGGCGATGCCCTCGGCACAGTCGCCACCATGGGCACCTGGGCCGCCCTGGTCTTCCTCGTCTCCACCGGCCGCATGGACCTCGCCGTCGCGGGTGCGGCGGTGATCGCGGTACGCACGTCCACTGGCGCCCTGCGATCCCTCGTCCGGGCCGGTGCGTCCGTCTTCCGTACCTCCCTGTCGCTGGACGACTGGGCGAAGTTCCTCACCGACGCCAAGACGTGGCGGTGCGAGCGCGGCACCGCCACGATCCCGGATGACGGGCCGGACACCATCACCACGACCGGGGTGTCCTTCACCTATCCCGGGGCCGACGGGCCCGCACTCCACGGCATCGACCTGCACATCCGGCGGGGCGAGGTGATCGCCATGGTGGGTGAGAACGGCTCCGGAAAGAGCACGCTGGCCAGGTTGTTGACCGGACTCTTTCTGCCCACGGCCGGCACCGTGCGGTGGGACACCACCGACCTCTCCGACGCCGATCCGGCAAGCGTGTGGTCGCACGTCGGGCTCGTACCGCAGGACTACACGCGGTGGCCGATGGCCGCCCGCGAGAACATCACCCTCGGCAGCCCCCGCCCGGAAGGCGACGCAGCTGTCCACGAGGCGGCCGAGCACGCGGGTGCCGATCAAGCCCTGGAGGCTCTGCCGAACGGGCTGGACACGTCGCTGGCCCGCTCCTGGTGGGGTGGGCACGACCTGTCCGGCGGCCAGTGGCAGCGCATCGCCGTCGCCCGTGCCTTCCACCGGAACGCCGCCGTTCTGATCATGGACGAACCGACTGCCGCGATGGACGCCCGTGCCGAGCACAGGATCTTCAACCGTCTCAAGACCCTGGCGCGAGGTCGGACCACGCTGTTCATCACCCATCGCCTGGACAACGCAAGGCTGGCTGATCGCATCATCGTTCTCGACCAAGGACGGATCGTAGAGTCGGGCACCTTTGACGAACTACTGGATTTGGGGGGCCAGTTCTACGCGCTGCACAAGCTCCAGATGGACCGGTGAGCAGCGGTCATGACGATACGGCGGCCAACCCAGACGCAGAGCGGCCGCCGTACCTTCGAGCGAGCGTCCTGCTACAGGAGTTCCTCGAACATGTGCTGAAGGCAGCGGGCTGTCGGTCGCTCGGCGGGATCGACGACAAGTCCGGTGGAGACGATGTCCTCAAACTCGGGGAACGCCCAGGGACGAACGGTCGGCAGGGGGCGGTACTGCCCGCGGGCGAGTTCGGCGCGGAGGTCAGGCGTGCTGAGCTTCGTGTCCTTCTCGCTGATCGGGTACACCCCGGTCCAGCACGCATAGATCGTCGCGCACAGGGACCACACCTCGGAGGCCGTGGTCAGCTCCAGGTGCTCGGACGGTTTCGTGGCGAGGCGGCGAGCGGCCAGCTCCGGGGACATGAAGAAGTCGTAGGCCCCCCGGTACGGCGCACGGCGGGTGGCGATCCGGATGTCGGCGGGAGGCTGGGCCATCGCGAAGTCGAGCAGGTGCGCGCTGTCGCCGTCCAGGATGAAGTGGACTTCCTGCATGTCGCCGTGTGTCCATCCCGCCTCGTGCAGGTCGGCCACCGCGCCGGCCATCGCCGCCGCGTACCGGGCGGCGGTCTGGTCATCGGGCGTCGTGCGGAGCTTGCCGTAGGCGGTCTCCGCCTCCTCGCCGGGTAGCCAGCGCAGCGTCAGCCACGTACCGGTGCCGTCCGGCAGCTCGCCGTGCGCCCGGTAGAGGTCGCTGAACACACCGTCGTGCTCCAAGGCCATCAGCAGCTCTGCTTCGACCAGCGCCAGGTGCTCGGAGTCGACGTGGCCTTGTGGGTCCGTGCACGCGGTGGTCGCCTTCAGCGCGTAGCGGCTGCCGTCGTCCAGGTGTACTTGCCACAAGGCGGTGCCGCGTCGATCAGCAACAAGGGATACATGGGCGGTTTCCGCCGTGCCGAAAGCTTCTGGGAGGAGCTGCGGGAGGAGGGTCGTCATGCGGGCGCTCCGGTCGGCAGGGCGGGTTCGGCTGGCAGGTGACTATATACGGACACATGGTGCGTGCTGGTCGAGGTGAAGGGGTTCCCCGCCCAGTCCGCCGTACGACGCTCCAGGCGCAGTCCGGCGAGCTGGGCCATCAGGTCGAGCTCGGCGGGATGGGCGTAGCGCATGAGGTTGGGCAGCATCCGGAAGCCTTCCTCCGTGCCGATACGGATCTCCTGGGCGCGGACGGTCTGCGTGGCGGCGTCGTGGAGGAAGGCCGACCACTTCAGGTGATCTTCGCTCATCTCGCGGACGATCATCTGGTCACGTTCCGTAGCCAGGCCGGAGGCGTAGGGCACGGCAGCCTCAACGACGAAGTGGCCGTCCGGCCGGAGATGCTTCGCCGCGCTGCGGAAGCATGCGACCTGATCGTCCTGGCTGGTCAGCAGGAAGATCGTGCTGACGCTGACGTAGATCAGCGGAAAGAGCTCCCCGAGGGCGAAGCGGGCCATGTCCCCGGTGACGGCCCGCACCGCGACGCGCGGCGGGTCCTGGGCGGCGCGCGCTTCGAGTCGCGCGATCATCCGCGGTGAGGCGTCGATCCCGGTGACCGGCACGCCCCACTCCGCGAGAGCGAAGGCGATCCGCCCTGTGCCGATGCCCAGCTCCAGCATCGGCCCCGGTCCGGCGAGGTCCGCCAGGCCCGCGGCGGTCGGCTGGTGATCTTGCCCGGCAGTGTCCTGGTCGTAGTGCGGGGCCCAGAGGTCCCAACGTGCTCCCTGCTCCGTGCGATCGGTCATCTTTCCTCCTCGGTGTGATGGGCACGGCATGGCCAGGGCTCGGCTCCGTGTACCGGAGCCGAGCCCTGGCGGTGTGCTGTAGGGGCTACGTCAGGCCGCGACGCCCGCCCGCCAGTGGGTGACGGTCACGTCCTCCTCGGTGATGCCGAGGTTGCCGAACATGTGGCTGTGCATCTTGTCGCCGTACACCCCGGCCTTCTCGGCGAAGTACACCCAGTCGTACCAGGCGACGCCGAACAGGACCTTGCCGCCGCCGTCCGCGTTGCCCTGCTCGGGCTCCACGAACACGGACTGCCAGTCGTACTTCTTCGACGCCTCGGGGCGCTTGACCAGCTCGGCGTCGGACAGGCGCAGGGCCTCGACGGTCTTCTCGATGGTCGCGGCGTCCTTGCAGTGCAGGGACACCTCGGAGCGGCCGACGATCTTCTTGGCACCGCGACGGGCGCGGTCGTCGTCCTCGCCGGTCATCACGCGGTAGCGGACCTGGGTGTCGGGCGATTCGAGCAGTGCAGAATGCATGTGTGCTCCTCTTGACTCCGGTGGAGAGAGCCTCCCGTCGGTTGCACCCGATGGAAGGTGTGTGGGATGCGCGCGCCCTGGCCGGGTCTGGTGACCTGTCCGTCCGTGTCGCGGTCGGCATTGGTCTGCCGGCCGGGGCGCTACCCGCTCGTCGGATTCGTGACGTCCGGAGCGGGGTTGTGCCCCTGCATCCGCGCGATGCCACAGCACGGGCAGGGAGTTGTGGGTGACGCGCGTCTGCGGCGGGTCAGACGAGGGCGTCAACTTCCGGGCGGGCGAGCCATTCGCTGGTCATGATCCTGTTGAACCGACGATCGAGCTTGTCGCGGGCCTCCGACTCGCGGAAGCCCGAGAAGGACGACCAGTAGTCCCGGCCGACCGCGCGGGACATCATCCAATTCGCCTGGACGCGCAGATTCTCTTCGTCGATGATGCCGACCCGGAATCGCACGGCGAGGGCGGAGAACAGGTGGTTGGCATGTGTCCGCCGGAGGTACTCCTCAGGGTCCAGCGATCCGTCCTCGGGCACCCAGAGGCGTTGCAGTTCCGGATTGCCCTCCACGTAGCGCAGGTACTCCTGGTGCATCGCGGCAGCCGAGAGCGCGTTCCGCTGGCGCTGGTGTCGCTCCGCCTGCCAGAGGTGGGCGACGCCAACTCCGGCAGCGGCTGCGCCCGCCACGAGGACGGCGGTGGTGATCTTCATTCGTCAACAGCCCTTTCGATCGGATGGGGACCTGCGAATCCGCCCTCGCAAGGGAGTGGGTGCCCTCCTCACCTGCTGAGGGGCGGACGACTTGCGTGATCGATCCGGCGGCGCTCGGGCTTGGGCGTGGGGCCGAAGCGCCCAGAGCAGCCGACCTCGCGGTCCGGGTTCTTCCTCCAGTCCGTCTCCCGGTGGCCGATCCGGGCTATGCCGGTGCAGAACGGCAGCGCGGGCCTCCGCGATCGGCCGTAGGCCCACGAACTCACGGCGCCAGTCGATGTCGTCGAGGCTGGCAGGCAGCAGCTCGGGGCCGTTCAGGCCGTAGCGGTACTGAGTGCCGTAGATCTGGAGCTTGCCGCTGTTCACGTGACACCGGTCGTACATGTGAGCCCAGTCCACCGAACTGGCGTCCCTCATGGCCGATGCCTCGCCGAGCGCATTGGACGCGAGCCACTGGAAATCGACGTCGTGGTCAGCGTGCAGGGCAATGAGGTAGGCAGCGTGGGCTCCGCCCTCACCCACCAGACGGTGCCCCGGCCATCCGTGCTCCTCGATGGTTGCCCGCAGGAACTCCGTGTTTTCGCGGTCCACATCCCATCTGCCGGGGAGTACCACCTGCTTGACCCGCTCTTCGTACGAGAGTCGGGCAGACCAGACGGGGCGTGCCGCGTCAACGCGGGCGAAGAGATTGATGGCCAGATCCGGCCGGAACGAGGTCACGGGCGATCCATATCTTCATGCTCGGTCGTGGCGGCCGCGCGAAGCAGGGCTTCGAGCAGCCGCGCGATGTTCTGAGCGCGGCCCACGACGGCTTTACGCGTACGTTCGGGCAGCGGGTGGTCGAGGCGACGGCTCGCTTCGCCGAGCGTGGCCTGCACTCGTTCGGCCACGGCGGAGCCGGCAGGCAGTTGGCGGTACGCCGTCGTTACGGTGTCGCGGAACTCCTTCCCGTACGTCGTGAGGAGGGCCAAGGCTGTGTCGGCTTCCTCCAGCGTCGGGGCCTCCTCCTCGCTCGTGCTCCAGGCGAGGACCTTCTTCGTGAGCTTGCGCGCGCCCTCCGTACGGACGCCGCCAGGCCCGTTCACGCCGTACCCGACAAATCGGCGGGCGGCTCTCCGGGGAGCGCCCCATAGCGTGGTGGGGCGTCGAGGCGTCGACGCAGCGTCTCCAGGGCATCGGCAGCGGGCACAAGTCCAATCGCGATGCGGCGCTGGTCGAGGGTGTCCGGGGCATGCACCGGCTGCCGCTCCAACCCGGTGGCGCCCTGGCGGTACTGCGTGCCGAACTCTTGCAATTTGTGGGCATTTGTCAAAGCCCGGTCGGTGAGGTGCGCCCACTGCGGGAGGCTCGCGTCACCCTGCCGTACGGCTTCGTACATCAGTTGGAGGGCAAGATTCTGGACGGTGAGCAGGCTGTCGGCATGAAGGGCAATCCACCATGCGGCACTGGCCCCGTCTTCGCCCACCAGGCGATATCCCGGCCAGCCGTGGTCCCTGATCACCCGGCCGAGGAGCTGCGCGTTCGCGTGGTCGACGTGGCGGAACATCTCGATCTCGTGTTCCGTGACCTGGGAGCGGGCGATCCGGGCCCATTGGGACACTGCGTTTCCCACGCAGCCGATCAGCGTTCTGGCGATGTCTGGTCGTCGGCACGGGGCTGTGCCCGCCGCACCGTCGTCGGGTCGAGGGTCAGTGCTCACGTGAGGTCTCCTGCAAGGAGGAGAAGGATGTCCTGGACCGCTGCGCCTAAGCAGGCCGCGTGCCATGTCCGCCGGAGCACGTCCGGTGGAGGGTCCGCGAGCGCGGTCACCGCCGTACGACGCAGACGGGTTTCCACCTCCTCGTTATCCGCGTACCGCAAGGCGGCAAGGGGGATCAACTGCTCGGCCGCACCGACCAGCACGTCGATCGTGTGCGTCAGGTCTTCGGGCAGCGGGGAAATGCGGCAGCTCCACGTGGAACGGGCACGACGGCAAGCCTCCTCTACGCGAAAGGGACTGAGGTCCACGTCGGGCGGCACGATGTCGGTGAGCCGCGCGAGCAAGCTGTCGATGTCCGGAGGGGACGCAACGGGAAAGGGCAGCTTCCAGCAGACGGCGGGGCGCTTCTTCGGTCCCCGGAGCAGAACTTCCTCGTCCACGAGGATGTCGAGAGCGCGCACGACGGTGTCGCGCGGGGATACGAAGCTCCGGGAGAGCAGATCCACCCAGGGCAATTCGGTCGTGCGCGGGTAGACGCCGGCCTGGATGAGGGCGCGCAGCCACTCAGCGATCTGTGCAGGCCGGTCGATGGCCTCCCGCTCCCCGACAACCGTGGCACGTTTGGAGCGGCCGAAGGTCACCTCGCCCTTGATCTCCAGATCGCGGAGAGCCAGTTCAACCCGCACGCGCGAAGCTCGGTCGCACCCCAGGCCCGCAGCGATCCGAGCGACAGACAACGGGCTGCCGGGCGGGAAGGCGCCGGAGGCGATGAGTTCCCGAAGCCGGGCCGCTATTTCCGCGACGCTGGGTCCTGGCCGCTCGGCTTCCATGAGCCGCCCGAGCAGGCGACGGGCCGCAGAGCATAGCTCCAGCAGGTCGTCACTCGTCAGCGCGTGGCTGTCAACTCGGCTAACGGCACCGATAGTCGACCTCCATCGGGCCGCGTCCGAAGCCGATCCATCGGCCGCACGGAGCCGGGCCTGTGCCTGCGGCAGCCACGGCTCGACCAGGCCCCACACCGTTTCGCAGTGACGGACGATATCCGCGGCGGACGCGATCACGAACCTGTTCGTGGTCCGCTGCAACGCAACGAGATGCAGACGAACAGTCTGATACTCCATCTCAGACGGAGCACCCTCCGCGCACTGCTGCGTGGTCGTGGACGCGGTGGTCATGACGCTCCGATGACGGTGGACGGCATGGGCAGGCGGGCCGAACCAGCAGGCGGAGCACCTAGGCGAGGCGGAGTAGACAAGGAGCTGTAGCAGCTGAACGGGCGGCATCCGCACGGGGAGGCGAGCGGAAGTTGGCCGACGTGGTGCACGGTCCAGACCAGGCGGCCGGCGGGGATGTCGATGGAGAAGTTGTACGGCTCGCTCTGACGGAGCGCGATCACGGCCGCCCGCACGGCACGGTGGTCACCGAGCCATCCCCACACCCGGTGGAACGTACTGCGGTCGAGGCGCGGACTCACCTGCCGGACAGACTCGCGCACCCAGTCGACGGCGGCCTCGGCCGATGCCTTGGTACACCCCTCAGTTCGCGATGCTCCGGGCGTGCTCGCCTCCAGAGCTGCGTGGCACCAGTACGTTCGCGGGAGGCTCATAACTCGCTCCTCGTCGTCAATCAGCCGGGCGAGGATGTCCGAGGCCGCCATCGCCATCAGGCGCAGATGGGCACGGTCGGTCTCGAACCCGCCTACCACTTGCGGTTGCTGACCTCGCACTGCCTTGGCCTGCACGATGGCGGCCTGAACACTCGGGTACGGGGGCTCCCATTCGCGGAACTCCGCGATCGCCACGAGTCGTTCGAGCATCCGGTCGAGCCGAGTGACGGCTCGGCTCAACTCGGCCGCCTCCTCGTCGCTCGGCCTCGACGTCGCGCTTCGAAGCAGGCCGCACCGTCTGCGGCTTCGCCTACCGGCCAGGCCGACCGGGCCCGCCGGGGCCCCGAGGATCTGGTCAAGGTCGTTCGCCAGGTCCTCGTCGCGGAGGAACGCGTCGCTGAGCGACGCGATCGCCTTCCTTGCTCCGGCCGCGAACTGTGCCTTCGGCAGTCGTACGGCGACGGCGCTCATGCCGCCGTCCCAGCAACGGACTTATCGGGGTGGCGAAAGGAGCACCACGTCTCCGCGCCGCTACTGCCCCACGCCTGTGCGAACGCTGCAACGAGCAGCACCCCGCGCCCGGACTCACGATCGTCCTCAGCATGCACCAACACGGCTCGCTCAGGGCTCTGGTCGGAGACGGAAACCCGCACTTCCTGGCTATCTACGGAAACGCGGAGGCAGACGTCTCCGCCACCGTGAACGATGGCGTTCGTGACCAACTCCGATACAGCCAGCACGACGTCGCTCACCAGCGGCTCCGGCAGAGGCGCCCTCCGGAGGAAGGCCGCTGTCGTTCTGCGCGTCTCACTCACCCAGCGCGGGTCGGGCCGAAACGCCATCTGGAAGGCGGCGGCCGTAACCGGTAAGTCCTCGCACTTCGATCGGACTCGTTCGCGTTGAGGTGCGAGGCTATCCGGCTGCCTACGTTGGGTGGGGCTCTGGCTCATGGTTGGCCTCGGCTTCGTGGGGAGTGCGGCGGGGAGGGAGCCGACCGCCGCGAGACGCGGTAGATGCCTCGTGACCTGCGATGCGGCCCTCTCGGTTTCCGTGTGAACTACGGTGTCCGTAAGCAACGTTGGATCGCAAGCGGGTCTCCAATGAAAAATCATCGAGTCCTCAAAATGGACTATGCAGCGACGTGCACAGGGGACTGCACTGCGTGCTCAGCGGGTATCAGCCCCTGCGCATAGGTCGGCTCGCATGCACAAGGACGCTAGGAAGGTGCACAGGTGGCAGCGAAGCTCGGAGCTACCGGCCAGCGGCTGGAGCTCGGCATCCAGATGAGACATCTACGGGAAAATTGCCCACCGACGGAGTCGGACCGGCTCAAGGGCATGACCCGGAAGGAAGCCGTCCGAGGACTCAAGGGTCTGTCGGAGGCAACGCTTGGTCGCATCGAGAGCGGTGAGGCGAACTTCCGTCGCAACGTCGGGAACTTGAGGACCCTGCTGAAGCGGTACGGCGTGACCGACGACGAGCTGATCCAGCAGCTCGTGGAGCTGAACCGCGACGCCCCCGGCGAGGACTGGCTCACGCAGTACCGCAGCTTCATGCCCACGGGAATGCCTCACCACATCGGCCTCGAAGCGGAAGCCATAGTGATCACCGCCTACCACCCGACCCTGGTGTACGGACTGCTCCAGACTGAGCGATACGCCAAGGCGCTACTGGAGGCGCACCGCCCCGTCGAGGACACCACCGCGGAGTCGGTGAAGCGCAACCTTGAGTTGCGCATGGAGCGGAAGGAGCGCGTACTTCGCCCGAAGGATCGCGATCCCGCCCGCCTTCGGATCATCCTCGGAGAGGCCGCCCTACGTATCCCGTACGGTGACGACGACGTGATGCGGGAGCAGTACCGGGAGATCGCCGGCCTCGCACGGGAGGACCACATCTCCTTGCAGGTGATGCCCTTCCGCCGCGGCTACAGATCGAACAACGATTTCACGATCCTGAACCTGGGCGCTCTCCCCTCTCGCGTCCAGACGGATAATGCTTGGGGAGCTGTCTCGACTTCGGACAAGCCCCGAGAGGTTGACCGGTTCACACGCCGGTTCGACGCGATGGTGGGCGTAGCCCTAGGGGTGGAAGAAACCATCGAACTTCTAGAAGAACTAGCAAAGGGATGAACGGCCATCAAGACGGACACCTCGGCCAACGAGCCGATCCCAGAGAGCGCGTGGTTCAAGTCGTCGTACAGCGACGGCACCGGCAACAACTGCATCGAGGTCGCCGACCAGAGCAGCCGGATCTACGTTCGGGACTCTAAGAAGAAGGACGGCCCGGCGCTGGCCTTCCCCGCGTCTACGTTCTCGGCCTTCATCGAGACCGTGCGCACGGGCGACCTCGACTCCGGCTCCACCGACAGCTGACCACCTGGATAGGAGCGGTAGTCCCCCACAGGAGCATTGCGGGGGACCACCGCTCTCGTCCCACCCTGACGCACACGTCCGACAGTCACCCTCTCTTCTGGAGGAGACGCGCTCGGACGGCCCCACCGCTCACCGGTAGAGACGGACCGGACTCAGCCAGGCCACCTGGATCAGCTGCTGATCATCTCCCTGGCCGTCGTCGTCGAGGTCGTCCGGTGCCGGGGCCTGCCGCACCTGCTCGATCTGCCGCTCGATCCCGCGAAGGTTCTCCTGGAGATCCATAGTCACCACGCCGTCAACCGTGACCTTCAGCGGGTCCGCAAGCAGCTTCGCGCGCCGCTCGCCCAGCACCTCCAGCGCGACCGCGCGCACCGACCGCAGCCGGAAGTAGCGACGCTCCAGGTCGGCCGGGTCGGTGTCCGGCCCGAGCTGCGCAAGCAGCCACGACCGCTGGAACTCATCCACCCGCTACTCCTTCCACACGGCACGGCCCGCCGCCGGGCTGTCCCCGGCGGCGGGCCGCCTCAAGTTCGTCACGAGGATGCGGACGCCGACCGGCCTCCGCCCCGCCTCGATGACGCGGACTTCTTCGCGCTGCCCCCGCCGGCCGCCGCCTCCTGGCCGTCGGTCTCGTCGGCTGACTTCTCCGTCTTCTCGACGGACACCGGCTCGTCGCGGTCCTCCGGCTGTTCCTCCCACGCGTCCGGGTTGGTGATCAGCACGGCCACCTCCGGGTCCGGGCACTCGCCCGGCAGCAGGATCAGGTCCTCCCGCGTGACAGGGTCCCGTACGTACACCGCGGCCTTCAGCCGCCCACGGCCCGCCATCACAGGACCTTCGCCACGATGTGCGCATCCGGGGTGTGCATGACCGGCATCCCGACCGCGGCCCCCTTGGTGTAGATCTGCACGGGGTCATCCTGGACACCCCTGGTGATGATCAGGCCCGGTGCGTCCTCGCGGATGATCTCGGGGTTCGTGCCGCGCGAGAGGACCAAGCCCTCAGCCGTCACCCCGTACATGGTCTGCGCCCACTTCTCCCGGTCCGGCGGCACCAGAATCCACAGGTCCTCCGGCAGTACCCTGCGGGACTTGCCGTCGACGCGGACCTGCGCCTTGTAGAACGTGATCGGCGGCAGCGAGTAGTTGCCGCGCACCACGTTGATCTGCTGCGGATTGAGCATCGCCGTCGGCGTGGTCGACGGGGACACCGACCCGTAGTACGCCGCCCTGTAGGCGTTGTTCTCCGCCAGGTAGGAGTACGCCTTGGCGCTGGTGATCACCATCTCCGGCGCCGGGGCGCCGAGGTCGTCGAGCTGCCGAATCCACCGTTGCTCGTCCGCGATCGGATCGGAAGTCGGGTCCGACCACGGGATGCGGGCCGTCGGCCGGTTCTCCAGCGGCACATTCCAGTCGACTTCAAGCGTCAGCCCGTTCTCCTGGAGCAGTTCGAACTTGCCGTCCACGAGTACGTCGCCGCACGCCAGCTCCAGCCGGGACCGGATCGCTTCGACGTGGCGCTCCACGTCGTCGTACAGCAGCTCAATCAGCCGGTCCTGATCCGATCCGTGCGAGTCTTCCAGCAGGATCTGCTCCTGCTCGGAGACGAGGAGCTTCTGCCCCAGCGGCGGCAGCGCGCCCTCACGGGAGGTCTGCCACGCCTCACGGGTCGCGAACGGCACCGACGCGTTGAAAGCCCGGTACTTCGCCACGTTGACGAACCGGCCGGAGTCCTTCGTCCGCCACTTCACCGCCCGCATCTCGACAGTCGGGAAGATGCTCTGGGTGAGGAGGAAGTCCTTCTTGGAAGGGATCGCCCTGGCGAACGTCGTCAGGTCCATGACCGAGACGTCCTTGAGGAGGTCCTGAATCGTCACAGCTCAGACCCCGCTCAGACGAAGCGGATCTGCGCGGCACGCGGGTGCCACACCAGCTCGGACACGTCGATGCCACCCGGCACCTTCGACGCCTTCACCGCGCCGTGCCACAGCAAGGCAGCCGGGACACGGGTCTGGCCGGGCGCGAACGGGGCCTCGGCGATCACGAAGCCGCGCAGGATCTGGCGGCCGCAGTGCGCCTCCGGGTCGTACGGGCCGTAGAGGCCGGACTCCGCGACGCGGCCGACCGGCACGCCGGACAGGACACGGCCGTACGGGTCGCAGCCGTCGCCGCACACGTAGTGCGTGCCCTCGCAGAACAGGGGCAGGTCGAGGGTGATGGTGTCGACAGAGTCGGTGCCGTGCAGGGAAGCCAGCCACTCACGGTTCGCGGTGGTGTACTCGGACTTCGAGACGGGCTGGATGGTCATGTGCGTGTCTCCATGGACGCTGCGGTGACTTCCGCACACCGCCCACGGAGGCGGTGACGTCCACGAAGTTGCGGGGCGTGGTCCCCTGAATCTCGGCCCGGAACTACCGGGCGGCTGTGTCGCTGAACTCGGGTATCAGGCCCCGGCGCTTGGCCATCTCCAGCCCGGCGGAGCCGGGCTTGGACACCGGCGTCGTACGGGTCGGCCCGCGGCCGGCTGGGGCGCCCGCGGGGGCAGCCGGCACCGGTGTGCGGACCTCCCCGAACAGCTCGGGGCGGCGGGTTCGCAGGGCCTCGGCGGCCGACTGGATCTGTGCTTCGTCGGCGTCCTCGTCGTCCACGGCCAACAGACGCTCGGCGTCGACCAGGTCATCGCCCTCCGCGCCGAGCGCCACCAGCGCGGCCCGGCGAAGCGCGGCTCGCTCCCGTTCGGCGGCCAGCTCCTCCCGACGCGCAGCCTGCAACTCCCGCTCAGCCGCAGCCTGTTCACGACGCTCGACCTCCGACAGCGCAGCCTGCTCGGCCTCCCGCTGCGTGGTCACGAACTCTGTCAGCGCCTTCGGGTTGTCGAACCCGAGCTGCACCAACAGCCGCTTCACGGCCGCTCGTTCCCCCTGAGCCTTCTCCCGGGTGAGCATCTTGCCAAGCCGATCCTGAGTGACGGTGACCTGCTGTTCCTGGCCACCGTCGTCCGGGGCGTCATCGAGCTGGTCGTTCGTCTCGTCCTCCGAGGAGGCACCGAGGATGGGGTAGATCGGCCGCCCGTCACGGCGGTGGCCGACAGGACGGCGAGGCGGCAGGGGCCGGACCATGCATCTCCTCCAGAGCGCGCCCCCGCGCTGCCAATCAGTGTAGCCACCTGCACCGACAGCATCTTCGTCATACAGCGGGCCCCGTCAGAACCACGCCAGACTTTGATCAAGAGGCCCGCCCAGCAACGAAGTTCGGCTACCCTGCCGATGTGACCGAGAGCACGGACCGCCCCCTAGACCCTGACTGGGTGGCCGCCGTCGCGGGTCTACAGAGGTCGGGGTCGTGGGACTTCACGGACAAGACCATCATTCTCGACACATCACGTGGCTTTCTGGACGGTCACCACCGCCTCTCGGCCATTGTGGTGGATCTTGATGCTGATGAGATGCGGTCAAGGTTCCTACAGGTCGTCGCTCTCCCCACCGGGTTAGGCAAAACCGAGGCGCTGCTGAACTTCGTCATGCGCTCCCTGCGTGGTTTCGGTGACGGTCGGAGAGCTAAACCCCACGCGGATGACGAAGCCTTCGCGCAGGAGCTCCGGGCCTCCGCCGAAGAGATGTGCGGTCAGCCCTCGATCACGACCCCGCTGGGCGGAGCGGGACTCGCGTCGGGCGGCCCGCACGATGATCCTCCGGCAGAGCAGGACGAGCCCGCCGCTGAGGCATGGGCCGAGCTGGTGCGCTTGGCGCGCGCAGAACTCGTCAAGGCCACCCACCGCGACATCTTCGAATCCGCGGATCGCCATCCCTGCCCGGCGTCACCGTGCGGCGTGATCCGCCTCGCAGCCTCCGTCATTCCGCGCGCACCCGGTGGACGTCCCGCTTCTGCGCAGAACGTCCAGTCCATCCAAGGCCCCATGGCAGCCTGACCTCCCCGGGTCGGCTACGGCGGCCGACACCTTCATGAGGTCCCCTGTGCTACCTCCCGGCCCGACCATTCCCCTATCCGCCCCCTGGTGGCTCTGGCTGCTGGCGGCGGTGATCATCGTGCCCCCGATCATCGCCTGGTGGCAGCGCCCGATCCGCGTGGCGGCCAGCCTCTCAGCGGCGGCTGGCCGCACGGCAAAGGGCAAAGCTCACCGGTGGCTCCGCACGTGGCTGCAACGGATCATGCAGGACCCCCCGGACCAGCAGTAGCCCGTCACCGGGACGGCGCGGTCCGCGTCGTCCCGGTGACCGCACCCCCTTGTCCGACCGCCCTCGCAGGATGGCGACCGGACAAGGAGGCACCACCCCATGACCCTTAACCCGTACACCGCCGTCGGGCTCATCCCGGAGATCACCGAGATCCAGGACCGCGACGACATCGCCACCAACCTGGACCACCTGTACTCGCTCACCCGTACCGCCGTCGCCCTCGGCGGCCTAGACCACCCCGTCCGCCTCGTCGCTCTGCCCGAAGGCGCGCTCCAGGGGTTCACCGACGAGATCCACGACCTCGACCACGCCACCTACGCCCGCACCTGCGCCATCACCCTCCCCGGCGCGGAGAGCGAAGAACTCGGCCGCTGGGCGCGCGAGTTCGGCGTGCACATCATGGGGCAGGCCAAGGCCCTCCATCCGGCCTTCCCCGACCGGTACTTCAACGTCGGCTTCGTCATCGACCCGACCGGCGAGATCGTCCTGCGGCACTACAAGCTCGCCCCGCTCCCGCCGATGGAACACAGCCTCAGCCCGCACGACGTCCTCGACCAGTGGACCGAGCTGTACGGCGACAGCCCCGACGCGTACTGGCCCGTCGCGGACACCGCCATCGGCCGCCTCGGCGTCATGATGGCCAACGAGGCCAGCTACCCGGAGAACGCCCGCGGCCTCGCCCTCAGCGGATGCGAGATCGCATACCGCACCAGCTACCCGCTCCCCGGCGTCGCCTCCGACGCCTTCGACATCCAGAACCGCGCCCGCGCCCTCGACAACCTCATGTACGTCCTCGCCCCCAACCCGGCCTCCTACACCGGCGCCGACGGACAACGCGTCGACTTCTTCGGGGGCCGCTCCACCATCACCGACCACACCGGCCACACCGTCGGCCACCTCGACCACGGCGGCGTGCCCACCTTCGTCACCGCCACCATCGACCTGCCCGCCCTGCGCCGACAGCGCACCACCGCCGCGTGGACGAACTGGCCCAAGGACCTGCGCACCGAGCTGTTCCGCACCCTCTACGACCAGCCCATCTACCCGGCCAACCTCTACGCCGACCGACCGCCGTACGACCACGCCGAGTACCGCGAGCACGTCACCGAACCCCAGATCGAGCTGATGCGCGCTCGCGGCGTCTGGCGCTGACGCCGTCCACGCGCCCCGGCGTCCGCGTCACCGGCCCGAGCCCACCGGCTCCCGCTCGCTCTCGCTCCTCACCGTCTTCCGCTCCTCGCCCGCGTCCGGACCGGCGTCGTCCTCCTCGTCCTCCTCGCGCCCACGCCGCGCAGCCGCCTCCGCCATCCGCACTTCGGCCTCCTGCTGCGCCTTCGCTCGAATGCGCTCCACCTCCTGCGAGGCGTCCTTGATCGGGTATCCGGCCTCCAGCAGCATCGTCACCGCCGTCTCCAGCGACAGCACCCCGGCCCCGTACGCCTTGACGACCTCTTCCAGTACCGCCCCGCGGTCGGTCGGCGTGTGCGGCGCCCACGCCAGCCGCGCCGGCAGCGTCTCTCCGGCCGTCCAGCCCTCCGCCCGCCCGGCCTGGTACAACCGCTGCACCATCTTGAACAGCAACCGGTACTTGTGCTCACGGGCCAGCCGCATCATGCCGATCAGCCCGTCCAGCGGCCCGAGCGCCAGCTTCAACGCGTACCCCGACGGCACCTCCGTGGCGTCCAGCGTCCCCAGCCCGGCTGCCGTCACCCGCGAGTTCGCCGCGATCCGCTCCAGCAGGTGATCTACCCGCGCCCGCAGCTCGGCCAACTGCGGCGACGTGTCCAGGGCATCCATGCGCCCCGTCTCCCCGAGCTGCCACACCGCCCCGGCCCTCACCTGAAGCTCCTGCGGCTTGCCCGTCGCCCGGTCCACCGGCAGCCGCGCACCCGCGAGTCCGATGATCGGCGTGCCCGTCGTCGCGGACGCCGCCGAGCTGTCCGAGTCCGTTGCCGCCAGCTCGTCGAGCGCCTGCAGAACTCGCGCGAGCACGGACCGGCCCCAGTGCTCCCCGCCGTCCGGGATGGTGTTCGCGATGTGCACCACCGGTACGAAGTCGATCAGCAGGTCGAGCCGGTTCAGCTCCGTGCCGTCCGCGCCGATCCGGAAGCTCGCCTTGCTCATGGGCAGCCGGTCCAAGGGCTCGCCGTTCAGGTCCTCCAGCAGCCACTCCGCGTCCGTGAGGTAGCACGTCGTATTCGACGCCCGGCCCGGCTCCCACGGATACGTCCGGGCCCCCGTAGCCGGGCTCTCCTCGGCCTCGTCACCGCCCTCCGAGATGGGGCCCAGCTCGTAGGTCACCCGACGCACCCGGGCCTTCAGGCCCGCGTCGTCGTCCGCCGGCAGGTCCCACGCCAGATGCACTCGTGTCGGGAAGTCGTCGTCCGCGTCGTCGTCCCACTGCGGGAAGAAGAACCCCGGGTCGTACACCCTCAGCGTCGGCCGCCGCTTCTCCGGGTTCCACGCCAGCACCATCACGCTGTCGCCGAGGAGGACCGCTGCCCGCTCCGCCTGCTGGACCCGGAACGTCAGCAGCTCCTTGTCCGCCCACTCCCTCAGCCGCTTCTGCACCGCGGCGGCCTCCGCCGCACCGGGGGTCGGCGTGTCCTCGTCGGCGTGCTCCGCACCCTCGACCGCGACCTTCTGCTCCGAACCGAGCAGGTAGCCGAGCGCGGTGTCCACCAGGTTCGCCGCGTCGCCCAGCTCCCGACGCTCCAGCGCGCTCTCATCACCGCCGAGCGCCGTAAGCTGCCCGGCCTGGTTGGAGTCGTACGACGCGAGCACCTTGTACGCGGCCAGCCGCCGCATCTCGTGCGGCGGCACCCACGTCTTGGCCAGCTCAGGGAAGGCCCGGCTACCGGGGCGGCCCGCCTCGGCCATCACGGGCTTGTAGTTCAGCCACGACCACGCATCGATCACGAGTTGGCGCAGGCCCACAGGTCCCTCCAGGACGTCGGCCCCGCGCCCAGATCGTTACCCTATCGGCCTCTCATACGGGCACGGCCCGCCTGCTGATGCCCGACAATTCCGCCATGCCGTCCTGGACCAGCAGCATCCTCCTCGCCGCCGCGACCACTCTCTTCATCGGTCTCGTCGTCAACCCGCGCCTTGAGGCCCGCAAGCCACGCATCGAGGCGAAGAACAACCAGAAGCGTCTCGCGTGGGAGGCCCGCGCCGAGTTCAGCAAACGCGTACTGACCATCCTCTCCGCGTGCGGACGGCTGCGAGAGACCCCCGTACCACCGGCCCTGAGCGAAGCGCGTCCTGAACTCGCAGCAAGGCTGGACGCAGAACGGCAGAGGTGGCTCGACCAGTTGGACGAGGCCACTCAGTACCTCATCGACAACATGGAGCTGTTCGCCCTCGGCTACGCGACAGACCGCCTCCGCACGATCGTCGGCCAGTTCGTAGTCCACGCACGTGCGGTGGTCCTCTCGGATCGCACCGTCGCGAAGAAGGCCGAACGGCTCGCAGCCCTTGCCAGCCCGATTCAGAACCTCTTCTTCATCTCCCGACGGCACGTCACCACGATCGGGCGGAGCTTCGAGCAGTTCGAACGGGCGGTAGCGGCCCTCGACGAAGACCTCCCTGACGAGCCCTCCACAGCTCCGGTTCCGGCGCCCACCACCCCGCAGACGACCTCCTGACCTCTACCGCCGTCCACTAAGACGCTGGTCGTTTCCACCACGCGGTGGCGGCATCGTCGGGTCGAGGAACAGGTCCCACAGCGCCCACACCATGCTGTCCAGCAGGTCTGGGGAGTCCTCCGTCTCGCCCTGGCCAACGAACGTCGTCATCTGCTCCTCCAACTCCGCGAACACCCGAGCCGGACCGACGTGCGACACCCGGGCCTGCTCGTACAACTGGGCAGCCGGAGCCGCCCGCGCCCGCTTCCCCCGCGTTGCGTGAACAATTCGCCAGTTCACCGTCGGGTCCACCTGCTCCAGCAGCGCGGGCAGGTAGTCACCGCCGTTGTTCGCCTCGATGACCACGCAGTCCGCGCGGTGCTCGTGGTACAGCTGCGCGGCCCGCTTCATCGCCTGCGTCGGCGTGTGCCGGTCCTGCTCGGCGTGCAGCAGATACCCGCGCGGCCGGTCGTCCCCGAACATCGACTCCACGGGGAAGCCGCGCCCGGCCACGGTGAAGGCCGTCATGTCGGCGTTCTCGTGGCTCTTGGTCGCCGGGTCCACGGCCACCACGACCCGCTGGAGGTCGGGCAGGTGCTCGGGCCGGGGCCGGAAGCCCTCGACCTCCAGCATCCAGCCCTTCCACAGCGCGCCCTCCACGTCCTCGAGTAGCTCCCCGGACAGCTCTTGACGGCCCAGCCGGGTGCCGGCGTACTCCTCTTCCAGCTCCTCACGGGCCGCCGCCGACAGGTTCGCGTCGTTCTCCCGCATGTGCCCGCGGGTCAGCACCACCCGAGGCGGCGTGCCTCCCTCCCGGTGCTTCGTCTCCTGCGCACGGCCGCGCTCGACCAACCGCTTGACGTGAGGGAGCGGCTTCGGCGTCGTGGAGATCACGACCTGCGGAGCGTCCGCCTCGCGCAGGCAGAACCAGATCATGTCGTAGACCGCCTGCGCCACGATCCGGTTCCAGGCCGCGTACTCGTCCAGCCACGCCTTGTCGAACGCCCACCCACGCAGGTTGTCCGGCGTCTCCGCACCGAACCCCCTGATGACGGTCCCGTTGGTCAGCCACAGCGTCGTCTCGCCCAGGCCGGACTTGTACTTGACGATCTCCTCCGGCGGGAACACCGACAACAGCCCCGACTTCGGGGACTCGAAGCAGATGTCGCGCACCAGCGTGGCGTTCTTCGCCACCACCGCGATCTGCTGACTCGGCGTCTGCGCCCACTCCCGTACCGCCTCCGCCGCCGTCCGCGACTTACCCCAGCCACGGCCGGTGAGCAGCATCCACACCGTCCACAGCCACAACGGCCGCCGCTGCGCCGCACGGGCATGGTGATGCAGCCACCCCGGATGGGGCAGCCCGTCGCAGTCCGGCACCTCACACGCCCAACGGCGTGCCGACACCTCATCGGCCCGCACCAGCGCGGCGACTTCGGCCCGAAGCTGCTCCTCGCTCATCACCGACGGGTCCGCGAACCCCTCGACCAAGCCGCGCTTGGCCCGGCCCCGGCTCACGAACCGCCCTCCGACAGCCGCCGCTCCAGCTCACGGCGCAACTGCTCCATCCGGGCCCGGCGATCCTCGTCCGACAGCCCGGCCACGTCCACGCCCTGGTCCCGGTCCTCGGCTGGTCCGGTCACCGGTGCCTCGCCCACCGCGCGCCGCTCGATCTCGGTGGCGACCTGGATGTACCGCAGCAGATCCGACGGTGACAGCTCCCGCGGGTCGAGCGTCTGCAACCGAGCGACGGCCTTGCTCTGTGCGGCCTGGGCCAACTTCGCGTGCCGGCGGGAGATTTCGCGCCGAGCCTGCGCCTGCTCCGCGAGGAATTCCCGGTCCTGCTCCCGGTCGTACGCGGTCGCCCGCATTACCCATGCGAACTGCCGCGACCACCGGCCCACCAGCGCGCGGGATTTATCCAACTCCCGTGCCACCTTCGTGACACTGCGCGTCGTGCCGAGATCGCGGTACACGGCGAACGCCTCGAACGCCTGGGGCGACTCCCCGCTCTGTCGTTCCCAGGACTCCACGGTGCCCTCTGCCACCGCTCACCTCCTGGCCGACAGGCCCTTAGTTGCTCTGGGCGGCCAGGACTTCCAGCGCCCGCCACGGCTCGTCGGCGGGCACGGTGCCGTCCTGCACCATCCGGTCGATCGCCGCCCGTACGACGGCCGCCGTCTCCACCGGCAGACCCCGCACCCCGAACACCGACTCCAGCGGCGCCGTCCCCGCCCTCGTCGGCTCCCCGGTCTCCGCGTCAAACCAGCCCTCGGCCAGCTCACCCAGGTGCCGCTCGAACACGGCGAGGATCACGCCGAGCGCCGTCGCACTGTTGCCGATCTTGTACGCGGCCCGGGACGTCTCCAGCGCATCGAGCACCGGCTCGTACTGCTCCAGCCCGGCCACCCACCGCTCATCCGCCGTCGCCGTGGAGCGGGCCGCGTCGAACGCGGCCTCGGCCCGCTTCAGTTCGGCGGGCAGGAACATGAACTGCACCGACGCGAAGTCCAGGTTCGCCTCGCCCATAGAGGCGACGTCCACTTTCTCCAGCAGGTCAAGCGTCTTGTCGTCCAGGCCCGTGTACTGCCGCCACTCCACGTTCTCCAGCTCGTCGTACAGCTCCTTGAGGATCGCCGGGTCGTCCTGACCTGCAATCGCGTTGTGCGAGAGCTGGAGCGCGATCTGCCGCTGCCGGGGCAGCGGCTCGTCTATCTGCATCCACCAGATCGACGTCAGGCCGGCTTCGATGGCGGCGAGCGTGCGGTGGTTGCCGGACAGCACAATGAGCCGTCCGCTCTCCACGTCGTTCCACACCAGAGGCGTCGAGGTAAGGCACCCGTCCGCCTTGATGTTGGCGACCAGCTGGCGGAACTGCTCGTGCGGCATGAAGCGCGCGTTGATGTCGAGCAGCGTCAGCGTGCGCGGGTCGCCCTGCACCGTCTGCGGCGGGGCAAGCTGCGTGGTCTCCTGCATGGTCAGGCTCCATCCTTCGTCGTCGGAGCGCCCCACCGCTTCGCCCACATCTCAAGGGCCTCGGCCAGCGTGTGCTGGCCCATCGCCCCCTGGTACTGGAGCTGGAACTTCCAGCCGTCCTCGTTCGACGGGCTCCGCTTGTTCAGGCGCAGTAGCCCGCGGTACTTCATCGACACCGGGTTGTTGCTGAACGCGGTCGTCGCCACCCGCCGGATGCGCCGCGAGAACGCCCGCTGGCACAGCAACTGCGTCTCGGCGCTCATCGCCGCGAGCACGATCAGCTTCGACAACCGCGGGTAGTCGGTCGGCGCGACGGCGAAGTCCGAGAGCACGTACGCCTCGTCCGGGGTGAACGTGCTCGGGGCCATCGCGAAGACGCCCAGCAGCCGCCCGCCGCCGTCGCGCACCGCGACCGCCAGGTTCGCCGCGCCCGGCGCGATCTTGGGGTTGAGGTACCGGGAGCGCAGCGCGTTGAACTGGCCGGGCTTGAGCAGCGAGAGCGAGAGCGGGCCGACCAGTTCTTCGCCTTCGCGCAGGCGCGGGATCTTCACCGGGTCGATCGGCTGGCGCGGGGCGACGATCCGCGTCCGGGCCTCGCTGGCGTACACGTAGAAGGGAGCGGCGCGCGGCGTCGCCTTGATCACGCCGCGCAGGTACGGCTGGAGCTCGGGCACGCTGTGGTTGGAGGCCGTCAGCCAGTACGGCCGGTCCGTGATCGCGCCGAGCACGCTGACCACGTCGTCGTCGGACAGCGGCTCGTACTGGGGTGCGTCCCAGGTGAAGTGGGCTTCCAGCGGCTCGTACAGCTTCTCGTAGCCTCCGCCGTAGAAGGGAGGGAAGGAGCACACCGGGGCGTCGCCAGGGACCTTCTGGAGCCAGGAGCGCACGTCCTCCACCTCGTACGAGGCCAGTTCGACGTCCGAACCGGACAGCCGCTCCACGGTCTCCGCGTGCTTGGCCTTCCACTGCTCCCGGTAGGAGCGCACCACCCGCTCGTGCCACAGCCCTTCGCGCCCGACGCTGGCGAGGAACCGCGTGCCGAGCATGAGCGTGGCCACGGTGCCGACACCGTCGTCCAAGGAGTCCGCGAGCCAGCCGAGTTCGTCCTCGCTCTCTTCGCGGAGCTGGATGCCGACGGGCTGCCGGGTGAGCCAGCGGCCGACCGCGCTGGTGTAGATGGACACGTCGGAGGAGTGGAGGCCGAAGCCCATGCCGGCCAGGGACCGTTCGATGGTGAAGTTCCCGCAGCACGGGACGTACACGGGGCCGCTCGGCCACAGGCTCGCCGTCTCGCGCACGATCGAGCGCATGGGGCCCGGGATGGTGCCCTGGAACATCTTCGCCTCCCAACGAACGACAGCGCCCGGCCTCGGCGGGGTGCCGGGCCGGGCGCTGCGCTGGAACCTACATCAGGAGCACGCAGCCCCTTGGAATCATGTCACCTATCTGAGGAGAGTGGTTCCGACGCTCACATCAAGGTTCCCTGCTGGTAGTGGTCGTCCTCCATCGGGGACAGCTCCCGCACGTCGTCCCCGGTGCGGTCCTTCCACCACGCCGCGAACACCCTGCGGTGGCACCACAGGCCCGGCTTGGCCAGGTCCTCGAAGCAGAGCAGCACCAGGCGGTGGTCGCCCTCGGCGTCCGCGATCTGCTGGAGCCTCGCCGCGATCCGCTCGGGGCCGAGCTGGTCGAGGTCACTGCGGAACGCCGCCGTGAACTCGGACTCGGGCGCGTGGAGGTAGTCGCGACGCGGCGCGAGCTCCCGCACCGAGTGGGTGAGGGAGTAGGGGAGCTTGAACCGGACGCCGCCCAGGGTGATGCGCACCGGCACCCCTTGCGGGGGCCGGAACTCCTGGAACCGGTTGGTGAACAGGGTGAGCACTCTTGCTTCCTTCCTTACTGCTGATCACCCCGGCCGTGATGGCGTGATGCTGGCGGCCGGGGGCTTGCCGGCCCCGCCCGTGTCCGGGAGCGGGGAGCCGGAGGGCGCCGGGCCCACAGAGGAAGTCCCCGTGGACCCGGGCCGGTCTGTTTACTCGTCCGTGTAGACGTAGCGGGTTCGGGCCGCCAACTGGACGATGAGGTCGAACTCCACCGGGCCCTGTTCACAGTTGGCCGTGAACCGGATGACCCGGTTGGTCTCGTTGGCGTACGAGGAGGCCGTGGTCTCCTCGACGTCCTCGATCACTTCCGACGCAGGGCCGGGTACGAGTTCCCGCGCTTCCGCCATGAGGGAGGAGAGGTGGTCCGTGATCTGCCGGATCGCCGGGTGGGCCGAGTGAGACTTCCAGTCCACGCACTCCGGCCTGACCTGAGAAAGGTCCACAGATACCGTTCCCTTTTCCGCCATTTCCAGATCCCCAATCCCGGAGGGAACTTCCCTTTTCCGTACTTATATCTTATGGCAATTGCAATTCCATGAACATGGAATACGGAAAGGGGTTCACATGAAAGCGGGCGCAGCCGGAGCTTCCAGCTACGCCCACCCCGTCCTCTGGGAAGGGGAGGAGGGGCGCGGGCTCCGCCGCGCCCCTCCTCTGCCCTACTTCGCCGCCGCGTCGACCTTCTTGGCGGGCGCCCGGCGGGCGGCGGGCTTGGCGGGCGTTGCCGTCTTCGCCGCAGGCTTCGCGGCGGGCTTGGCGGCCTCGGGCTTGGCCGCTGCCTTCTTCGCCGTCGGCTGCGACTTGGGCGCGGGCTTCGCGACCGGCTTCTCAGCCCCGGCCGCCGCCTCGGTCTTCTTCGCCGCCGCCTCCTGCTGGACCTCAACGGCCGCCTTGGCGAAGGCTTCCGCCTTGGCCCGCTGAATGCCCTGAGCCTTGCTCAGCAGGTTCTTCGTCAGCTGGACCTTGGCGTACAGCCGGGTGACAACCCGCAGGTTGCGGGCGAGGTCGTCGCCGAGAATGACGGCCAGGTCCTCCGGCTTCATGCCGGCCAGCTCCTCCAGCAGCGGGATCAGGTCTTCCTCAACCTTGCTGAGCCGGTCGTTGGCCTTGGACTTGGCCTTCTTCTGCTTCTCCGCCTCCTCAGCCGTCGGGGCCTTCTCGTTGGTGAGGGAGGTCTGGCTCTCCATCATCTTGAGACCGTTGGCGAAGTGCTGCGCGTCCGCCTCGCTGTCGAAGTCACCGCGCACGTAGCGCATGGCCGCAACCATCTGGTTCGCCGGGTTGAGCTGCGCTATGTGCCAGGCCAGGTTGGACTTGATGGCCCCCTGGTCCACCATCTCGGAAACCTCGGGACGCAGGGTCAGGAGGCCGAGCCTCCAGGTGATGTGCGTCTCGGTCTTGCCGAACTGCTTGGCGATCTTCTTCGGCTCCCATCCGGCCGCCTTGAGGTCGGCGTACGCACCGGCCTCCTCCATGATCGTCATGTCCGCGCGGTTGACGTTCTCCGCGATGCTGAGGATGTACGCCTTCTCCTCGGAAGCTCCCTCAACCAGCTTGGCGGGGATGACCTCCAGGCCAGCCTCCTGGCAGGCCCTCCAGCGCCGCTCCCCTGCGATCAGCATGTACGGGGCCTTACCGCCCTCGACCGGCCGCACGACGACCGGCTGAAGAAGTCCGTTCTCCGTGATGCTGCCGGTCAGCTCCATGTGCGCCTCTTCCGAGAAGAACTTGCGCGGCTGCTCCGGGTTGGGAGCGATCTCGCTGACCTTGAGGTTGATGAACTCAATCTTGCTGGTGTTGGTGATCTCGGTCATTTTCCCGCGCCCTTCGTGAATTCCGTTAAGGTGTTTCCCTTTGTTCTTACACTTATATCTTAATGGCGAATACCGCCAAAGCAAGTTCAGAACTCTTTTAATTCAAGGGAATTCATAAAGGGAATTACCGCTTTCCGCTTTCCATTCCGCGCGAATACGAGAGAGCCCGCCGCGACCAATTCGGTCACGACGGGCTGACTCCCGTCACGCACCCCGACGGCCGCACCGGGCGGCCGACTCCTCGTCGGGCGGGGCGCGGGGGGGTCGGCCACCCGACGAGGAGTAGGGAAGGGCGCCGCTCGCGCGACGCCGCCGGTCGGGCTCCTGCGGCTGCTGTACCCGCCCGGCACGACAGAACGTACAACAGCTCATCAAGAATGTCACCTATCTCGATGGGTGAGGGCCCCACGCCGCCCTCGGTGGCCCGCTAGGGCTCACCCCCGCCGTCACCGGTGCCTCGTTTCCCCTTCCGCATGAGCGCCATCACCTCGACCGCCCGGCGAGCATCCGCCCGTACCGCCTCACTCTGTGCGCCTCTCAGTACCCGCGGGGCCTCCTTCGCAATCTCGGCGATCCGGCGTTCGTCCAACTCGGACATGCTTGCGGTTCCTCCCGTGCACGGCGTGCGCGCCGCTCCGCCCGCCCTGATGCGACTCCTCGGGACACCCGCCGACAGCGGGCGCACGGGAGCGCAACCGGTGCCCGCTCACCGGTCATCGCTCCGCCGAGAAACTGTGCGACAAACCCTATAACCCTTGCCACCTGCGATGTAGTGTGACTTTCGCGGTTGTTACCGGTCGGTCACACCCGCCGGGAGCATACGACACAGCCAGAGATGACGGAGATGGCAGACACCCACGAAACCGGGCGGGCACTGAGCCTTCCAGCGAAACTCCTCGCCCTATTGAGGCTGCGCCGGGACGGCGACGGCTTCACGCCCAGTGCGCGGGACGTCTCCAAGGCCACCCGCAACGGGCCCGGCCCCACCCTGTCTCACAGCCAGGCGAACAGCCTGCTCAACGGGTCGAGCGGGAACCCCACTGCCAGCACTCTCCGCTCGGTGGCCAGCGCCTTGGGCGCTCCCACCGCCTTCCTCCTGCCGGGGGCCGAGTGGGACGACCTGACAGCTCTCACCGTGTTCGCGGCGAGACCGGAAGCACGTGAACTCCTGCGTTTAATGCATGGTCTTGAAGTGCAGGACATTCTTGATATCAGTTCGAGGCTCCGGGAGATCCGTCGTCAGAAGGGACTGTCCGAGGACGTCCCGACGATCCCCACACCTCCACCCGGCGTCGACCAGCCCCGCGAGGGGCGTCCACGCCGCCGGAGCCTGCACGAGGCCGCTGAGCGGGCAGCGGACTACCTGGAAGGACGCTGACGTGGACGGCCCGATCTTCGGCCTGTGCTCGGTGCTCACCCTGCTGAGCACAGCCATAGCCCTCTATCGAGCCGTCACGCAGCGCAGACGGAACGACGTCTTCCGCGTCTCGCGCAGAGCCCATGTCATCGCGCTGGCCAGCAGCTTCCTGGGCTCTGTGCTCGCGGTCCCCGCCGTCGCGGAGATCGTTGACCAGGCGACGATGACCGAACTGTCCTCGCTCATCTCGGACATCGCGGCCGTGGTCTTCTGCGCCAGCCTCCAGGTGATGATCCTCGACTGGGAGTACCGGGAGCTGCCGCACGATGTCAGCATCGCCTGCCGCATCGGCTTCGTCGTCGTGGTGTCCGGCCTGCTGATCTGGCAGTTCCGCCGTACCAACCCGGCCCGGCTCGACCTGGACCTGTCCACCTCGTACGCCCAGTTCGACGACGTCCGCACCTACCTGCTGACCTACCTCGGCTTCTTCGCGGCAGCCGGGGCCGAGGTGGCGATGCGCGCCATCAATCTCGCCAGAGCCGTCTGGCAGCAGGGCCGAACGGCTGGTGCCGGCCTGGCCGTGGCGGCGGCCGGAGCGACCTTCGGCGTCCTGTACGCGCTGAGCCGGGGAGGCTACGTCATCGCGTACGAGAACGGCCACGCATGGCCTCTGACGCTTGACAACGTAATCAGCCCCGCGCTGGCGGGGCTTTGCATCGTGGGCATCGCGGCCGGGCTATCGATGGCCGTTCTCAGCAACGGCCGCCGACCCGCAACGTTCCGGCGCAGTGTCAACGTCTAGGCGGAGCGCGGCTCCTGCTTGGCGACTCCCCACTGCCGCCAGGTGAAAGCGACCCGGTCCGCGTCCACGGTGCGCGAGCCCCTGGACGCGGCCGGGTACACGGCGACCTGCTCCAGGAGCAGGACGACCAGTCCCTTCTTCGCCTTCAACGGAGCGTGCTTCCACCAGCGAACGAGATCCGGGACGGAGCCCACGGGGACGTGCTTGACCTGCCTCAGGTGCCGAGCCTTTGTGGACTTCTCCCGGATCAGCTTGCTCAACTCCCTGTCGGCCGACTTGAAGGCTGCGAGCGACATACCCGACCCCGCGGCGTAGTCCGCACCCAGCTTCTTCTGCCGCCTGCGCGCCGACTCGACCTCCCGGTCCAGACCCTTCGCCTGGGAGAGCAGTTCATCCCGCGCGGCGCCGATCAGCTCCGCGACCTCCGGCTTGGCCAGCTCGCCCAGGATCTGCTCCGCCACGTACGTCTCGTACAGGTCGGCGTTGATGCGGACCTTGCCGCAGCCGTCTGGGTGCTGCTTGGTGGGCGGAGGGCAGCGGTGCCCCCGAGCCCCGGCGTTCGACGGCGACGCGCCCAGCGTGGTCCCACATAGGCCGCACACGCTGACGGGCCCGGACAACAGATACTCCCGCTGGTCGGCTCGCTCCTTGTCCGATCTCATGGCGCGGATCTCCAGGAACTCGCCGACCTCGATGATCCGGGGGCCTCCGCTGTCAACGAGTTCGCCGTCCTCGGTCTCCCTCAACCCGGCGATGGCCGGGTGGTAGAGCACACCGGCCAACACATCCGGCTTGAAGAGGTTACCCAGCGTGGTGACGTAGCCCGCTTCGGCCATCCACTCCGTGATCGCCTCGAACGGCTGGCTCGCGCGACGACGCGAGGCGGCGGCCCTGATTCCTTCGGCCTCCGCCTCGCGTACGCGCTGGTACGCCATGTCCTCAAAACCGTAGAGCCTTGGCATTCTCCGACCCCTCTACCCGACCCCCGACATGTACTAATTTACCAGCGAGATAGGTCACACTGTTGATAGACCAACGAACACCTCAGAATCGTGCATTTCTCGTGATCATGGACTCACCTCCGACCGGGGCTCGACACCCAGCACCCTCCAGAGCTCGGCAGTCGGAACGCGGACGGTGCCACCAAGGGACAACGTCCTGACAGGGAACGTGCCCCGTCGTACCAGTTCGTACGCCTTGTCCCGGCCAATGCCCAACGCGCGACCGGCGGTTGTGACGTTCACCGTTGCTGGTTGAGCTAGCAGCTCCTCCAGCGCCATCGGGCCGGTCGGTCCGCCCACTTCCTGAGCAGTCATCTCGTTGGTCGCCTGTCTCCCCCGCGCCAACTCAGAAACTGACCTTACAGCAGTGTCCGACAGCCCCAGCAAGATCGAAAGAGATCACGCCAGACACGTACGGATACGTACGACACCAGGGCTGGCCGTGAACCAATCGACAGCGAGCAGCAGGGGTCGGGATGAGCGAGCCGAGCTACTACCGGCGGTGCCAGTGCAGGGGGCCGCTCAAGGACAAGGAGGGCAAGCCAGTCCTCGACGCCGACGGCAACCCCAAGATCGGCTCCATCGGCACAACGTGCCCCAAGCTGGGCAAGAACCACGGCACCTGGAACTTCTACTTTGAGCTCGAAGCCGCAGAAGGCGGCACCCGCCAGCGCGTACGCCGCGGCGGCTTCGCTTTGCTGGAGGACGCCAAGAAGAAGGCGAAGGAGATCTACACCGCCGCCATGGCCGGCACCGACGTGCTGTCCGACGAGAAGTGCGGCGACTTCTTCCTCCGGTGGATCAAGGCGAAGAGGTCCCTCGCCCGCACCACCCGCAAGGGCTATGAGGAGCACATCGATCTGTACCTCCTCCCGCACCTCGGGCACATCAAGCGCAGCAAACTCAGGGTTCGGCACCTGGACAAGCTGTTCGAGGCCATAGAGAAGGACAACGCTGAGCGCATCCTTCACCGCCTCCGCGTCGATGAGCTCCAGAAGGCCCGGGACGCCGCACACCGGACCTGGGTGAAGGCAGCCGGTAAGACAGAGGAGCGGCGGGTTGCCCGCCGTGCCTTCCTCGACGCCAACGCTGCCCTTCGCGAGGGGAAGAAGGGGCTGCGGAAGGTCACCTCCGCCGCCACCATGCATCGGATCAACGACACCATCAGCTCGGCGCTCTCCTGGGGGATCAGGCGCGAGCAGGCGTTCGCCAAGAACTGGGCCCACTTCGTGGAGCTGCCGCCGGTCACCCGGCCGAAGCCTCTCGTCTGGACGCCCGAGCGCATCGAGCACTGGAAGCGCACGGGCGAGAAGCCCGGCCCGGTCATGGTCTGGACGCCTCAGCTCACCGGCGAATTCCTCGACTTCGTCATGGACGACTGGCTCTACGAGCTGTGGCACAGCTTCATCTTCCTCGGCCCCCGGCGCGGGGAGATGGCCGCTCTGCCGTGGACGGAGGTGAGCACTGACGCCCTCTGGCTGCGGATCTCCCAGCAGATCGTGGAGGTCGCCTACAAGCTGTACGGCGAAGCTCCGAAGGCCGATAGTGTGCGCACCCTGTCCCTGAGCCTGGAATCCGGCGACAACCTCGTCAACGTCCGGGCCAAGCAGGACCGGATGCGGCAGGAGTGGGGGGACGCCTACGTCGAGAGCGGCCGGGTGTGGACGCACGAGAACGGCGAGGCGCTGCACCCCGACTGGATATCGCGACGCTTCGCCCGCCTGGTCGAGCTGTCCGGCCTGCCGCCGGTCCGCCTGCACGACCTGCGTCACCTCGCCGCCACGCTCGCACTGCTCGCGGGCCACGACATCAAGGTGGTCCAGGAGAAGCTGGGCCACTCCTCGCGCCAGATCACCTCCGACACCTACACCAGCGTGCTGCCCGAGATGATGCGAGCCGAGGCCGAGTCGGTCATGGCCGTCGTCCCCCGAGACATCCCCTTCGAGGAGCGCACCGCGCTGACGATCCCCGAATCGGCCTGGCAGAACGGTGTCGCGGTCTTCTTCGCCCATGGCGCACGGCAGTCAGGTGACACCTGGGCGGTTGGCGCACAGCCGCAGCCCGATTCAGATGTTCTCGGCGTGATCAGCCTCGCCGGCCGGGGCCAGGACGACGCTGCCAACGCGGCCGTGAGGTGGATACGGGACCACTCCACCGCGAACGAGCTGGAGCTGGTCCGGGTGGAGAACTTCAACGACCAGTATCCGGAGGAGCAGCGGGCGGACTTCTCTCTCGTGCGCTTCACCGTGGCCCGAACCGAGTCCCCGGATGCGGCGGGATGGACGCTGCCCACGGGCCTGCCCCCAGCGGCCACCCGAACAACCGCACGCCGGACTCCGAACAGGCGACAGAAGGCGGCGTGAGGGCGCTGCTGTCCACTGATCTGTCCCCGCGTCCACTGTGTGTCCACTGGATCTTGATCTGAACGAATGAACGGGGGCCACCACTCTGAAGTGGTGGCCCCCGTTCTCGCGTTTCCGCAGGTAGAAACGGTTCTCTAGGAGAACCTTGCGGTGGGGCAGGTGGGACTCGAACCCACGACCGACGGATTATGAGTCCGCTGCTCTAACCGGCTGAGCTACTGCCCCCACTCGGCGTGGCGCGTACAAGTGTGCGCACCGTCTGCCGCAGCATAGCCGGTCATACGATCTCTCGCTTCGGATGGCCGACTTCGCCTGATCTTGAGGACGGCGCTGCGTGCTGCCCGGTTGCAGGAGAGATCGGGAAGACCCGAAAGAGTCGTTCCGGGGCACCTGGGGCGCCCCGGGACCGGCGTCGGCCGGGCATACAAAAGAGGACCCCGAAGGGCCCTCTTCCGTACCGCTCCCCCGACTGGACTCGAACCAGTAACCCTCCGGTTAACAGCCGAATGCTCTGCCAATTGAGCTACAGGGGATCGCGCTCCCCCGACTGGACTCGAACCAGTAACCTGCCGGTTAACAGCCGGCTGCTCTGCCAATTGAGCTACAGGGGATTGCTGCGTTGCCTCGAATCGTACCTGCCTGGCGGCTGCCGGGCGGCGCGCGTTCGCTGCGACACATACATTAGCGCAAGCAGGGGGGTGCTCCGCCAATCGGTATCGCCCGGGGTGATCTCGGGTGCTCGCGGGTAGGCGGGCTGCACACGTCGCACCAAGCGCAGGAAGGGTGGCAGCCATGCGGTACCGGCTCACGTTCATCGCCGGAGTGGCCCTCGGTTACGTGCTCGGCACGCGAGCCGGGCGCGAGCGTTACGAGCAGCTGAAGAAGTCGGCCCGGCAGTTCACGGAGAACCCCGCCGTACGGAACGCCGCCGAGAGTGCCGCGCACAGTGGCCGGGACATCGCCGGCAAGGCGTACCACTCGGTCAGCGACAAGGTCGGGGACAAGGTGCCCGCCTCCGTGGCCGAGCGCGTCCGGTCGCTGCGGGAGCGCAGCAGCCAGAACGGCGGCGCCGAGGACGACTGGGGCACCACCAACACCTGAGGCCCTCGCCCGAGGCCCGGCAGTGGCGGCGGTTACGGGAAAGTACGGCGGTGCGGCAGAATCTGCGTATGGGCATAGTCGCGGGGCTGGACAGTTCTTCCGCCTTCACTCACATCGTCGTCTGCGACACGGACTCGGGCGCCGTGCTCCGGGAGGGGTACGCCGCCCACCCGGTCGAGGCCAAGGCCGCCGAGGTCGATCCGCAGGCCTGGCTCCTCTCCCTCGGTGAGGCGGCCTCCGGCGGGCTGCTCGAAGGGGTGCAGGCCATCGGTGTCTCGGCCCAGCAGCACGGGCTCGTACCGCTGGACCGGCAGGGCAACCTCGTACGCCCGGCGCTGCTCGGCAACGACCGGCGGGCGCAGGTCGCCGCGGCCGATCTGGTCGACGCGCTGGGCGGGCGGCAGGCCTGGGCCGAGGCGGTCGGGGCCGTACCGCAGGCCGCGCAGCCCGTGGCGAAGCTGCGGTGGCTGGCGCGGACCGAGCCGGAGAACGCGCAGCGGGTCGCCGCCGTGATGCAGCCGCACGACTGGCTCGTGTGGCAGTTGCTGGGCCGGCCCGCCCGGCGGACCACGGACCGGGGCGCCGCCTCGGGCACCGGGTACTGGTCGGCCGGGTCCGCCGCCTACCGGCCCGATCTGGTGGAGCTCGCGCTCGGCCACTCCGCCGCGCTGCCCGAGGTACTCGGGCCCGCCGACTCCGCCGGGATGACCCCCGAAGGGCTCCTGATCTCCGCCGGGACCGGCGAGATCATGGCCGCGGCCTTCGGGCTCGGGGTCGCGGTGGGCGACGCGGTGGTGTCGCTGGGGGCCTCCGGGTCCGTGATGGCCGTGCACCACGAGGCGCTGGCCGATCCGAGCGGGATGATCACCTCCTTCGCCGACGCCACCGGGATGCACCTGCCGGTGGTGCATGTGTCCAATGCCGTACGTGCGTTGCGCGGGACCGCCGAGATGCTCGGTCTGGACGGGCTGGAGGAGCTGTCGGCGCTGGCCCTGAAGTCGACGCCGGGCGCCTCCGGGCTGGTGCTGCTGCCGTACCTGGAGGGCGAGCGCACCCCGCAGCTCCCGCACACCGCCGGAACCCTCAGCGGGCTGCGGCGCGAGTCGATGAAGCCGGAGCATCTGGCGCGGGCCGCGTTCGAGGGCATGCTCTGCTCGCTGGCCGACGCCCTCGACGTACTGCGCGGGCGGGGCGTGGAGGTGCGGCGGGTCTTCCTGCTGGGGGCCGCCGCCGAGCTCCCCGCCGTACAGGCGCTGGCTCCGGCCCTGTTCGGTACGCAGGTCGTCGTACCGCAGCCCGCCCAGTACGCGGCGATCGGCGCGGCCCGGCAGGCCGCCTGGGCGCTCGGGGTGTCGCAGGGCACCCTCGACCCGCGCACTCCCCCGGCCTGGCAGGGCGCCGCCGCCCAGGTGCTGGAGCCGGGCGAGGAGCTGGCGGTCGGCGGTGCGGTGCGTCAGCAGTACGGGGCGACGCGGGACCAGATCCACCCCGGGGCCTTCGGCGGGGGCCAGTAGCCTTCGGCGGGGGTCGGCAGGAGGGCCGGGCCCGCCCGAGCCTTGACCTGAGTTTGGTGAAAACGGCTCGCTCTCGGAGTACGGCGTACGCGAAACTGGGTCGGCCTCTGCCCTCCGCCGACTCCGAAAGACGCGTGTGCTCATAAAACTCCTGCGGGCCCATCTGGGCCCGTACAAGAAACCCATCGCGCTGCTGGTCCTCCTCCAGCTGCTCCAGACCTGCGCCACCCTGTATCTGCCCAGCCTGAACGCCGACATCATCGACAACGGTGTCGTGAAGGGCGATACCGGCTACATCCTGGAGTTCGGCGGTCTCATGATCGCTGCCAGCGTCCTCCAGGTGCTCTGCAACGTGGGGGCCGTCTTCTACGGGGCCCGGACCGCCGCCGCGCTCGGGCGGGACGTGCGGGCCGATGTCTTCGACCGGGTGCAGTCGTTCTCGGCCCGGGAGCTCGGGCGGTTCGGGGCGCCCTCGCTGATCACACGGACCACCAACGACGTCCAGCAGATCCAGATGCTGGTGCTGATGGCGTTCACGCTGATGGTGTCGGCGCCGATCATGTGTGTCGGCGGCATCATCATGGCGCTCGGGCAGGACGTGCCGCTCTCGGCGGTGCTGCTGGCAGTGGTCCCGGTGCTCGGGATCTCCGTGAGCATCATCGTGTCGAAGATGCGGCCGCTGTTCCGGACGATGCAGGAGCGGCTGGACACGGTGAACCGGGTGCTGCGCGAGCAGATCACCGGTAACCGGGTGATCCGGGCGTTCGTCCGCGACGGGTACGAGGAGAAGCGGTTCCGGGGGGCCAACACCGAGCTGACCGATGTGTCGGTGGCGACCGGGCGGCTGATGGCGCTGATGTTCCCGACCGTGATGACGGTGGTCAACCTGTCGTCGATCGCGGTGGTGTGGTTCGGCGCGCACCGCATCGACAGCGGCGGGATGCAGATCGGTGCGCTGACCGCGTTCCTCGCCTATCTGATGCAGATCGTGATGGCCGTGATGATGGCCACCTTCATGTTCATGATGGTGCCGCGCGCCGAGGTGTGCGCCGAGCGCATCCAGGAGGTGCTGGAGACGGAGTCGAGCGTCGTGCCGCCCACCGCGCCCGTCACCGAGCTGCGCCGGCACGGGCATCTGGAGGTACGGGGCGCGGAGTTCCGCTACCCGGGCGCCGAGGAGCCCGTCCTGCGGGCGGTCGATCTGGTGGCGCGGCCCGGGGAGACCACCGCGATCATCGGGTCGACCGGCAGCGGGAAGTCCACGCTGCTCGGTCTCGTACCCCGGCTGTTCGATGTGACGGACGGCGAGGTGCTGGTCGACGGCGAGGACGTGCGGAGGCTCGATCCGGTGCTGCTGGCGAAGACCGTGAGCCTGGTGCCGCAGAAGCCGTACCTCTTCTCGGGGACGGTCGCGACGAACCTGCGGTACGGGAATCCGGACGCCACCGACGAGGAGCTGTGGCACGCGCTGGAGGTGGCACAGGCCAAGGGGTTCGTGGAGGAGCTGGAACACGGTCTGGAGGCGCCCATCGCGCAGGGCGGCACCAATGTGTCGGGCGGTCAGCGGCAGCGGCTCGCCATCGCCCGGACGCTGGTGCAGCGGCCGGAGATCTACCTCTTCGACGACTCGTTCTCGGCGCTGGACTACGCGACCGACGCGGCGCTGCGGGCGGCGCTGGCCCACGAGACGGCCGGGGCGACCGTGGTGATCGTCGCGCAGCGGGTCTCCACCATCCGCGACGCCGACCGGATCCTGGTCCTGGACGAGGGGCGGGTCGTGGGCAGCGGCACCCATCACGAGCTGATGGACGGCAATGAAACGTACCGGGAGATCGTGCTCTCCCAGCTGACGGAAGCGGAGGCCGCGTGATGGCCGGTCCTGCCGGACGGATGATGGCCGGGGCCGCGCCCACCGATCGTTCGATGGACTTCAAGGGGTCGGGCAAGCGGCTGCTGAAGCGGTTCGGCCGGGAGAGGGCATCGCTGTATCTGATGCTGGGCGCGGTGACGGTCAGCGTGGCGCTGTCGGTGGCCGGGCCGAAGATCCTCGGGAAGGCGACCGACCTGATCTTCGCGGGGGTGGTCGGCCGGCAGATGGCGGAGGGCACCACGAAAGCGGAGGCCGTCGAGGGGCTGCGCGCGGAGGGCAGCGGTTCGATGGCCGACATGCTCTCGGGGGTGGGCTTCACCCCGGGCGAGGGCATCGACTTCGGCGCGGTGGGCGGCGTCCTGCTGCTGGCTCTGGTGGTCTATGTCGCCGCCGGGCTGCTGATGCTGGTCTCCACGCGGCTGTCGATCCGGGTGATCAACCGGATCGTCTTCCAGCTGCGCGAGGACCTCCAGACGAAGCTGTCGCGGCTCCCGCTCTCGTACTTCGACCGGGCCAAGCGCGGTGAGGTGCTCAGCCGGGCGACCAACGACATCGACAACATCTCGCAGACGCTCCAGCAGACGATGGGGCAGCTCATCAACTCGCTGCTGACCATCGTCGGCGTACTGATCATGATGGTGTGGATCTCGCCGCTGCTGGCACTGGTCGCGCTGGTGACGATCCCGCTCTCGGTGGTCGTGGCGACGCGGGTCGGCAAGCGGTCGCAGCCGCAGTTCGTGCAGCAGTGGCGGGTGACGGGGAAGCTCAACGCCCATATCGAGGAGATGTACACCGGGCACAGCCTGGTGAAGGTCTTCGGGCGGCAGCAGGAGTCGGCAAAGGACTTCGCCGAGCAGAACGACGCGCTGTACGAGGCCGGGTTCAGGGCGCAGTTCGCCAGCGGGCTCATGCAGCCGCTGATGATGTTCATCTCGAACATCAACTATGTGCTGGTGGCCGTCGTCGGCGGTCTGCGGGTCGCTTCGGGCACCCTGTCGATCGGTGACGTACAGGCGTTCATCCAGTACTCCCGTCAGTTCTCGATGCCGCTGACGCAGGTCGCCTCGATGGCGAACCTGGTGCAGTCGGGGGTGGCTTCGGCCGAGCGGGTCTTCGAGCTGCTGGACGCGGAGGAGCAGGACGCGGACCCGGAGGACGGCGAGGTGCCCAAGGAGCTGCTGGGCCGGGTCTCGCTGGAGAAGGTCTCCTTCCGCTACGACCCGGACAAGCCGCTCATCGAGGATCTGTCGCTGAGCGTGGAGCCGGGGCAGACGGTCGCGATCGTCGGTCCGACGGGTGCGGGCAAGACCACGCTGGTCAATCTGCTGATGCGGTTCTACGAGGTGACCGGCGGGCGGATCGCGCTCGACGGGGTCGATGTGGCGCGGATGAGCCGGGACGATGTGCGCTCGCGGATCGGCATGGTGCTCCAGGACACCTGGCTGTTCGGGGGTTCCATAGCGGAGAACATCGCGTACGGCGCTGCGCGCGCGGTCACCCGGGAAGAGATCGAGGAGGCGGCCCGGGCGGCGCACGCGGACCGGTTCGTCCGGACGCTGCCCGACGGGTACGACTCGGTGATCGACGACGAGGGTTCCGGGGTCAGCGCGGGCGAGAAGCAGCTGATCACCATCGCGCGGGCGTTCCTCTCCGACCCGGTGATCCTGGTCCTGGACGAGGCCACCAGCTCGGTGGACACCCGGACCGAGGTGCTGATCCAGAAGGCGATGGCGCGCCTGGCCCACGGGCGTACGTCGTTCGTGATCGCGCACCGGCTCTCCACGATCCGGGACGCGGATGTGATCCTGGTGATGGAGAGCGGGTCGATCGTGGAACAGGGCACGCACGAGGAGCTGTTGGCGGCCGGGGGTGCCTATGCCCGGCTGTACGCGGCCCAGTTCGCGGAGGCGCTGGCCGAGGTGGACTAGGGCCTGTCCGGTGGATCAGTCCAGGTAGCCGCGGAGCTGGTCGGCGAAGGCGTGGTCCCGCAGCCTGCTGAGGGTCTTGGACTCGATCTGGCGGATGCGTTCGCGCGTCACGCCGAAGATCCGGCCGATCTCCTCCAGGGTGCGGGGCCGCCCGTCGTCCAGGCCGTAGCGGAGCTGGACGACCTTGCGTTCGCGCTCGCCGAGGGTGGAGAGGACCGCCTCCAGGTGTTCGCGCAGCAGCAGGAAGGCGGCGGACTCCACGGGTGAGGCGGCGTCGCCGTCCTCGATGAGGTCACCGAAGGAGACGTCGTCCTCCTCCCCGACGGGGGCGTGCAGGGAGACCGGCTCCTGGGCCAGGCGCAGGACTTCGGTGACCCGCTCCGGGGTCAGGTCGAGCTGGGCGGCGACCTCTTCGGCGGTGGGCTCGTACCCGCGCTCCTGGAGCAGTCGGCGCTGGACGCGGACCACGCGGTTGATCAGCTCCACGACATGGACGGGGACGCGGATCGTACGGGCCTGGTCGGCCAGGGCGCGGGACATGGCCTGGCGGATCCACCAGGTGGCGTACGTGGAGAACTTGTAGCCCCGGGCGTAGTCGAACTTCTCCACCGCCCGGATCAGCCCGAGGTTCCCCTCCTGGACCAGGTCGAGCATGGTCAGGCCCCGGCCCACGTACCGCTTGGCGACGGAGACGACCAGGCGGAGGTTGGCCTCGATGAGCCGGCGCTTGGCGGTGCGGCCCATGACCACGAGCCGGTCCAGGTCGCCCGCGAGCCGGGAGTCCAGGTCCGGCGTGTTGGCGAGCCGCTCCTCCGCGAAGAGCCCGGCCTCCACGCGGCGGGCCAGCTCGACCTCCTCGGCGGCGGTGAGCAGCGGGATGCGGCCGATCTCCCGCAGATACTGCCGGAAGAGGTCGGAGGTGGGGCCGCCGTTCTCCGCCCGGCTCCGCGCCTCGCGGGGTTCGGGGACGTGTTCCGCTTCCTCCATGACGGCCTCGGTTGCGCTCGCGGGCGGGCGGGCCGCGGTCTCCGGGGGGTTCTCCGGACGGCTCTCCGGACGGCTCTCCGGACGGCTCTCCGGACGGCTCTCCGGGTGGTGGACGGCCCGGTTCTGCACGGGAATCGCCGACATGTGCTCGGTCGCGGTCGTCACGGTCCGGGTCTGCACGGGGGCGACCTCCAGGTGATCGCTGCCGGATGACTCTGGCAGCCCCAGTGTGGGGTACGGCACAGGGTTGCCACGAGGGGCGTGCGGGGACTTTCTGATTCCGGTCGGTCACCGGCCGGTTACTGTTCCTGGAGATCTGTCCCGGAAAGGCCGGGGCGCCCTCAGAGCGCGTCGGCGCCCTTCGCCCGCAGGGACTGCGCGTACTGCTGGAGCACCCAGACCTCGTTCTGCGCGGTGGCCAGATCGTCGGGGGCCACATGGCTGCCGAGGCGGGCGAGGCTGCCCTGTACGTCGGCGATGCGGCGGTCCACCGCGCGCAGCCGGACGTGGACGAGCTGCATTCCGGCGTAGGTCTCGTCGATCGTCTTGCCGTGGAAGACCTCGACGGCGAGCTCCGTGACGAGGTTGCGCACGGTGTCGTTGGGGGCCGCTTCCATGACGGCGACCAGATATTCGCGGTTGTCGCCGAGGCCGCGCTCGGCGCCGCCCGCCTCCTCGATGCACTGGCGCACGGCCGCGTAGGGCGGGGCGGTGAACTCGTCCACGCCGTACGCGTCGAAGGCCGGGGAGACCAGGGCGGGCTTCTGGAGGGCGAGCTTCAGCAGCTCGCGCTCGGTGCGGTGGGCGGGGCTGCGGAGGTTGAGCGCGGGGCCGGAGAAACCGGCGGGGGCCGGGGCGCCCTGCTGCGGGGCGCCGCCGCGCGGGCCCTGGGGTCCACCGCGCGAGCCTTGGGGTCCGCCGCCCCTGCCGCCGCGCTCCCCCTTGCCGTCGCCGCCCTTGTTACGGGCCCACTGGGCGAGCTGGGCGACGCGGTGGACGACGAACTCCTGGTCGAGGATGCCGACGAGCCCGGCGAGCTGGACGGCCACCTCGCGCTGCACACTGCTGGTCTTGATCTTGGAGACGACGGTGGCGGCCTCGTCGAGCGCGGCGGCGCGGCCCGCCGGGGTCTCCAGGTCGTACCGGCCGACGATCTGGCGCAGGGCGAACTCGAAGAGCGGGGTGCGCGGCTCGACCAGGTCGCGTACGGCGTCGTCGCCCTTGGCCAGCCGCAGGTCGCACGGGTCCATACCGTCCGGGGCGATGGCGATGTAGGTCTCGGCGGCGAACTTCTGGTCGTCCTCGAAGGCGCGCAGGGCCGCCTTCTGACCGGCCGAGTCGCCGTCGAAGGTGAAGATCACGCGGGCGCTGCCGTTGTCCATGAGGAGGCGGCGCAGGATCTTGATGTGGTCGTTGCCGAAGGCGGTGCCGCAGGTGGCGATGGCGGTGGTGACCCCGGCGAGATGGCAGGCCATGACGTCGGTGTACCCCTCGACGACGACGGCGCGGCTGGCCTTGGCGATGTCCTTCTTGGCCAGGTCGATGCCGTACAGCACCTGGGACTTCTTGTAGACGGGGGTCTCGGGGGTGTTCAGGTACTTCGGGCCGTTGTCGTCGTCGCGGAGCTTGCGGGCGCCGAAGCCGACGATGTCCCCGGCGGTGTCGCTGATCGGCCACATCAGGCGGCCGCGGAAGCGGTCGATGGGGCCGCGCCGGCCGTCCTGGGAGAGGCCGGAGGTGATGAGCTCCTTGTCGGTGAAGCCCTTGCCGCGGAGATAGCGGGTGAGGTGGTCCCAGCCGGCCGGGCTGTAGCCGACGCGGAAGTGGGTGGCGGCGTCCTGGTCGAAGCCGCGCTCGGCGAGGAACGTGCGGCCGATCTCGGCCTCGGGGCTCTCCAGCGCGCGGACGTAGAACTCGGCGGCGGCCTGGTGGGCCTCGATCAGCCGGATCCGCTCGCCGCGCTGGTGGGAGGGGTTGTAGCCGCCCTCCTCGTACCGCAGGGTGATGCCCGCCTTGGCGGCGAGGCGCTCGACCGTCTCCGAGAAGGAGAGGTGGTCGATCTTCATCACGAAGGCGATCGTGTCGCCGCCCTCCTGGCAGCCGAAGCAGTGGAACAGGCCCTTGGCGGGGCTGACCTGGAAGGAGGGGGACTTCTCGTCGTGGAAGGGGCAGAGCCCCTTGAGGTTTCCGCCGCCCGCGCTGCGCAGTTGGAGGTATTCGGACACGACGGAGTCGATCGGGACCGCGTCCCGTACCGCCTTCACGTCGTCGTCGTTGATCCTGCCGGCCACGCGTGAAGTCTACGGGTGGGCTCGGACATCCGGCTCCGCCCCCCGCTCCCCCGGGCTCCTGGCCGAACGCCCCGTCCGGCGTCCCCGGGAGCCCGGGCGGGCCGCTCAGAGCAGGGACTCCAGCTCCACCGACGGGTCGGCGAGCGCCTCCGGATCATGCTGCTGACCTGCCCGGATCAGCTCCTGGATCGTCTCCGTGACATCCCACACGTTGACGTTCATCCCGGCCAGGACACGGCGGTCCTTGAGCCAGAACGCGATGAACTCCCGCTTCCCCGCGTCGCCCCGGATGATCACCTCGTCGTAGGAGCCGGGCGGCGCCCAGCCGGAGTACTCCAGGCCCAGGTCGTACTGGTCGGAGAAGAAGTACGGCACCCGGTCGTACGTCACCTCCTGGCCGAGCATCGCGCGGGCGGCGGCCGGTCCGCTGTTGAGGGCGTTGGCCCAGTGCTCGACGCGCAGCCGGACGCCGAGCAACGGGTGGGCGACGGCGGCGACGTCCCCGGCGGCGTAGATGTGCGGGTCGGAGGTGCGCAGCGAGGCGTCCACGGCGATGCCGCCGCCGTGCGCCCGCTCGGCCATCTCCAGACCGGCGGCCTCGGCGATGGCGGAGCGCGGGGCGGCGCCGATCGCGGCGAGCACGTCGTGGGCGGGGTGCTCCTCGCCGTCGTCGGTGCGGGCGGCCAGCACCATGCCGTCCTGGCCGGTGATCTCGGTGAGGCGGGCGCCGAAGTGGAAGCGGACGCCGTGCGAGCGGTGCAGCTCGGTGAAGATCTGGCCCAGCTCGGGGCCGACGACCTGGTGCAGCGGGGTGGGCTCCGACTCGACGACGGTGACCTCGGCCCCGTACCCCCGGGCGGCGGCGGCGACCTCCAGGCCGATCCAGCCGCCCCCGGCGATCACCAGGTGGCCGTTGTCGCGGCCGAGGGCGGCCAGGACGTTGCGCAGCCGGTCGGCGTGGGCGAGGCGGCGCAGATGGTGGACGCCCGCCAGCTCGGTGCCGGGGATGTCGAGGCGGCGGGGCTCGGAGCCGGTGGCGAGCAGTAGCTTGTCGTAGTGGATGACGGTGTTGTCGCCGAGCTGCACCGTCTTGGCGTACCGGTCGAGCACGGTGACGGGCTGGCCGAGGTGCAGCTCGATGTCGGCGCCCGCGTACCAGGCGCGCTCGTGGACGAAGACGCTGTCGCGTTCCTCCTTGCCGCCGAGGTAGCCCTTGGAGAGCGGCGGCCGCTCGTAGGGGTGGTCGCGCTCATCCCCGATGAGGATCACCCGGCCGGTGAACCCCTCCGCGCGCAGTGTTTCGGCCGCCTTCGCCCCTGCGAGTCCCGCTCCGACGATGACGAACGTCCGATGTGCGTCGACCACTTGATGCCTCCTCAGTGCTGTGCTGCGCGGCGCCCCCAGCTGCGAGCGTCCCGCACGCAGCGTGATGACGGAAGAGGGTGTGCCCCGGACAGGTCACCCCCCGTGGTCAGGTTCCAGTCTGCCCCTCAGCCGCGGCGGGCGGTGAGCGCGGCGTGCAGGGATCGTGCGGAGGCGTCGGTGAGGGCGGCGATCTGGTCGACCAGGACGCGCTTACGGGTGTGGTCGTCGGCCGCCTGGTCGAACAGGGCCCGGAAGTGCGGCTCCAGTCCCTCGGGGGCGCGGGCGGTGAGGGCGGCGGCCAGCTCGGCGATGACGATGCGCTGGTCGGCGCGGAGGGTCTCCTGCTCGGCGCGCTGCATCACGTAACGGTCGGCGACCGCCTTGAGCACCGCGCACTCGTTACGGACCGTGCGCGGAACGACGAGCTCCGCCCCGTACCGGGTGAGGCGGCCGGGTCCGTACACCTCGCGGGTGGCGAGCTCGGCCTCCGTACAGAAGCGGCCGATGAGTTGACTGGTGGCGTCCTTGAGGCGGGCCTGGGCCACGGCGGAGCCGTCGTAGCCGTGCGGCCACCACTCCTGGTCGATCAGCCGGTCCAGGGCCTCGGACAGCTCCTGCGGGTCGGTGTCGGCGGGGACGTACCGGCCGATGGCGACGGCGAAGATCTCCTCGCGCTCCGGCTCGGCGTAGAGGCAGTTGGGGTCGATGTGCCCGGCGTGCAGCCCGTCCTCGAAGTCGTGCACGGAGTACGCCACGTCGTCGGACCAGTCCATCACCTGGGCCTCGAAGCAGGTGCGGTCCTCGGGCGCGCCCTCGCGGGCCCACGCGAAGACCGGCAGGTCGTCCGCGTACACCCCGAACTTCACCGAGTGCGGGTCGGTGGGGTGCGCGCCGCGCGGCCAGGGGTACTTGGTGGCGGCGTCCAGAGCGGCCCGGGTCAGGTTGAGGCCGACGCTGACCAGCTCGCCGGAGCGCGGGTCGCGGACGAACCGCTTGGGCTCCAGGCGGGTCAGCAGCCGCAGCGACTGGGCGTTGCCCTCGAAGCCGCCGCAGTCCGAGGCGAAGTCGTTGAGCGCCTGCTCGCCGTTGTGGCCGAACGGGGGGTGGCCCATGTCGTGGGCGAGGCAGGCCGTCTCCACCAGGTCCGGATCGCAGCCGAGGACCGCGCCCAGCTCGCGGCCGACCTGCGCGCACTCCAGGGAGTGGGTGAGCCGGGTGCGGGGGCTGGCGTCCCAGACCAGGGAGCGGGTGCCGGGCGTCACCACCTGGGTCTTCCCGGCGAGCCTGCGCAGCGCGGCGGAGTGCAGCACCCGGGCCCGGTCGCGCTGGAAGGCGGTGCGGCCGGGGCGCTTGTCCTCCTCGGTGTCGAAGCGCTCGGTGTCGGCCGGTCCGTAACCGCTCCCGGCGCCCCGCTCACTGGGCGCTCCGTGTGTGCTGTGTGCGTCGTGTGTGCCGTGTGTCTGATCTGCCCCGCGTACGCCTTGTGTGCCGTCCATGGTTCCGACAGTAGCGACCGGGACCGACAACGTGCCGGGAGCGGGCCCGGAAGTCAGGCGGAAGCGAGCAAGCTCACTGCCTCGGCGGGGGCCGTGGCGGACAGTGCCTGGTCGTAGCGGTGCAGGAGGAGGCGGGCCATGGTGGGGTGGGCGCCGAGCGGAACGGCGGCGGTACGGGGCGCGGCCCCGGCGGCGGCGCTCGCGAAGCGGCCGGGCGCGGTGAAGTACGAGGCGACGAACGTACGGTGACGTCCCCGGGCGGCCAGCGCGCGCAGCGCGGCGGGGACGGTGGGGGTGGCGGCGGAGGCGTACGCGGGGACGACGGGCACCCCGCCGAGCCGCTCGGCGAGCATCCGGGCCGTACGCCGGGTGTCCTGGGCGGAGTCGGGGTCGCGGGACCCGGCGGCGGCGAGGACCACGGCGGCCCGGCGGCTCCCCTCGTCGGCCCGGTCCCAGCCCGCCTCCAGGAGCCGCCCGTACAGCGCCTCCACCAGCAGGGGGTGCGGCCCGAGGGGGGCGGCGATCCGGGCCCGTACGTCCGGGGCGGCGGCCGCGGCGGCGGGCAGGTCGTGCTTGACGTGGTGGCCGCGCCCCAGGAGCAGCGGGACGAGGACGGCGTCGGCCCCGCGCAGGCCGTCCAGGGTGTCCGGGAGCAGCGGCCGGTTCAGCTCGATGTGCCCGAGGCGGACATCGAGCCCGGGGCGCAGGTCGCGGACCCGGTCCAGGAGCGCGAGGACGGTGCGCAGGGCCTGCGGGTCGCGGCTGCCGTGGGCGACGACGAGGAGGGTGGGCGGGGGGCGTTCGGCGGTAAAGGGCTGGGGCGGGGTGGCTGGGGCGGTGGGGAGCCGGGGGGCGGTGGAGGACCGGGTGCGGTGCATGGACCCGATCGTGCCGGGCGGAGGTTGCCGGGCCGTTGCGCGAGGGTCACGGGGGTTTTCCTCCCCCTCACGGCGGGGTGGTGGCCGGTGTGCGGGGCGGGGGCCTGCACCCGTTTCTGCCGATCGGCGAACCTTTCGGACGTTTCGCTCGTCAGGTGGGATGGGACCGAACGACGGTACGAACGACGACACGGACAACGAAGGGGGCTCCCGTGCGGGGGATGCGAGGGATGGGCCGGGCGCGGGGGACGCAGGTGGCGTCAGGGGCGTCGGCGGAGGCGGCGGAGACCGGCGCGAGGAAGCACAGACCACGGCTACGACTGCGGCTGCCGCGCTCCCGCCGGGGTCAGCGGCTCGCCGTACAGGGGCTGATGGCCCTCTGCGTGCTGGCGCTGCTGCCCGCGACCTGGATGCGGGTGGGCGCCGAGTCGCGGGTGGGGACCACGGCGGACGCCCCGGTGCGGGAGGTCGCCATGGTGTTCGGCGCCGGGCTGTGGAAGGGGCGGCCGACCCCGTATCTGGCCCACCGCCTGGACGCGGCGGCCGAGCTGTACCGGACCGGGAAGGTGAAGGTGGTCCTGGTCACCGGGGACAACAGCCGGGAGGAGTACGACGAGCCGGACGCGATGCGCACGTATCTCACCGAGCGCGGGGTGCCGGACGACCGCATCGTCAGCGACTACGCCGGGTTCGACAGCTGGGACTCCTGTGTGCGGGCCAAGAAGATATTCGGGGTCGACCGGGCGGTGCTGGTGACCCAGGGCTTCCACATCCACCGGGCGACCACGCTGTGCCGTTCGGCGGGGATCGACGCGTACGGGGTCGGGGTCGAGGAACCCCGGGACTCGACCTGGTACTACGGCGGAGCCCGGGAGCTGGCCGCATCGGGGAAGGCCGCCCTGGAAGCCGTGCTCCGGCCCGACCCCACGTTCCTGGGCCCCCAGGAGGCGGGCGTGGCGGAGGCGCTGGCCTTGGCGACACGCTGACCTGACGGGAGTCGGCCTCGGCGCCTGCGGGCGGCGGGGCTCGGCTCCGGCAGACAGCGGCTCGCGGCGCCTGCGAGCGGCAGGGCCCGGCACCCCGCCCCGGCACCCCGTCCCCGCACTCCGCCCCGGCACTCCGCCCCGGGACCTCACAGGGGTGCGGGTGGTGGGCTGAGGTGGGCGTTCCGGTGGCGTAACCGGGTGCCCCCGTCCCCGTAATACCGCTCTCGCAGGCTGGGCCCCATGACCGGTACCGAAACCCCCACCCACTGCCCCTACTGCGCCCTCCAGTGCGGGATGTCCCTGCGCCCGGTGGCGGGCCCGGAGGTGGCCGAGGTGGTGGAGCGCACCGGGTTCCCGGTCAACCGGGGCGCGTTGTGCGGCAAGGGGAGGACCGCCCCCGCCGTGCTGCGCCGAGGGGTCCGGCTGACCTCCCCGCTGGTACGGAGGCGGCCCGGCGGTGAGCTGGAGGAGGCGGGCTGGGACGAGGCGCTGGGACGGATCGCCGAGGGGCTGGGCGGGGTGCGGGCGGCCCACGGGGCGGATGCGGTGGGGGTGTTCGGCGGGGGCGGGCTGACCAACGAGAAGGCGTACGCGCTCGGGAAGTTCGCCCGGGTCGTGCTCGCCACCTCGCAGATCGACTACAACGGCCGCTTCTGCATGTCGTCGGCGGCCGCTGCCCACCAGCGGGCGTTCGGGCTCGACCGGGGCCTGCCGTTCCCGCTGGAGGACATCCCGCGTTCGGGATGCGTGATCCTGGTCGGGTCGAACCTGGCCGAGACGATGCCGCCCGCACTGCGCTATCTGACGGAACTGAAGGCGAACGGAGGCCGGCTGATCGTGATCGACCCGCGCCGCACCCGAACCGCCGAACAGGCGGATCTGCATCTGGCGCCCCGCCCCGGCACCGATCTGGCCCTGGCGCTCGGGATGTTGCACCTGGTGGTGGCGGGAGGGCGGGTGGACGAGGAGTTCGTACGGACCCGCACCCGGGGCTGGGAGGAGGCGCGGGCCGGGGCGATGGCGCACTGGCCGGAGCTGGTGGAGCGGATCTGCGGGGTACCGGTGGCGCGGCTGCGGGAGGCGGTGGAGCTGTTCTGCGGGGCGGAGAGCGGGATGGTGCTGACGGCACGCGGGCCCGAGCAGCAGGCCAAGGGGACCGACACGGTGGGCGCCTGGATCAACTTCTGCCTGGCCACCGGCCGGGCGGGGAGGCCGTTCTCCGGGTACGGCTGTCTGACCGGGCAGGGCAACGGGCAGGGCGGCCGGGAGCACGGCCAGAAGGCCGACCAGCTGCCCGGCTACCGCAAGCTGACCGACCCGGCGGCCCGCCGCCATGTCGCGGAGGTGTGGGGCGTGGACCCGGACGGTCTGCCGGGGCCGGGGCGGAGCGCGTACGAGCTGCTGGACGCGCTCGGCCGGGACGTGCGGGCGCTGCTGGTGATGGGCTCCAACCCGGTGGTCTCGGCCCCGCACGCCTCGCACATCGAACGCCGTCTGGCCTCCCTGGACTTCCTGGCCGTGGCCGATGTCGTCCTCTCCGAGACGGCGGCGCTGGCGGACGTGGTGCTGCCGGTGACGCAGTGGGCGGAGGAGAGCGGGACCACCACCAACCTGGAGGGCCGGGTGCTGCTGCGGCAGCGGGCGCTCGACCCGCCGGAGGGGGTGCGCAGCGACCTGGAGGTGCTGCACGCCCTGGCCGGACTGCTGGGCCACGGCAAGGGGTTCCCCGCCGACCCGGCGGAGGTCTTCGAGGAGTTGCGGCGGGCCTCGGCGGGCGGTGCGGCGGACTACGCGGGCATCACCTACGAGCGGATCGCGGCCGAGGACGGGGTGTTCTGGCCCTGCCCGGACCCGGACCACCCGGGAACGCCCCGGCTCTTCCTGGACCGGTTCGCGACCGAGGACGGCCGGGCCTCCTTCGTCCCCGTGGTGCACCGGGTGGCGGCCGAGGAGACGGACCGGGAGTATCCGGTGGTGCTGACGACGGGTCGGGTGGTGGCGCAGTACCAGTCGGGGGCCCAGACCCGCCGGGTGGACGAGCTGAACGCGGCGGCCCCGGGCCCCTTCGTGGAGCTGCACCCGCGCCTCGCGGAGCGGATCGGGGTGGCGGAGGGGGAGCTCGTCGCCGTGACGTCCCGGCGCGGGCGGGCGGTGGCTCCGGCCCGGATCACCGGGGCGATCCGGGCGGACACGGTGTTCATGCCGTTCCACTGGCCGGGTGAGGGGAGGGCCAACACGCTGACCAACCCGGCGCTGGACCCGGTGTCGCGGATGCCGGAGTTCAAGGTGTGCGCGGTCCGCCTGGAGGCCGCCCGGTGACCCACCGCCCGCCGTCGATGACGCTGCCGCCGGTCCGGAGGGACCGGGTGACGGCGGCAGCGGCGAGATAGACCCAGGCGCGGGTCACCGCAGGCTCCTCCCCCGGCAGCTCGACCTCACGGACGACCCGCTCGTACAGATTGCGCGGGTGGCCGGGCCCGAGGTACTCCTCCAGATGGTCCAGCAGCCCGAGCAGCTCCCCGTACACCCCGGGCGCGGCGGTGAGCAGGGTGCCGTGGACCCGGCCGTGGCCGTCGATGGCGTACGGGTAGCCGGGACCGTCGTACAGCAGGGCCCGGGGCAGGACGGCCGCCTGTTCCCCCGACGTACGCCCCCGGAGGAACAGGTCGTGGTTGGGTTCGCCGGGGAGCAGCGTCCCGTACACGAAGAACGGCAGCTCGTCGGTGGGCGGGGCACCGGGGTCCAGAGTGCTCATGGCCGCCGTCACAGGGCGGCTGCGGGGGCCGTCTCCGCCGTGACCCAGCCGAGGTAGCGGGCGCTGCCCCGGACGACGGGGACGGCGATGATCTCGGGGTTCTCGTAGTCGTGCTCCTGCAGGAGATACGCCTCCAACTCCTCGTACCGCTCACCCGCCGTCTTGAACAGCACCTGCCACTCCTCCGAGGACTCGATGGCGTTCTGCCACCGGTAGACGGAGATGACGGGCGCGGAGACCTGTGCACAGGCCGCCAGCCGGGCCTCCACCGCGCCCTGCGCCAGCTCGCGGGCCCGCTCCTCGCTGTCGATCGTGGTCAGTACGGTCAGCCATGCCGGCGACGGCGCTGTCATCGTTCGGTCCCCTCTGATACGGCGGGCTCCTGCCCGTGCACCGATTGTCGTCGCCGAGGGGGTCAGGCGCTGTACGGATGCCGATTTCGCGCGTCGCGCAGTGCGTTGCCCCACCAGACCAGCTGATCCAGGAGCGCCTTCGCCGCCCCCTCGGCCTCCGCCGGATCGCGGTGCTCCCCCTCGTCGTCGAAGAGGCCGCCCGCGTTGTGGAAGGAGACGGTGTCGCGGACGGAGACGGTGTGCAGCTCGGCGAAGACCTGCCGAAGCTGCTCGACGGCCCGCAGCCCGCCGGACCTGCCGCCGTACGAGACGAAGGCGACGGGTTTGGCCTGCCACTCGGCGCGGTGCCAGTCGATGAGGTTCTTCAGCGGGGCGGGGAAGGAGTGGTTGTACTCGGGCGTGACGACGACAAAGGCATCGGCCGCCGCCAGCCGCGCCGAGACCGCCTCGATGCGGGCCGCGTCCTCGGGCGCGGGGCTGAAGGAGAGGGCGGTGGGCAGGTCGGCGGTCGCGACATCGACGAGCTCGGTCTCGATGCCGTCATACCGGTCCGCCCGCTTGAGGAACCAGTCGACGACAACCGGCCCGAAGCGGCCTTCCCGGTTGCTGCCGAGGATGACGGCGACCTTGAGGGGGGCGGGGGACGGCGTGGGTACGGGTGTGGTGTCCATGACTCCGAGCATTGAGCCTCAACCTTGATTGAGGTCAAGCCCGGCAGGTGCGCTGGCTGAAGTCCTCGGCCGCCTTGGTCATCGGACCTCCCGCGTCACCGGTGTTCATCGTTCCCGCCGGTTCGAACAGCAGGATGGCGGTCTCCTCGGCCGCCACGGGGCAGTGTTCGACACCGCGGGGAACCACGAACAACTCACCGGGTTCCAGCACCACATCGCCGTCCCTGAGCTGGATGGTGAGCCGACCGCTGAGGACCAGGAACAGTTCATCGGTGCTCTCGTGGCTGTGCCAGACGAATTCCCCCTTCAGCTTGGCCAGCTTGACCTCGTAGTCGTTGAGCTCCGCCACCTTCTTCTGCGACCACAACTCGCTGAACTGCGCGAGCTTGTCGCTGAGGTTGACGGGAACAGGAATCGTGGACATGCGGCGTTCCTTCCTCAAGGCCGGAGGCTCCGGCCTCCCGCTGCCTGGCTGACGTCATGAGCCTGCCGCCTCGGGCTTCCGCCGGTCTTGTACGTTCCTGACATGACCGCAGAGCGCCCCCGCACCTCCGTCAACGCCTGGCGGCCGTCGGTCACGGGGATCTCGGAGGTCTTCCACGCGCACTTCACCGATCACGCGTATCCGGTGCACACCCACGACACGTGGGATCTGATGATCCTCGACGACGGTGCGGTCGGCTTCGCGCTCGACCGCCGGTTCCATGGGGCGACCGGTGCGGCCAGTGTGCTCCTGCTGCCCCCCGGTGTCCCCCACGACGGCCGGACGGTGACGGCCTCAGGCTTCCGCAAACGCAATCTCTATCTCGATGACTCCGTGCTTCCCCAGCGGTTGGTGGGCAGTGCGGTGGACAGCCCGGTTCTCGATGACGAGCTGCTGCGCCATCGCATCCACCAGCTGCATGTCTCTCTCGGCCATGCCGGAGACGAGTTCGAATCCGAGTCCCGTCTCTCCTTCATCCGTGAGCGGCTCCACTTCCACCTCGACGCGCTTCGTCCCCTCGCACCGAGCGGCGAGGCGAACCGGCTGGCCGCCAGGTTGCGCGAGCTGCTCGACTCCCGGATACCCGTCGGCATATCGCTGTCCGAGGCTGCCGCCACTCTGCATGCTCACCCCACCCACCTGATCCGGTGCTTCAAGCAGACCTACGGCCTGCCACCGCACGCCTATCTGACCGGCAAGCGCATCGACCGGGCACGCCGTCTTCTGCTCGACGGCCTCCGCCCCGCCCAGGTCGCCACAGCCGTCGGATTCCACGACCAGGCCCATCTGAACCGGCACTTCACGCGCCACGTGGGCACCACCCCCGGACGCTATGTGCGGGGCCTCACCGGTCCGGTCACCTAGCGCCCGGCCGACTCGGCTCCGCGCGCACTCATTCCCGGGTGCGGCTCCACGGTGCCCCGGAGGACCGGCCTCAGGCTTCCGGCCTCCCCCGTCTACCGTGGCCGTATGACGAACCCCGCGCCCGCCGCAACCCCCTTCCCCCTCCCCTACGTCGAGATGGACGGGCACCCCGCCACCGAGGACGACCTGCGCGTTCCCGCCCTCTTCGGGTTCGGGCACTTCACCGCCATGCAGGTGAGGGAGGGGAGGGTACGGGGGCTCGGGCTGCATCTGGAGCGGTTGGATGCGGCGAATCGGGAGTTGTTCCAGTTGCCGCTGGAGGGCGAGTACGTACGGGAGTTGATCCGGCATGCGCTGGACTCGGCCGGGATGCGGGACGCCTCCGTGCGGGTGCATGGGTTCCTTCCGCCCAGAGAGAGCCGTACGCGGGTCATGGTCACCGTTCGTGAGGGCATCGCGATGGCGGGCGGGGGGCGGAGCCTGATGTCGGTGCCGTACGCACGGGTCCTGCCGCACATCAAGCGGCCGGGGGAGTTCGGGCAGACCTATTACGGGTTGCTGGCCGCGCGGGAAGGGTTCGACGAGGCCCTGTTGACCGCGCCGGGTGGGGTGGTGACCGAGGGGGCTGTCACCAATATCGGTTTCTGGAACGGGAGTTCGGTGGTGTGGCCGGACGCTCCCGCACTCCTCGGCGTGACGATGGCGCTGCTGGAGCGTGGCCTCGCCGAGGAGGGGGAGCCGTCGGTTCGGCGGGCGGTGACACTGGAAGGGGTGGGTGCCTATCGGGGGGCCTTCATCTGTAACTCTCAAGGCATCGCGCCGGTTCGGCGGATCGATGACGTGGAGTTCGTGGGGGGCGAGGAGGAGATGGAGCGGGTGGTGCGGCGGCTGGAGGGTGTGTACGGGGGTGCGCCGGAGGATCTCGTCTGACCCGCGCGCCCCGAAGCCGGGATGGCCGCGTGCCCGCCGGAGCCGGTCCGGCCTCGCGCCCCGAAGCCGGGCCGGCCGCGTACCCCGATGCCGGGCCAGCCGCGTACCCCGATGCCGGGCTGGCCGAAAACCGACCGTGGCACGCCCGCTCCGCCGTCGTGGCGGACCATGGGGAGTATGCAGATCCATATCGAGGCCTCAGCGCTCCCCGGCCGCAATTGCGGGCCGGACTCCGACTTTCCCGGGTTCGAGAACATCCACGTCGGTGTCCAGCGCAAGGACCGGCCCGGTGAGCTGCTCGGCCTCCACCCCGGGGACGCGCCATCCGCCTCCTGGACCCTGGAGTGCACCGCAAAAGCCACGGCGGACGGGGTCGAGATCTCGGGGCCGTACATTCAGAACCGGCTGGGCGGGCGGTTCGTCTATTTGTCGTGGGGGACGGTGGACGACGCCGGGCTCTTCTCCATGTTCCGGCGCGCCAAGCTGATGTTCAGCGATATCGAGGCCGGGGTCCTCGAAGCCGCCGCCCGGTCGGGGCATCTCACTGGGCGGCTCGGGCTCACCGACGCCAAGGGGCAGCCGCTGTGCGCCCGGGTGCGGCCGCCGCTGATCTCGTGGAGCGCCACCACAGGCGGCGAGTGATCCCCGGCGCCGACACCGCCCCCACCGGGCCCAGGGGGGGTAGGCCGGGTGGGGGCGGGTGCCGTGGGGGGCGGGGATCCGTCCCGTGGGGGGTGTAGTGCGTGTGCCCGGGACCCGGGAGCACATTCATGTGACGTACGTCACACTTGCCGCGCGCTCCTCACCCGATCGGCACCCGGGCCGGCAGCACGGACCGAACGGACCAGCCGCACCGCCGTGACCTGCGGCGATCTTCGGCGACAAGGGTGCCGCGCCGGTCCGTACGAGTGAAAGCTGACCTCGCGTCAGAAGGCATGCGGTGGCGACCGCCCGTTAGGTCGGGAGCAGGACACAACCGCTCGCGCCGTCTGCCCGGAGGAATCCCCATGCGCAGTCCTGCCCGCCTCATGACCGGTACCGCCACTGCCGCGGTCACCGTCATAGCGCTCGGTCTCACCGCAGCCCCGTCCGCGTACGCGGACAGCTTCGGCCGACTGGAGATCACCCCGGCGACCGCTCCCCCCGGCGCCAAGGTCACCGTGAACACCACCGCCTGCGGCCCCAAGGGCTCGGGCGTCGGTGACGCGAACTCCCTGGACGCCGGCGACTTCGAGGTCCGGCGCGGTACGCACAAGGAAGTGCTGGTCGGCCAGTTCACCGTGCCGCACGACACCCGGCCCGGCGTCTACGAGATCATCGTCTCCTGCGACAACGGCAAGGACGCCGTCGGCGACCTCAAGGTGATCGGCGGCGGCAAGCACAAGCCCGACTACGACCGCCCGTCCGGCCACGTCCGGACCGGGGTCGGCGGCAGCGTCGAGCCGAACTCCACGCAGGTCGCCCTCGGTGTCGGCGTGATCGGCGTGGCGGCCGTCGGCGGTCTGTGGCTGCTGCGGCGGCGGACGGAGTCCACCGAGAGCGGCAGCTGAGGCCGGGAAAGCCCCACCGCTCCCCCGCACCGACCGGGCCGGGCGCGTCCCCGAGCGCGTCCGGTCCGTCCCCGACCCACGGCTTGCGAGGACGACGACGTGTCCCAGAGCGCGCAGAAGGCCAGGGGCTGGCTGGTGGGCATCGCCGTCCTGTGCGGCATCTGGCTCATCCAGAACGGCTCCGGCGAGCAGCTGATCCCGCCGCAGCCCTCCAGCGCCCAGGCCTTCGCCGCCGGGCCCCAGCTCCAGCCGGGCTCCCCGGTCGCCGAGCCGCTGCGCCCCTCCGACCCCGTACGCATCCGCATCCCGAGCATCGACGTCGACGCGCCGATGATGCGGCTGGGCCTCGGGGCCGACGGCAGCCTCGACGTACCTCCGGACGAGGACCGCAACCTCGCGGGGTGGTACGCCGACGGGGTCCCGCCCGGCGCCAAGGGCACCGCGATCGTCGCCGGGCACGTCGACAACGCCGAGGGGCCCTCCGTCTTCTACGCCCTCGGCGCCCTCACCAAGGGCACCCGCGTGGAGGTCGTCCGCGAGGACGGGCGCACGGCCGTCTTCTCGATCGACGCCATCGAGGTGTACGACAACAAGGACTTCCCCGACCAGCGCGTCTACGGCGACTCCCCGCACGCCTCACTCCGCCTGATCACCTGCGGCGGCGGGTTCTCCAAGGAGACCGGCTACCAGGGCAATGTGGTGGCCTACGCCCATCTCACCGATGTGCGGTGAGCCCGGGACACGTATCTATCCCGTCCACTGGTCGTAGCCCAGCTTCGCCACCAGCGAGAACACCACCGTCAGCAGCACCGCCCGGACGAAGCCGCTCCCCCGGCTCAGCGCCATCCGGGCCCCGGCCATCGCGCCCGCCAGGTTGAAGACGGCCATCAGGGCGGCCAGTTGCCACAGGACCGTGCCCTGGTACGCGAACATGGCCAGCGCCCCCGCGTTCGTACACACGTTGACGATCTTCGCGGTGGCGGACGCCGTCACCAGGTCCAGGTGGAGCACGGCGGTGAGGGCCAGGACGAGGAAGGTGCCCGTACCGGGGCCGAAGAGGCCGTCGTAGAAGCCGATCCCGCCGCCCACCAGCACGACCGCCGTGACGATCCGGGCCCTGGTCACCGGCCGGGCGTCGGTGTCCCCCACCGCCGCCGTGCCGAACGACGGGCGCAGCAGCACGAAGGCCGCGACCCCGAGCAGCGCCACCATGATCACCGGGCGCAGCACCTCGCTGCTGATCCCGGCGGCGAAGAACGCCCCGGCCATCGACCCGGCGAGCGCCATCAGCCCCACCCGTACCGCCAGCCCCACCCGTACCGGGGCCCTCCGTACATAGGTGATCGCGGCCCCCGAGGTTCCGACGATCGCGACGGCCTTGTTGGTACCGAGGACATGGGCCGCCGGTACGTTCGGCAGGCCGAGCAGCAGGGCGGGCAGGAGCAGCAGCCCGCCGCCGCCCACCACCGCGTCGATCCAGCCCGCGGCGGCCGCGGCCAGGCAGAGGAGGATCAGGGTGGTGAGGGTGATGTCGGGCATGGCGTCGACACTAAGGGGGCCCTCGGCGCGGGAACTCACAGGGGGCGCCGGTCCGCGCTGAGCGCACGGTTCCGTCCGGGAAACCGGCGGGATGCGGCTGGGTAACACCCGCCGACCACTCTCTTCCTCATGAGAGAGAAGACGGAGAGTTCCGCGCCCGTCGTGGTGATCGGTGCCGGTATGGCCGGGGCCCGGCTCGCCGCGCGGGTGCCCGGGGTCACCGTCATCGGCGAGGAGCGGCACGCCCCCTACAACCGGGTGCTGCTGGCCGAGGTGCTGGCCGGGCGGTACGCGCCGGACGTCATCGCCCTGCCGCCCGCCGAGGTACGGCGCGGAGTGCGGGCCGTCCGGATCGACCGGGCCGACCGGCTCGTCCACTGCGACGACGGCAGCGTCCTGCGCTACGGACGCCTCGTCCTGGCCACCGGCTCGAACCCGGTGCTCCCGCCGCTGCGCGGGCTCGGCACCACCCTGCCGCACCGCGCCCGCTCCCTGCCGGACAGCGCCCGCTCCCTCCCGCACGGAACCCGCTCCCTGCCGCACGGGGCGCCCACCCTGCCGGACGGGGTGCACCCCTTCCGTACGCTCGACGACGCCCTCGCCCTGCGCACCGCCGTACGGCCCGGAGTCCGGGCGGTCGTCATCGGCGGCGGGCTCCTCGGGGTGTCGGCCGCCCGGGCGCTCGCGGAGTGCGGCGCCCAGGTGGTCCTGGCCCAGCAGGGCGAGCACCTCATGGAGCGCCAGCTCGACCCGGAGGCCGCCGCCCTGCTCCGCGGCCACCTCGAAGCGCTCGGGGTGGAGGTGCACACCGAGTGCCGGGTACGGGGGCTGCGCACCACCACCAGCACCAGCACCAGCACCAGCACCAGCACCAGAGCCGTACGGGCCGTCCAGCTCGCCGACGGTTACGAGCTCGCCGCCGACCTCACCGTCCTCGCCTGCGGGGTACGGCCCCGCACCGGGCTCGCCCGCGCGGCCGGGCTCGACGTCCGCAAGGGGATCGTGGTCGACGACGAGCTCCGCACCTCCGACCCGTACATCCACGCCATCGGCGACTGCGCCGAGCACCGCTCCACGCTCTACGGGCTGGCCGGACCGGCGCTGGAACAGGCCGATGTGCTGGTCGAGTTGCTCGCCGGGCGGCCCGCCCGATACGAGGGCACCCGGGCCCTGACCCGGCTCTCCCTCCGCTCCGGAAGAGCTGAAGGACCCGGCGGCCCCGAACGTCCCGAAGCCCTCGACCTCGCCGCCTTCGGAGAGGCCCGCCCGCTCCCCGGCGACGACGTGATCCGGCTGGCCGACGCCACCCGGGGCGCGTACCGCACGGTCGTCGTCCGGGACGGGCGGCTGGCCGGAGGGGTGCTCCTGGGCGACCTCGGCGCGGTCTCCAGCCTCGCCCGCACCTGGCAGGACGACGAACCGCTGCCCGCCGCCATGTCCCTGCTCCACCTGCTCACCGATGACGGAGGCCATTGAGATGCCGGAAACCAGTACCCCGAACACCCCCACCTTCGTCCTCGTCGGGCACGGCATGGTCGGGCAGCGGTTCCTGGAGTCCCTGGCCGCGCGCGGGCTGACCCCGGCCGCCGGGCGCGCCCGGGTCGTCGTGCTCTGCGAGGAGCCCCGGCCCGCCTATGACCGGGTCCGGCTCACCTCGTACTTCGCCGGACGGTCCCCCGATGAACTCTCGCTCGTGGAGCCGGAGTTCATGGAGCGGCACGGCATCGAGCTGTACGTCGGCGACCCGGCCGAGCACATCGACCGCAGGGCCCGGACGGTGACCGCGCGGTCCGGGGCGGTGTTCGCGTACGACACGCTGGTGCTGGCCACGGGCTCGTATCCCTTCGTCCCGCCCGTACCGGGGAAGGATTCCCGGGGCTGTTTCGTGTACCGGACCATCGAGGACCTGCTCGCGATCGAGGAGTACGCCAAGGGGGCGGAGAGCGGGGCCGTGGTCGGGGGCGGGCTGCTCGGGCTGGAGGCGGCGGGGGCGCTCAAGGGGCTCGGGCTGCGCACCCATGTCGTGGAGTTCGCGCCCCGGCTGATGCCGGTCCAGGTGGACGAGGGCGGGGGCGCCGCGCTGCTGCGGACGATCGAGGGGATGGGTCTGACCGTCCACACCGGGGTCGGTACGCAGGAGGTCACCGCCGGGGAGGACGGGGCGGTGAACGGGATGGCCCTCTCGGACGGGTCCTCGCTCGGCGTCGACCTCGTCGTCTTCTCGGCGGGGGTGCGGCCGCGCGACCAGCTCGCCCGGGAATGCGGGCTCGCGGTCGGGGAGCGCGGCGGGATCATCGTCGACGAGGAGTGCCGGACCTCCGACCCGGCGGTGTTCGCGATCGGCGAGTGCGCGCTCGCCTCCGACGGGCGGGTCTACGGTCTGGTGGCGCCCGGCTACGAGATGGCGGAGACCGTGGCCGAGGTGCTCGGCGGCGGTCAGGCCGGGTTCACCGGGGCCGACATGTCGACCAAGCTGAAGCTGCTGGGCGTGGACGTGGCCTCGTTCGGGGACGCGCACGGGACGGCGGAGGGCGCGCTGGACGTCGTGTACGCCGACTCCCGCTCCGGCGTCTACAAGAAGCTGGTGATCGGCGTGGACGGCACCCTGCTGGGCGGAGTGCTGGTCGGGGACGCGGAGAGCTACGGCACGCTGCGGCCGATGACGGGCACCGTACTGCCGGTCGCGCCCGAGCAGTTGGTACTCCCGGCCGGGGCGGACGGGCCGGTCACGCTGGGGCCGTCCGCACTGCCGGACGATGCCGTCATCTGCTCCTGCCACAACGTGACCAAGGGCGCGATCTGCGAGCACACCACTCTCCCCGAGGTGAAGAAGTGCACCCGGGCGGGGACGGGCTGCGGCAGTTGCGTCAAGGTGATCGGGCAACTGCTTCCGCAGAGCCAGGACACCGGGCTGTGCGGCTGCTTCGCCTACAGCCGCAGCGAGTTGTACGAGATCGTCCGGACCCTGGGCGTCACCTCGTTCACCGCCCTGCTCGACTCGCACGGCCGCGAGGAGGCGCGCGGCGGGAACGGCTGCGAGGTCTGCAAGCCGACGGTCGGCTCGGTCATCGCCTCGCTCGCCCCGACCGTGGGGGCCAGCGGCTATGTGCTGGACGGGGAGCAGGCCGCCCTCCAGGACACCAATGACCACTTCCTCGCCAACCTCCAGCGCAACGGCTCCTATTCGGTCGTGCCCCGCATCCCCGGCGGCGAGATCACCCCGGACAAGCTCATCGTGATCGGCGAGGTGGCCCGCGACTTCGGCCTCTACACGAAGATCACCGGCGGCCAGCGCATCGACCTCTTCGGCGCCCGCGTCGACCAACTGCCGCTCATCTGGGCCCGGTTGGTCGACGCGGGGTTCGAGTCCGGGCACGCGTACGGGAAGTCACTGCGTACGGTCAAGTCCTGTGTGGGGCAGACCTGGTGCCGCTACGGCGTGCAGGACTCCGTACGGATGGCGATCGACCTGGAGCTGCGCTACCGGGGGCTGCGCGCCCCGCACAAGCTGAAGTCGGCGGTCTCCGGCTGCGCCCGGGAGTGCGCGGAGGCCCGGGGCAAGGACTTCGGGATCATCGCCACGGCGGGCGGCTGGAACCTCTACGTAGGCGGCAACGGCGGGGCCACCCCGCGCCACGCCGACCTGCTGGCCCAGGATCTCTCGGACGCCGAACTGGTGCGGCTCATCGACCGGTTCCTGATGTTCTACATCCGTACGGCGGACCGCCTGGAGCGCACCTCCGCCTGGCTGGAGCGGATCGACGGCGGCCTGGAGCATGTACGGGACGTCGTCGTCCACGACTCGCTGGGGCTCTGCGAGGAGTTGGAGAGGCTGATGGCCGACCATGTGACCGGCTACCGCGACGAGTGGGCCGAGACCATCAACGACCCGGAGCGGCTGCGGCGGTTCGTGACCTTCGTCAACGCCCCCGACACCCCCGACCCCTCGGTGAGGTTCGTCCCGGAGCGGGACCAGATCAAGCCCGATCTGGAGCTGCTCGCCGGGCCCGTGCTCGCCGTCCGCACCCTCGAAGGGACCGCGTCCTGATGACCACCGACCTGAGCACCGCCCCGGCCGTCGTCCGGATCACCCCCGCCGAGGGCGGCCCGCTCGCGGTCTGCGACCCGGCCCGCCTGACCCCCGGGCGCGGTGTCGCGGTGCTGCTGCCGGACGGCGGGCAGGCCGCCCTGTTCATGGACCGGTCCGGGGCGGTGCACGCGATCGGCAACCGGGACCCGTTCACCGGGGCGTACGTCCTCTCACGCGGGCTGCTCGGCTCGGCGGCGGACGGGCGGCCGTTCGTGGCCTCGCCGCTGCTCAAGCAGCGCTTCGACCTGGTGACGGGGGTCTGCCTGGACGACGAGGAGGTCTCGGTGCCGGTGTATCCGGTGCGGGTGGAGTGACCGCCCGGCCCCGCCCCGGCCCTCCGCCGTTCACCGCTTGTTGAGGGCACGTCAACCACGTACTCCTACAGTCCTGACGCGCGACCCGCCGGTCCGTCCGGAGCGGCGGGCCCTCACTCATCCGTGGAGTGATCGTGGAACGTCGGACCTTCTTGCGCACGGCGGTGGTCGGCACCTCGGCGGCGGCCTTCGGCGGCACCCTGTGGCGGGGCGCCGCCTTCGCGGGCCCCGCCCAGCCGGCCCCCGGCCCGTACGGCCCGCTCCAGGCGGCCAACGGCAACGGCATCCAGCTGCCGAGCGGCTTCACCAGCCGCATCATCGCCCGTTCGGGGCAGAACGTGGCGGGCACCTCCTACCGGTGGCACAGCGCCCCCGACGGCGGGGCGACCTACGCCGACGGCTCGGGCTGGATCTACGTCTCCAACGCCGAGGTCTCCTCCGGCAGCGGCGGCGGGGCCAGCGCGGTGCGGTTCAACTCCTCGGGGACGGTGACGTCCGCGTACCGCATCCTGTCCGGCACGAACAACAACTGCGCGGGCGGCTCGACCCCGTGGAACACCTGGCTCTCCTGCGAGGAGGTCACCCGGGGGTACGTCTACGAGACCGACCCGTGGGGCGTGAACGCGTCCGTGCGGCGGCCCGCGCTCGGCCGGTTCAAGCACGAGGCGGCGGCCGCGGACCCCGACCACGGGTACATCTACCTCACCGAGGACGAGAGCGACGGCCGCTTCTACCGCTTCCGGCCCACCACCTGGGGCAACCTGTCGAGCGGCACGCTCCAGGTCCTGGTCGCGGGTACGGGCACCTCCGGTCCGGTGACCTGGGCCAATGTGCCGGACCCGGCCGCCTCCTCCACCCAGACCCGGCACCAGGTCTCCGGCGCCAAGGTCTTCAACGGCGGCGAGGGCTGCTTCTACGCGGCGGGCACCTGCTGGTTCACCACCAAGGGCGACAACCGGGTGTGGGCGTACGACGCGACCACCTCGTCGATCTCCCTGACGTACGACGACAACCTGGTGACGGGCGGGGCGGCCCCGCTGACCGGCGTCGACAACGTCACCCGGGCCGTCTCCGGCGACCTCTACGTGGCGGAGGACGGCGGAAACATGGAGATCTGCCTCATCACGCCGAACGACACGGTGGCCCCGTTCCTGCGGATCACCGGGCAGTCCGGCTCGGAGATCACCGGGCCCGCGTTCTCGCCGGACGGCAAGCGGCTCTACTTCTCCTCGCAGCGCGGCACCAGCGGCAGTTCGTCCGGCGGCATCACGTACGAGGTGACGGGACCGTTCCGCAGCTGACGCCCCGCGTACGGGAGCAGGTGGCGGCAGCCGTGCCGCACCCGTGTGCGCCGGGGCCGTCCTCGCGAGGCCCCGGCGCACACCCCGCAGATCAGCTCTCGCCCATGGTGGCGGCCGGGTCCATCCAGATGACCTCCCAGATGTGGTGGTCGGGGTCCTGGAACGAGCGGCCGTACATGAAGCCCAGGTCCTGCGGCTCGTTCGCCGGGGACCCGCCTGCCGCCAGCGCCGCGTCGGCGAGTTCGTCGACCTTCTCGCGGCTGTCGGCGCTCAGGGCGAGGATGACCTCGGTCGTCCCCGACGCGTCCGCGATGTCCTTCTTGGTGAAGTCCTTGAAGCGCGGCTCCGTGAGCAGCATGGCGAAGATCGTGTCGCTGATGACCACACACGCGGCCTTGTCGTCGGTGAACTGCGGGTTGATGGAGTAGCCGAGCTTCTCGAAGAAGCCCTTCGAGACCTCCAGGTCCTTCACCGGCAGGTTCACGAAGATCATCTGAGCCATCGTCGTTGCCTCTTCCGCGTTCCGTCGTGCGCCTCGGTGGGTCCGTCCGGCGCTGTCGAAGGGGTAGACGGCGGGGCCGCCCGGAACTCATCGGCGTACGGCGAACGGATTTCACGGGTTCTCCGGGGCCAGCTCACGGCCTTCCCGGCGCCCGCTCAGGACAGCGCCATCGGTGCCCCTCCCCGGAGCAGGGAGCCGCCCAGCGGGGTCAGCGTGTGGAGCACCGAGCTGCCGTGGCGCAGGGTGAGGACGAGGCCCGCCTCGCGCAGGACGGAGGCGTGCTGGCTCGCCGAGGCGAGGGAGACCCCGGCCCGGCGGGCCAGTTCGCTCGTCGTGCAGCCGTCGCCTATGGACTGCAGGACGGCGGAGCGGGTGTGGCCGACGAGCCGGCCGAGCCAGGGGCCGGGCTCCGCGAACTCCGGGGCCCCGGGGTGGGTCACCGGGTAGACGAGCACCGGCGGAAGCGACGGGTCGCGGTAGACGACGGGGGTGCCCCGGCAGAAGAACGAGGGCTGGAGCAGCAGCCCGCGCCCGTCCAGGTACAGATCGCGGTCGACGGGGTAGTCCGCCTCCAGCACGGGCGCCCGCCACCGGATCATCGGCGGCAGGGCCGCCAGCAGCCCTTCCGCCCCGCCGTCCAGCAGCGCGCGGCCCCGGACGGCCCGGTCGGCCTCGATGGAGGCCCGGATGTGCGGCCAGTACGGCTCGACGGCGGCGTCGTGGTAGCCGCGCAGGGCGGCGATCAGCCGGGCGAGGGGTTCGGCGCGGCCCTCGGAGAGCGCGGCGGGCAGCGCGCCCGTGCTCCGCCCGGCGCCGGCGTCGGGCCGCGCGGGCGGCCGCCCGCCCCGCTGCCGCCGCCGCCCGGCCTCCATCAGGTTCAGCTCGCGGCGGATGCGGTCGGCGGGGGTGTCGCGCAGGGCCTCCATACCGACGTCCAGCCCGAAGGGTTCGGCGCCTTCCTCCGAGGGCGTCAGGAAATCCGGGAAATAACCGCGGGGCGGGACGACCGCCGCCAGCAGTTGCGCTTCACCATTCAACCGGGCTCGCGTTTCCGTCCGCCATTTCCCGAAGACCGTGGAAGCCCTTCGGTCCCTCAGCCGGTGAAAACTGAGAATCGTTTCCCACATCGCGTCCGGTCTCGTGGCCATCCGCACCCGCGAAAGGTCCAGCCTGGACACATGGATCCGCAGCACTACGCCCCCACCTGTTGCATCCGCAATTGCCCCCACCGAAGGGTATGCGGGCCGTCACAGGAGGTCACCACGGGGTTTCGGCCAGAAGTGAAACGCCTCGCCCCGTTCCGCTTCACCCGAAAAGCTGTACGACGTCGGGTACGCATCCGGTGCCCACCGGATGAGCACGTGAAGGCCGTGGGGGGCTTTGTGTGTTCGGCGGCGGTGGGCGACGGTGCGGCTCCGTACCCGACGGGGGTAAGCCGGGTGCGGTCCATGGGTGGGGATCCATGGACCGCACCCCGGTCCGCACCCCGGTCCACCGGAGCGCCACCCCAATTTCTTTGCGCATTAAACGAAGCAATGTGTGCCACGACACACCGGCCGCCCGCATTCCGTACACCAGGACAAACCGGTAGTGCTCATTCCGCACCCGGGGGCGAAGGAAGCCGTCCGGAGAGCGATCGGCTCCACATATTCCGCAGGCAAGGCGAAGCGGCGGCACCCCCCCCCAGGGGGCCGCCCCCTGTAGGGGGTAACGGGGTCTCACACAGGTGGCGGGGCCGGGGGGGGCCCCCCCCC
>NZ_JBHYVE010000001.1:412275-447296 GCF_042750035.1 Streptomyces sp. NPDC059452
CTCCTCCTTCGGCATGGGCGGCACCAACTGCCACATCGTCCTCACCGAAGCCCCCCCCCCCCCCCCCCCCCCCCCCGGCGGCCCCGGCCCCCCCCCCCCCCGGGGGGGGTCCCCCCGCCCCACCCCCGCCCCGGGCCCCCCCGCTTCTCGGTGTTCCGGGGATCTCCCAAGGGTGCCGGGACGGTGAGGGACCCGCCCCAATTCCCTTATAAATCCCCGGAGTTGGTCATGCCATCCGGATCAGCGGCTGTCGCTGGCCCGCGCTCCGGCGGCCGCCCGCCCCGCCTCCAGGCGCGCCACCGGGATACGGAACGGCGAGCAGGAGACGTAGTCGAGGCCCACCTCGTGGAAGAAGTGCACCGACTCCGGGTCGCCGCCGTGCTCGCCGCAGACGCCGAGCTTGAGGTCCGGGCGGGTGGCCCGGCCGGCCGCCACCGCGCTGCGGACGAGCGAGCCGACGCCGTCCTTGTCGATCGTCTCGAACGGGGAGACCCCGAAGATGCCCTTCTCCAGGTACGCGGTGAAGAACGAGGCCTCCACGTCGTCGCGGGAGAAGCCCCACACCGTCTGGGTCAGGTCGTTGGTGCCGAACGAGAAGAACTGCGCGGCCTCGGCGATCTGGGCGGCCGTCAGCGCGGCGCGCGGCAGCTCGATCATGGTGCCGATGGTGAGCTTCAGGTCGGTGCCGGTGGCCGCCTGGACCTCGGCGATGACCCGGTCGGCCTCCTCGCGGACGATCTCCAGCTCCTGGACCGTGCCGACGAGCGGGATCATGATCTCGGCGCGCGGGTCGCCCTTGGCGTTCTTGCGCTGGGCGGCCGCCTCGGCGATGGCCCGTACCTGCATGGCGAACAGGCCGGGGATGACGAGCCCGAGGCGCACCCCGCGCAGGCCCAGCATCGGGTTCTGTTCGTGCAGCTTGTGCACGGCCTGGAGGAGGCGCAGGTCGTTCTCGTTGGCGTCCTTGCGGGACTCCGCGAGCGCGACGCGCACCGACAGCTCGGTGATGTCGGGCAGGAACTCGTGGAGCGGCGGGTCGAGCAGCCGTACGGTGACGGGCAGCCCGTCCATCGACTCGAACAGCTCGATGAAGTCGGCCTTCTGGAGCGGCAGGAGCGCGGCGAGGGCGGTCTCGCGCTCGTCGTCGGTGTCCGCCAGGATCAGCTTCTCGACCAGCTCGCGGCGCTCACCGAGGAACATGTGCTCGGTGCGGCACAGACCGATGCCCTGGGCGCCGAAGCGGCGGGCCCGCAGGGCGTCCTCGGCGTTGTCCGCGTTGGCCCGCACCCGCAGCCGGCGCACCCGGTCCGCGTACGCCATGATCCGGTGCACGGCGGCGACCAGCTCGTCGGCGTCGTCGGCGCCCGCGTGCATCCGGCCCTCGAAGTACTCGACGACCGGGGAGGGTACGACGGGTACCTCGCCCAGGTAGACCTTGCCGGTGGAGCCGTCGATCGAGACGAGGTCGCCCTCCTCGATCACCTTGCCGCCCACCGTCATCCGGCGGCGCTTGGTGTCGACCTCCAGGTCCTCGGCGCCGCAGACACAGGTCTTGCCCATGCCGCGCGCCACGACCGCGGCGTGCGAGGTCTTGCCGCCGCGCGAGGTCAGGATGCCCTCGGCGGCGATCATGCCTTCGAGGTCGTCGGGGTTGGTCTCGCGGCGGATCAGGATGACCTTCTCGCCGGAGCGGGACCACTTGATCGCGGTGTACGAGTCGAAGACGGCCTTGCCGACGGCGGCACCCGGCGATGCGGCGATGCCCCGGCCGAGCAGCTCGGTCTTCGCCTCGTCGTCGAAGCGCGGGAACATCAGCTGCGCGAGCTGGGCGCCGTTGACGCGCTGGAGGGCCTCGGCCTCGTCGATCAGCCCCTGGTCGACGAGCTGGGTGGCGATCCGGAAGGCGGCACCGGCGGTGCGCTTGCCGACCCGGGTCTGGAGCATCCAGAGCTGGCCGCGCTCGATGGTGAACTCGATGTCGCAGAGATCCTTGTAGTGGTTCTCCAGCGTCTCCATGATGCCCATGAGCTGGTCGTACGACTTCTTGTCGATCGACTCCAGATCGGCGAGCGGCACCGTGTTGCGGATACCGGCGACGACATCCTCGCCCTGCGCGTTCTGGAGGTAGTCGCCGTAGACGCCCTGGTGGCCGCTGGCCGGGTCGCGGGTGAAGGCGACGCCCGTACCGGAGTCGGGACCGAGGTTGCCGAAGACCATCGAACAGACGTTGACGGCCGTGCCGAGGTCGCCGGGGATGCGCTCCTGGCGGCGGTAGAGCTTGGCGCGGTCGGTGTTCCACGAGTCGAAGACCGCGTTTATGGCCAGGTCCATCTGCTCCCGGGCGTTCTGCGGGAACTCGCGTCCGGCCTGGTCCTGGACGATCTTCTTGAACTGCTTGACGAGCTTCTTGAGGTCGGCCGCGGCCAGGTCCGTGTCAACGGTGACCTTCTTGGCCGCCTTGGCGTCCTCCAGGGCCTCTTCGAAGAGGTCGCCGTCGACGCCCAGGACGGTCTTGCCGAACATCTGGATGAGGCGGCGGTAGGAGTCCCAGGCGAAGCGCTCGTCGCCGGACTGGGTGGCGAGACCGGCCACCGAGGCGTCGGAGAGGCCGATGTTGAGGACCGTGTCCATCATGCCGGGCATGGAGAACTTGGCGCCGGAGCGGACGGAGACCAGCAGCGGGTCGTCGGCCTGGCCGAGCTTCTTGCCCATGCGCTCCTCCAGCGCGGCGAGGTGCGCACTCACCTCGTCGCGGAGCGCCTTGGGCGCCTGCCCGCTCTCCAGGTAGACCTTGCAGGCCTCGGTGGTGATGGTGAAGCCCGGAGGGACGGGGAGACCGAGGTTGGTCATCTCGGCGAGGTTGGCACCCTTGCCGCCCAGAAGATCCTTCAGATCCTTGTTGCCCTCGGTGAAGTCGTAGACGAACTTCTGGGGATCTTTGTTTTCCGACACGGGTCTCGACTCCTCGAGGACGCGGTGGCTGCCCTGACGGCGAGGAACATACCCAGATCGAAGGTGTATGGGTACGTCCACTTGGTCGTCATGCGGCCGCAACCACCCGTCCGCCAGCAGATCTAAAGACACGTTCCGGCAATCGGGCCGCGACCCTCCGTTCAGCTCTTGAAGGCAGCATGGTCGTTTCTTGACCCAGGGCACTCATGTGAGCGGGCCTCTCCGCACCTGAGTACACTTCCCGAAGGTTGCGACCTGGCACTGAGTGCCAGGTCTTCCAGAAGTGCAGCCACCGTCATTACGCTCATCTGAGCGCACCCCCGATCAAGGGTGGCGCGAATCACGCTGGTTTCGGACCCTGGATTTCAGGATTCGGACGCCTCAGGACGCCTCAGGCAGTCACTCAGCACCCCGAGGTCCACCTCTTCCAGGCTACGGGCGAACGTCCGGCCCCGCCCGGGGGCGACCGGCAGCAGCGAGGGGACCACCAGCACCGCGCACCCCGCCGCGTCGGCGGAGGCCGTACCGTCCGGGGAGTCCTCCACCGCCACACAGGCCGAGGGCTCCGCCGCGAACCGCTCGGCCGCCGCCCGGTAGGGGTCCGGATGCGGTTTGGTCCGTACGGTGTCGTCGGCCGACAGCGTGAAGGCGAAGTCCACCCCGGCCAGCGACCCGGCCACCACCGCGTCGACCACACTCCGCGGCGAGGCGCTGACCAGCGCGAACGGCACTCCGGCGCCCTCCAGCGAGGCCAGCAGCGCGGCGGCTCCGGGGCGCAGCGGGGCGCCCGCGTCGACCTTCCGGAAGAAGGAGTCGGTCAACTCGGCGGCGGTACGGGCCAGCGCGGCGGCCCGGTCGTCGGCGGTGGTGCCGGGAAGGGCCGAGGCGTCGCCCCCGGCCACCTCGATCAGATGAGCGGCGGTGTCGGCGACGGCCCGGCCGACGACCTCCGGCGCGTCCGCGTCGGTCAGCCGGTGGCCGAGCCCGGCCGCGACCTCACGGGCCGTCTCCCACCACAGCACCTCGGTGTCGACGAGCGTGCCGTCCATGTCGAAGAGGACGGCGGCGGGAACGGGGGCGGCGACAGGGACGGAGGGGACACCGGCGGAGGTCTTCACGCGTCCACCTCGGCGTCGGTGGCCACGGCTTCCGGCGCCGTCGTCTCCCGTACGGGCACGACGAGCACCGGGCGGCGGACCGGGGTGACCCGGGCCCGTACGCCGGGAGCCAGCTCGGTGGCGTCCCGGGAGGCGAGGTCGGCCTTGACCGCGACGCCGTCCGGGAGGTCGAGCAGGACCCGGGTGACCGAGCCGAGGAAGGAGGCGGAGACGACCCTGGCCGTACCGTCCGGGTCGGCGGTGACGCCGATGGACTCGGGCCGGATCAGGACGTCGACCGCGCCCCGGCCCGCGGGAACGTCACCGTCCACGGGGAGCGTGGCGCCCGCGACCTCGACGGAGCCGTCGCCGCTCAGCCGGCCCGGCACCCGGTTCATGGTGCCGACGAACTCGGCGACGAACGGGGTGGCGGGGCGCTCGTACAGCTCGGCCGGGGGTGCGCACTGCTCCAGGCGGCCCGCGTTGAGGACGGCGACCCGGTCGGCCATGGACAGCGCCTCCTCCTGGTCGTGGGTGACGAAGATCGTGGTGATCCCCAGCGCCAGCTGGAGGCGGCGGATCTCCTCGCGCAGGGTGAGCCGGACCTTGGCATCGAGTGCCGAGAGCGGTTCGTCCAGGAGCAGGACGCGGGGGCGCAGGGCGAGCGCGCGGGCCAGGGCCACGCGCTGCTGCTGGCCGCCGGACATCTGGTGCGGGAAGCGGTCGCCGTGGGTGGGCAGTCCGACCAGTTCGAGGAGTTCGTTGGCGGTGGCGTGCCGCTCGGCGGTGGCGACGCCGCGCATCCGGGGGCCGAAGGCCACGTTGTCGCGGGCGTTGAGGTGCGGGAAGAGGCTGTAGGACTGGAAGACCATCCCGGCGTCGCGCCGGTTGGCGGGGACCGGGGTGATGTCCTCGCCGTCGACCAGGACCTCGCCGGAGTCGGGCTGCTCGAACCCGGCGAGGACCCGCAGCGCGGTGGTCTTGCCGCAGCCGGAGGGGCCGAGGAGGGCGAGGAGCTCGCCCGGTTCGGCGGTGAGGTCGAGGCCGTCGAGGGCGACGGTGGGGCCGAACGCCCGGCGCAGGGAGCGGAACTCCACCCGGGCTCCGGTGGTGTCCCGCCCGGCGGCGGAGGCTGAGGTCCCCGTGGTGCGCGGCGGCTCGGGGCGGCCTGCGGTGGCGGTGGGCAGGGCTGACATGGGTGGCTACTCCTTGCCGGGTACGGGGGTGGGGGCGGTGGCGGCAGCGGCGGAGGACCCGGTTCCGGCGCGCGAGAGGACGAGCAGCAGGGCCCAGGTGATGAGCAGGGAGAGCAGGGATACGGCTACCGACATCCGGGCCTCGGCGCCGGAGACGGTGACGATCCACACCGCGAAGGGCCGGAACCCCAGCAGCGAGGCCACGGTGTACTCGCCGAGCACCAGCGCCAGGGTCAGGAAGGAGGCCCCGGCGAGCGAGGAGCGCAGGTTGGGCAGGATGACGCTCACGATCACCTGCAACCGGCTCGCCCCGCAGTTGCGGGCCGCCTCCACCAGCGTGGGCACGTCGACCGCGCGCAGCCCGGCGTCCAGCGAGCGGTGCACGAACGGCAGCGCCAGCACGGTGTAGGCGAGGACCAGCACGACCGGGAACGACTCGTTCTGCACGGCCAGGAAGGTCTGGTAGAGCGGGGTGCGCGAGAAGTGGTCGGGCCCCCAGCGCAGCACGGTGGCGATGCCGGTGACCAGGGCGATCGGCGGCACCACCAGCGGCATCATGCAGACGATCTCGACGACGGCCCGCAGCCGGGGCGGCCCGAGCCGCACCGCGACGAGCGCGGGGACGACGAGCAGCAGGGCGAGCGCGATGGTGGCGGCGGCGAGGGAGAGCGAGAGGAACAGGCTCTCGGTGAAGCCGTCGGCCGACAGGATGCCGCTGTACGCCTCGAAGGTGAGGCCCTGGTTCGGTACGTGGACGGTGAAGACGAACGAGGAGAGCAGCGGGGTGACGAAGTAGAGCCCGGCGATCGCGAGGACGGCTCCGCGCCAGTAGCGGGGGCGCGTGCGGCGGGGCGCCTTCACCGGGGCGGCGGCCTCAGGGCGCGCAGTGGTCGTCAGTGCAGCCATCGGGAGCTCCGTCGCTGGAGGGGCAGATAGACCGCCATCACCAGTCCGGCGATCACGATCATGTCGAGGCTCAGCGCCAGGGCCACGTTCTCCTGGCCGACCAGGACGTTCCCGGAGAGCGCGTCGGCGATCTTCAGGGTGACCAGCGGTACGGAGCCGCCGACGAGGGCGGCGGCCGTGGCGTGCGCGGCGAAGGCGCTGCCGAAGAGCAGGACGAACCCGCCGAGCAGCGAGGGTGCGAGCACCGGCAGTCCGACGTGGCGCCAGTACTGCCAGGCGGTGGCGCCGTTGTTGCGGGCGGCCTCGCGCCACTGCGGGCGCAGCCCGTCGAGCGCCGGGACGACGACGATCACCATGAGCGGGATGAGGAAGTAGAGGTAGATGACGGTGAGTCCGGTGAAGGAGTAGAGGTTCCAGCCGAGCGCGTCCAGGTGCCCGAGCTGCGTGACCACACCGGAGATGCCGAGGGTGGCGACGAAGGCGAAGGCCAGCGGGATGCCGCCGAAGTTGGCGAGCACCCCGGAGGCGGTGAGCACGGCCCCGCGCAGCGCGGCGCGCCGGGAGGTGACGACCGCCTGGGCGATCAGCACCCCGCAGACGGTGGCGATGGCGGCGGTCAGCGCGGAGAGCTCGACGCTTCCGGTGAGCGAGGTGAGGTAGGGCCCCTGGAGCGAGCGCTGGAGGTGTTCGCCGGTGAGCTCGGTGGTGCCGGAGACCGGGTCGGTACGGGTGATGGCCCCGTACAGCAGGGCCCCGGCGGGCAGTCCGAAGCAAAGCCCGGCGAAGACGAGCAGCGGGAGCGCGCCGAGCCAGGCGCGGGGCGGCCGGCGGCGGCGCGTACGGCCGCCGGCCTTCACAGCGGCCGCCCCGGGTCCCGGGGCGGCGGTCGGGTGGGAAGAGGTCATCAGGAGACGGCCTTGTCCCAGTTCTCGGAGAGCGTGGCGTTGGCCTTGTCGAGCTCCTCGGAGGAGGGGAAGGTCGGCGTGCCCTCGACCTTGGGGAGCTTGGTGACGAAGGTCTTGTCGACGGTGCCGTCCTCGGTCATGGCGGGCAGCAGGACCGGGCGGGCGTACCCCTTCAGCCAGAGGTTCTGGCCCTCGGCGCTGTACAGGTACTCCATCCACAGCCGGGCGGCGGCCGGGTGCGGGGCGTCCTTGTTGATGGCCTGCGAGTAGAACTGGGCGTACACGCCGTCGGTCGGTACGGAGACCTTCCAGTCGACGCCCTTGCCCTTGAACTGGTCGGCGTACCCGGCGTTCAGGTAGTCCCAGTCGATGCTGATGGGCGTCTCGCCCTTCTCGACGGTCGCCGGGGTGGACTCCACGGGGATGAAGTTGCCGCTCTTCTTCAGCTTGCCGAAGAAGTCGATGCCGGGCTGGATGTCCCCGAAGGAGCCCTTGTTGGCCAGGGACGCCGCGTACACGCCGCCGAACGCGGAGCCGGACTTGGTCGGGTTGCCGTTGAGGGCGACCTTGCCCTTGTACTCGGGCTTCAGCAGGTCGGCGAAGGTCTCGGGGCAGTTCTTGATCCGGGCGGCGTCGCAGCCGATGGAGACGTAGCCGCCGTAGTCGTTGTACCAGCGGCCGTCCGCGTCCTTCTGGCTGTCGGGGATCTTGTCCCAGGACTCGACCTTGTACGGGGCGAAGAGGTTCTCGGCCGCGCCGCTGCGGGCGAAGGCGATACCGAGGTCGAGGACGTCGGGGGCGCGCTTCTGGCCCTTGCGGGACTTGACGGCGGCTATCTCGTCGGAGCTGGAACCGTCGGGGTTCTCGCTCTTGATCTTGATCTTGTACTTCTCCTGGAAGCTCTTGATGATCTCGCCGTAGTTCGCCCAGTCCGGCGGCAGGGCGATCACGTTGAGCTCGCCCTCCTTCTCGGCGGCGGCGACCAGCTTCTCCAGCCCGCCGAAGTCGGCGACCGAGGTGGCCTCGGAGGACTTCACACCGTTCGCGCCGGTCTCGGCCTTCTCCTCGGGCGCGGCACCGCAGGCGGTGAGGGCGGTGAGGGCCGCGGTTCCGAGGGCGAGGGCGGCCACGGTCCGGCTGTTGGCTCGGATACGGGGGCGGGGTCGGGCTCTGCGCACGGTAGGTCTCCCGGGAGCGAAAAGTTTGGGCCACTTGTTCATACAAGCTGGCATCAGTTCGCCCGGCCCAGGTGTCGGGAAAGTTAACGTCCCATGTCCACTGCCACAAGAGGGCAGGAAGAGAAAAGCCCACTATCCAGGGGATGTGGTAGATAACGACCTCGCATCAAAACGCGTGGCGCCGACGCTAGAGTGAGCGGCAGGACCGTCACCGACGAGCGGACCTGTACACAACGCGCGGTTTACATGAACACCTGAGGGGAACACGTGGGCGCTACGCGCTATCGGGAGATCGCCGATTCGCTGCGGTACGCCATTCGTACCGGCACCTACCCGCTCGGCTCCCGCCTCCCGTCCGAGAGCGACCTCGCCACCCGCTGGGAGGTCTCGCGCGGCACGGTCCGCCAGGCGGTGGCGCTGCTGGCCTCCGAGGGGCTGATCGGCTCCCGCCAGGGGGCGCGGCGGGTCGTCCTGCGCCAGGAGCGCCGCCAGAGCTTCCAGCAGCTCAACAGCTTCGCGCAGTGGGCGCAGGCGATGGGGTGCGAGGTCACCAGCCGCATCCTGACCCGTACGGTGCGGACCGCGACCGACGAGGAGGCCGAGCGGCTGGACGTGGCGCCGGGCAGCGAGGTGCTGTACGTGCTGCGGCTGCGGTGGCTGGACGGGGAGCCGGTGATGGTCGAGCGGACCGCGTACGCGGACTGGGTGGCCCCGGCCGTCCTGGAGCTGCCGGAGGACTGCGTCTCGATCATGGACAGCATCGCGGAGCGGGCGGACATCGTCGCGCACTACGGCGAGCACCTGATCGACGCGGTCGCGGCGGGCAGCGAGGACGCCCGGCTGCTGCGGGTCCGCCGGGCCAGCCCGCTGCTGCGCCAGCGCCACATGACGTACACGGCGGGAGGCCGGGCCATCGAGTGGACGGACGACCGCTACCGGGCAGGCAGCGTGGTCTTCAACGTGATGAACTCCGCGGCGGCGGCCCCGCTGGAACGGCGGGCGGGGCCGGACGTACGGGGGTGAACTCCACCCGGGGGCTCAGCCCCCGGAGGTGTCCAGCTCCGCGTCGGCGCTGACGCCCGAGCAGTCGTACGGGTCCTTCAGCCAGCCGTCCGGCAGGACGACCCGGTTGTTGCCCGAGGTCCGCCCGCGCGGCCCGTCGGCGCCGTCGGGCCAGGGCTGGTCGAGGTCCAGCTCGTGCAGCTGCCCGGCCAGCTCCTCCAGCGAGGAGGTGATGGCCAGCTTCTTGCGCATCTCGGAGCCGACCGCGAAGCCCTTCAGATACCAGGCCACGTGCTTACGGAAGTCGATGACGCCCCGTGCCTCGTCGCCGATCCACTCCCCCAGCAGCGTGGCATGGCGCACCATGACGTCCGCGACCTCGCGCAGGGTGGGCGCGTGCCGTTCCGTACGCCCCTCCATGGCGCTGACCAGATCGGCGAAGAGCCAGGGCCGCCCGAGGCACCCGCGGCCGACGACGACACCGTCGCAGCCCGTCTCCCGCATCATCCGCAGGGCGTCATCGGCGCACCAGATGTCCCCGTTCCCGAGAACGGGAATCTCCGGGACGTGCTCCTTGAGCCGGGCGATGGCGTCCCAGTCGGCGGTGCCGCCGTAGTGCTGGGCGGTGGTGCGCCCGTGCAGGGCGACGGCCGTCACCCCCTCCTCGACGGCGATGCGCCCCGCGTCCAGGAACGTGAGGTGGTCGTCGTCGATGCCCTTGCGCATCTTGATGGTGACGGGCAGCTCCCCGGCGCCTGTGACGGCCTCCCTGAGGATGGCCCGCAGCAGGGGCCGCTTGTACGGGAGCGCGGAGCCGCCGCCCTTGCGTGTGACCTTGGGGACCGGGCAGCCGAAGTTCAGGTCGATGTGATCGGCCAGGTCCTCGTCCACGATCATCCGCACCGCCTTGCCGACGGTGGCGGGGTCGACCCCGTACAGCTGGATCGAGCGCGGGGTCTCGGCCGCGTCGAAGTGGATCAGCTGCATGGTCTTCTCGTTGCGCTCGACCAGCGCCCGCGTGGTGATCATCTCGCTGACGAACAGCCCCTTGCCCCCGGAGAACTCCCGGCACAGCGTCCGGAAGGGGGCATTGGTGATACCGGCCATGGGCGCGAGCACCACGGGCGGCCGCACGGCGTGCGGGCCGATGCGGAGCTGCGGGAGGGCGGGGGCGGGCGTGGTCATTGCTCCATTGTCGCGTACGCCGGAGGGGTGCCGGTCTCGCGCGGTGGCGTACGCGGAAGGGGGCGGCGGTCCCGCGCCGGAACTACCCCTCGGTACCCCCGGATGTTATGGGCCGCTGGCATTGGTGGACCGGCACGGGCTCCTCACATACTCCTGTGGACGGCAGGTTGACGGGCCACGAACAATCCGGGACCACTCGTGGGACCGGGCCGCCCGCTCCCTTCCGTACCTCCCACACCTCCCACACGAAGGACCCCCCATGGCTTTCCCCCGCACCTTGGCCGCCGCAGGCATCGCCCTCGGCATGGCCATCGCCGCACCGGCCTTCGGCTCCACCGCCGCGGCCGCCCCGAACCCCATCGTCGGCGGCGAACAGGCCACCTCCACCTACTCGTTCATGGGCTCCATCCAGGTCAACGGCGGCCACTACTGCGGCGCCTCGCTCATCTCGCCCGGCTGGATGGTCACGGCCCTGCACTGTACGTACGGCAACGGCGCCCTCCCCGCGTCCGCCCTGCGGGTCCGCATCGGCTCCAACGACCACCTCAGCGGCGGCACCCTCGCCGGTGTCTCGCAGATCGTCCGCCCCTCCAACAGCCAGAGCATGGCCGGCCAGGACATAGCCCTGCTCCGCCTCAGCAGCCAGGTGGCCCACACCCCCGTACCGATCACCGCCGCCACCCCGGCCGACAACTCCGCCACCCGGCTGCTCGGCTGGGGGCAGACCTGCCCGCAGCGCGGCTGCTCCTCCGGCGCGCCCCGCTACCTCAAGCAGCTCGACACCAAGGTGCTGCCCGACAGCTCCTGCACCGGCATGGTGAACAGCCGCGAGCTGTGCATCGCGGGCACCACCTCCAACACCGCCTGCTACGGCGACTCCGGCGGACCGGCCCTGGTCAACCGTAACGGCCGCCTCGAACTGGCCGGCGCCACCAGCCGCAGCGGCTCCACCAGCAGCACCTGCGGGGTCGGCGGCGCCGTCTACACGGACCTGGCCGCCTGGAAGTCCTGGATTCAGCAGCACACCGGCGCCCTCTGAGCCCTGACCTCCCGAGGCGCCCGGCCGCTCCCCGTAACGCCGAACGGCGACCGGGGAGCGGCCGGGCGCTTCATCCGGCACAGCCGCCCCGCACTCCCCACCGCACCCATGGACATGACATACGCGGTGAACTAGCCTCATTCAGCCATGGACCTGGAACTGCGGCACTTCCGCATTCTGCTGGCGATCGCCGAAGCGGGCAGCCTGACCAAGGCCGCCGCCGCCCTGATGCTCTCCCAGCCGGCCATGACGACCCAGCTCCGGCGGATCGAGGCGTCGTTCGGCCAGCCCCTGTTCGAGCGCTCGGTTCGCGGCGTGGCACCCACACGCGCGGGCGAACTGGTGATCTCGCACGCCCGGGACGCGGTGACCAGCGCCGACCGCATCCGCAGCTACCGCATCCGGCCGACCGCCGACCTGGAGCCGGTGACGGTGGGCGGCTGCTCCGGTCCGATGCTGGGCCATCTGACGCTCCATCTGCCCGCCACGCTGAGCAACCCCGTGAGCTTCGTGCAGTTCGTCTCCACAGGAGAGCTCCTGGGCCGGGTCGGCGACGGGACGATCGACGCGGGGTGCCTGGTCGACCTGGACGGTTTCGGCGCGGCCCCCGCCGAGGAGGTCCTCGTCGACGTGATCGGACTCGAACCCGTCGTGGTGATTCTCCCGGCCGGGCACCCGCTCGCCGGAAAGGAGCGGATCGACCTCGCGAGCCTCGCCGAGGAGACCTGGCTCCTGCCGCCGAACGATCCCGGCTGCGACGACTACGGGGCGCTGGCCGACGCCTGCGGAACGGCCGGGTTCACGCCACGGATCTCGCCGCACCGGATCGGGGACCTGAGCATCCTGTGCGACCTGGTCGCCCAGGGCATCGGCCTCACACTGGCTCAGGGATCGGCCAGAGCCCGTGAGGGCGTGGTCATGCGAAGACTCACGGGCGACCCCCTGCTCGGGAGACACCTGCTGGCCCTGCACCGGGTGTCACCCCTCATCGGCGCCCGGCCGCTCCTGCTCGATCTCGTCCGGGACGCCTTCACGACCCGCTGCGCCAAGCGGGACTGACGCCCCACTGGCACCCGGGCGAGAAGCGGCCCCGTCCACGGGCGTCATGACCGACCGCGCCGCGCCTTGCGGGTACCCCGGTCGCCGGCCGCGCTGCCGGTGACCGCCGAGCGGCCGCGCTGATCCGGCGGGTCGTCACCGTATCGGGCCTCCCGGGTCAGCGGGTGCGGAAGCGGCGGAAGAGGTTCCGGGCCACGTACACCCCGGGGCTGACCCGACCGCCTCATTACAGGTGGTTCCGGGTGGTCCCCGTGAGGCGCGTTGACGTGACAAGCCACCGCTCGACACCCCGACCGCTCCGCCCCGAGACTCGTCCTCACCGAACGGACCGGGCGGGGCAAGCCCGGCCGGAGACCACCGCCGAGCCACCAGGAGAAGCCATGCCCCCGCTGCCCGAGGAACGCCACCCCCGCGAAGGCCGCCCCCTGACTCCGAAGGGCGGCGACGAGCGCGCTCACCCCGTGAGCTATTCCACCTCCACCTCCCGCACCCGCCGGGCCTGGTGGCGGATCAGGTCGGCACTGCGGCTGCCGGTGAGGGCCGGGCGGCGTCGGCGGTAGATGCGGGCGAGGCCGGGGGCCGGAGGGCCTGGGGCACGGAGAGCCGGGGGCGCGGAGAGCCGGGGCGCGGAGGGCCTGAACCGTGCCCCCATCCGCGGGTGTTATGACCGACCGGCATGGGACAGAGTCCGCGCGGCAGCGGGATACTCCCGAACGGAACGACTTGACCGTACGCCAACAAGGCGGGCCTCCGCTCGCTCCTGAAGGCCCCCGGCGCCCCCACCGCCGCCGTCTCCCCCACGGAGACCGGCCCAGCGAAAGGTCCCCCCCATGCCCCGCTCGAAGTGGCTCGCAGCCGTCGGCACCGCCGCGGCCGTCACCCTGCTCATGGCACCCGCCGCACAGGCCGCGTCCACGCCCGGGACGGCCGCGCCCGCCGACGTATCGGCGGCCGTCACGACCCTCTACTACGACGACACCCGGGCCCGGGGCTGGGAAGCCGCCATCACGGCCGGAGTCGCCTCCTGGAACGCGAACACCACCAACGTCAAGCTGGCAAAGGCCCGGCCCGGCACCCGCGCCGAGATCCAGATCATCGCCACCAACGGCTGGCCGCAGGCCACTCTCGGTCCGGTCCGTCCGGGCGGCCAGGCCCGGGTGGAGCTCGGCAGCCAGGCGGTCACCGAGGGCCACGACAAGACCCGTATCGCCGCGCACGAGATCGGCCACAACCTCGGCCTGCCGGACACCAAGCCCGGTCCGTGCTCCCAGTTGATGTCGGGCTCCAGCGCCGGGATCAGCTGCAAGAACTCGGTCCCCAACGCCACCGAACGGTCCCGGGTCGAGTCCTACTACGGCGGCCGCGCCGCCACGCAGATCCCGGCCGACGGCCGCGTGCTCGTCGACGCGCCCTGACCGGGGCGACCGCCCTGACCGGCCCGGGTGGGGAGCCCCACCTTGCCGGGCACTCGCTCTTCGGGGCCTCACTCACCGGCCCCGGCCGGTACGCCGCTACCGCACCCAGGTCGTCGCGGTAGCGGCTGTCGCCGGTTGAGCGAGCACGGCCGACGGGCGGACCGTGTCACGCGGGCACTTTCCGCGTTCCCCACAGGATCCGGACGGCGCTGCCGCTCGGAGCGATGGTGACGGATTCGGTGGGCCCGAGTTCGATCCGGGCGACGCTGTCGGCCTCGGCTCCGCAGCGGATGTCCGCCCTCGGAGAGGAGGCTTCGGCGCTCTGCCGGATGACGACGTGTCCTGCTCCGCCGCAGGTGACGACGAGACGGGTGACACCCGCTCCGGGACGGGCGACCACGCGGAACTCGCCTTCGCCGGCCGGACCGAGAGTCGTGTGCTCCGGGCGCCAACCCGGCTCCATGTGACGGAGGAGTCGTTCGACCAGCTCGGCCTTCGTGTGCTCACTCGTGCCCTCGCTCGCGTTCTCGCTGCGGGCGTCCGGCTCGCGAGAGGGGCTGTGCGCTGACGACAGACAGGCCGCCAGCACGACAGCCAGGATCATCACGACGAGAAGAGGCCACAGGACCGAAGGCCGGGGTGTGCGCTTGTCCAATGGTGTGTCCCTGAGTTCGCGGCGGACCTCAGGCAGGGACAACTTGCCTGTGAGGTCAGCCCGTTGACGCCAGATCGGTCAGTGCGGAGACGATCAGAAGAGTGGCCTGCTGGTCGTACGCCGCTTGGGTGGCGAGTTCGTCGAAGGTCTCGCGGTAGAGCCGGGTCTCGCTGGGTTGGGTGATCTGCAGGAAGGCGGATACGAGTTCCACCCGGACCTGCCTGTCGTTGAAGATCCAGAAGTCCTCGACGGGCCAGATCGCGTTGCGGTCGGCCGTCTGCGGGATGATGCCGAGACGAACGGAAGCGAGCCCGGACGCCTGGAGCAGATGGGCCAGTTGCTCGATCATGGTCTGCCGGTCGACGACCAGGTGCCGCAGGGCGGCTTCCTCCATCACTATGTGGAACTCGCGGTCCGGGTCGAGCAGCAGTTTCTTGCGGTGCATCCGGTTCTGGAGTGCGGCTTCGACGTCGTCGGGGCCGGGGCGGGGGCCGCCGCGGATCTGGCGTCGGCTCTGCAGCGCGCTGAGGACGGTGTGCGTGTAGTCCTCGGTCTGCAGTGGCGCGGGGATCATGCACTGGGCGTAGCCCTTGAACATGCGCGTTCCTTCCCAGTCGGGGTAGGCCGCGGTGTGCACCCGGGCAAGGCCGTCCCGCTCCACCTCCCGCCACTCCCGGTGCATGACGTGGATGCCGTGGGCGGCGTTGAGCAGGTCATCGGTCTGGTCCTCGGCGCCGCACAGCCTGGCCCACGTGGTGATGTCCGTATCGGAGGGCTGGACGCGCCCGTTCTCGATGCGGCTGCACTTGGACTCGTGCCAGCCGGCGGCCTGGGCCAGCGCGCGGCCGGTCATACCGGTGGATTCACGAAGGCTGCGCAGCTGCCTGCCGAGGGCGCGCCTGGCACTGTCGATGCTCGAAGACTTGGACACATGAACAGTGTGCGTTGTGCAAGGCTCCTGTGCCACCTACACGCCCCCGAAGCCTTGCACCATCACGCAAGCTTCACCCTAGGAAGCGATGGAGCCGCAGGAGCACGTGGTCACGCCCTCAGGTCTGGGGAACAGCGGGAGCAGCCGCTTGGGGAACTCGATCACGGTCTCGTGGTCCGGTACCGATATCGAGGCCAGGCGGGAGGCGTCCTGCACCTTCCAGGACTGGAACAGGTAGGTGTCCGCCTCGTCGTCGTAGTACAGGGTCGGGCTGTTGTTGTCCGGGCTCTCCGGGTCCTTGCAGAGCAGATGAAGTGCCACGTGCGCCTCCGTGAGATCGGGTGACGATGTGTTCTGAGCTTGAAGGAGACCAAGCCGCCTTTCCAGCCCGTGGCCCGCACTTGCAGAGCAAGTTTGTCGTAGGGAAGGGATCTTGCGAAAACTTGCGCACACATCGCGCCAACCGTTTGGATCCAGCCGCATCGCGTGCAACAGAGAGCACTGCCCTCGGGGGCACCGTGCCGTTCCGGGCGGGGAGACGTCAGAAGACGGACAACCCGGTCAGCGTGGTGAAGCGGTCCAGGGCCGACACGCCCGCCACCGAGTTGCCGCGCCGGTCGAGTCCCGGGCTCCACACGCACAGGGTGCAGACCCCGGGCACGATGGCGATGATCCCCCCGCCGACGCCGCTCTTGCCCGGCAGCCCCACCCGGTAGGCGAACTCTCCGGCCGCGTCGTACGTCCCGCAGGTGAGCATGACCGCGTTGACCTGCTTCGCCTGGCTGCGGGTCAGCAGCGCGGACCCGTCGGCCCGCACACCGTGCCGGGCCAGGAACCCCGCGGAGAGGGCCAGGTCCGCGCAGGACGCCTCGATCGAGCACTGCCGGAAGTAGGCGGCGAGCAGCTCGGGGACCGGGAGCGTGATGTTGCCGTAGGAGGCCATGAAGTGGGCCAGCGCGGCGTTGCGGTCGCCGAAGGCCGCCTCGGAGGCGGCGACTTCCGGTACGAAGTCGATGGCGGCGTTGCCGCTCTCGGTACGCAGCAGCTCCCGCACCCGCCCGGCCGCGTCCCCGGTCAGGGCCTGGAGCCGGTCGGTCACCACCAGGGCCCCGGCGTTGATGAACGGATTACGGGGCACCCCGTCCTCGTACTCCAGCTGCACCAAGGAGTTGAACGGGTTGCCCGACGGCTCGCGGCCCACGCCCCGCCAGAGCTGCTCGCCGTCCAGGGAGAGCGCCAGGGCCAGGGCGAACACCTTGGAGATGGACTGCGTCGAGAACGGCTGCCGCCAGTCGCCGACACCGTAGACAGTGCCGTCCGGCTCCGCGACGGCCATGCCGAACCGCCGGGGATCGGCACCGGCGAGCATCGGTATGTAGTCGGCAGGGGTGCCGTGGTCGTCGAGCGCGGCCATCTCCTCGGCGATGCGGCTGATCACCGCGCTGAAGCGGTGGGAGCGGTCGGAGCGGTCGGAGCGCTGGGAGTCGTCGGCGCGCGGAGTCGGGCTGCTCGCCCCGGAGGCGGCGGCGGAGGCGTGGGACACGGCAGTTCCTGACAGTGAGGTGAGCGAAGGCCCGGGGGGCGGAGGTGAAGCGGGGACCGCCCATAGTCTGACCCGCCCACCGGAACCGGCCAAGAAGCCTCCCGCGATGTGGTTCACCACCAGGCCGAGAACCTCGTACGCCCCGTGCTATCAGGCCACCTCGGCCGATCCCCCTGCGCACCGGCTTCCACCACGTGCACAATGCACCCGGCAGACTCAGTCGGATGGAATCCGGAGTGATCGATGCGGCAGCAGGACGGGCGGGACGGGCCGGACGGGGCCGACACAGAGCGACAGCGCGGCAATCGGGCCCTTGAGGCCCTGTACGCGGTGCTGCTGATCGCCGGTATCGCTCTCCCCTATGCCCAGGCCATTCCCTGGCTCGCAGAGCACGGACTCGATCTGCCCCGTCTGATCGATGAGATCTTCGCGACCCGAATTAGCAGCTTCTTCGGCTGGGACGTGATCGTCGCCGTCCTCGTACTGCTGACTGCCGTGACGGTCGACACGCGTCTGGCCAAGGGCCAGAAGGTCTTGGCGGCTCTCGGCGCACTCCTCGGCGCCTCGGTCGGCCTGCCGCTCTACCTCCTGCTACGCCAGCGCAACCTGCGCAAGCGCCCCGCTCCGGCCCCCCGAACCGAACTGTCCTGAGGCCGACTTGCCCCTGCGCGCATCAGGTGCCCGCTGTCCCCTCACCGAATCGGGCAGCCTGCATACGCCGAGCGGCCGTGGCGGCGTCACCCTCCGGCGTCCAGTCCTTGGGCCGACACCCTTGGAGGATGCGCTGGGCGGATGTCCATCCGGTCCACCGGGGAGCGTCCCAGCCAGGCGGCCCCGCCAGACCCGGGACCTCCAGATAGTGATCGATCCTGACGTCACTCCAGGCGTGGATGACCAGTCCATCACCGACGCACAGCCCCACATGACCCCAGTTCCGCGCCCGGCCGAGCATCTCGCCGCTGTAGTCGTAGAACACGAAGGCCCCGACCGGAGGCACCCCGCCGTTGTCCTGCGCCGCGTACAGACCGGCGGACTCGGCGGCGAAGTCGCCACCGAAGATCTCCAGGTGGTTGGGCCTCTCGTAGGCGTCCTCCACGAAGGCCAGACAGCGCGAGGCGTAGGACGTCGCCCCGAGGTGCCGCCGTGCCCAGGCGATGGCGTTCTCCGTACAGGTCGGTACGTCGTGCTCCACGGGGCTCCCTCGCTGAACCGAACGGGCGGGGACGGAAGGCTAGCCCGAACGGGTAGGGGCGTGCCATCCCCTTGTGGGCGGGGTCGGCTCGACAGCCCCTGGCAGCTGGTCACTTGCGCCGGAACAGATGGGTCACCGGACCCGAACTCCACCGGCGGGACCGCCACATGCGGGGTGTCGGCGAGGTCCGCGTCCAGGAACTGACGGTCACTCCACCGATCTGGGGTTCGTGCGCTGGTTGGCGTGGAAGCGTGCCTTCTTCTGACGGTTCCCGCATGTGTTCATCTCGCACCATTTACGGGTGCGGCTCCGGCTGGTGTCGAAGAAGGCGGCCCGGCAGGTCGGCGAGGCGCACAGGGCCAGCTTCCCGTCCCGCTCGCCCGCGATGACGCTGATCGCGTCGGCGGCGATCACCCCGAGGGCGTCTTCCACACAGGAAGCCGAGCTGAGCCGCCATCGCCGCTCACCCTCGGGCGTCAGGATCGCCGCGGCCCGGCCCTGGGCGCTGCGGTCGTTGATGACGTGGACAGCGGACGCGGGAAGGGCTTCCCGGATCGCGGCCGCCGTCGCGGCGGCGTGGATCGCCTCCCTCAGCTCCCGGGCGAGGTCGAGCTGCGCGGCGGTGCAGGAGTCCACGGCGAGGCCGCTCACCGTCAGCCAGTCGACGAGTCGGTGCGGAACCGGGATGCGCTCCACAGGCTCTCCCTGCCGCTCCGACAGAGTCCCCGTGAAGCTGGTAGCCAGCACACTGCCGAGGCGGAAGTCAGGGAAGCCAGCACGCATGGAACCACCTTAGCCGGTTGCAGCGCGACCCGGAGGGCTGCTAGAACCGTCTTAGCCGGTTCTACGGTGACTCGTAGCCGGTTCCTCGACGGCCAGGAGGTCTCATGCCCCGTCCGACCAGCGACGTGCAAGCATTCGAAGCCCACGCAACCGACGCCGACCTCGACGATCTGCGCGCACGACTGGCCGCAGCACGGCTACCGGAGGCCGAGACAGGTGGCCGCGCCGCGTCCGGCCCTCGCCGATGGGAACAGGGCGTTCCTCTCGCCGACCTCGTCGATCTCGTGCACTACTGGCGTACGGAGTACAACTGGCGGTCGTTCGAAGAGCGCCTGAACACGATCGGCCAGTTCCGCACCACCATCGACGGTCTGGGAATCCACTTCCTGCACCGCCGCTCCGCGCGCGCGGACGCCACTCCTCTGGTCCTGACCCACGGCTGGCCGGGCAGCGTCGCCGAGTTCGTCGACGTCGTGGACGAGCTGGCCGACCCGAAGGACGCGGACGCTCCCGCATTCCATGTCGTGGTCCCGTCGCTCCCCGGCTTCGGCTACAGCGACAGGCCGGCCACCACCGGGTGGGGCACCGAGAAGATCGCGGCCGCGTGGGTGGAGCTGATGGGAAGGCTCGGCTACAGCAGGTTCGTGGCCCAGGGCGGCGACTGGGGAGGCAACATCACCACGGTTCTCGGCGGCAGGTTCCCGGCGCACGTCCTCGGCATCCACACGACGTTCGCGGAGGCACCACCCGGACTGACCACGGACGGGCTGACGGCGGCCGAGCTCAAGTGGACCGAGGAGACCCGCCACTTCTGGCGCCACCGCGCGGCGTACGCGAAGCAGCAGGCGACCCGGCCGCAGACCATCGGCTACTCGCTCGTCGACTCCCCCGTCGGGCTTCTCGCCTGGATCCTCGACAAGTTCGCCGAGTGGTCGGACACCAAGGACAGCCCGTTCGAGACGATCTCCCGAGACCGCGTTCTCGACAACGTCACCCTGTACTGGCTGACGCGGACCGGCGCATCGGCGGCCCGCATCTACTACGAAAGCCACAACTCACTGGACCCCGAACTCCGGGTCGACGTCCCGTCGGCGATCAGCATGTACCCCCGCGACATCGAGAAGTGCCCGCGCCCCTGGGCGCAGGAGAGGTACCGGCAGATCGTCCGTTGGAGGTCCCCGGAGGCCGGGGGACACTTCCCGTCGCTGGAGGTCCCCGAGTATTTCGTCAGGGACCTGCAAGAGGGCCTGGCAGCGGTACTGGCCACCCACCGGTGAACGCGGCCCGGCAGGCCCGACACCACGCGAACCGGGCGTGCCGACCGCGAGGGCGCTTCTGGCCGGCCGACTACAGCCACCCGTACAGTGACGGGAACGAAAGAAGACGCACCATGGATCCCCGCACATCCCGCCTGCGTCGCAAGCTGGCCGCGATCCCGTTCCAACCCCTGCGCAGCCACTCCTTCGGGGAAGAGCAGCACGAGTTCCGCCTCGGTCCGAAGCCGGCGGAAACACGCGTCGCCGCGTTCGAGGCCGAGCACGGCATCGCTCTGCCCGACGCCTACCGGCAGTTCCTCACACACATCGGCGGCTCAGGCGCGGCGCCGTTCTACGGCCTCATGCCGCTGGAGCGGTGTTCCCTGCTGGTCATGAATCCGCGCGAAGAACCAGGGGCACCCCGCGGCTTCGACGACGCGGAACCCAGGGCCCACGGACGCGATCTCTTCCTCCACATCATCGAGATGGGCTGCACCGACGTATGCGTCATCGCGGTGACCGGCCCCCTCACCGACCGCGTCCTCACGGGTAACGGCGACGGGTACTGGGGCCCCAACGTCTCCTCCGCCACCGACTTCCTCGACTGGTACGAACGCTGGCTCGACCACATGAGCGCCGGACGCGACAACCGGGCCCTGGAACTCACCTCACCCCGGCTTCGGGCCCACCCGAACCGCCATCGCATGGCCCCGAAGACCTGACTCCCCGTAACCACTGCACGGAAGGTGTGCCGGAACCGTGGCCCCGGTGCGGGGCGCGGACCGAAGGGCGGGCAGGTCTCGGCCCGAGCGTGCGTGCCAGGCGTCGCGCGGCAGGCGGCAGTTTGACGACAGGCCCTAGCGGTCGGCCGTCGTCGGGTGCCACTCGCGGCGGAGGAGGCCGAAGACCCAGGAGTCGGAGACGTCGCCATTGACGACGCAGTCCTCGCGGAGGGTGCCTTCGTGGACGAAGCCGAGCTTCTCCAGGACCCGGGCGGACGCCACGTTACGGGTGTCGGTCTCGGCCTGGACACGGTTCAGGTCCAGGGTGTCGAACGCCCACCGCAGAACAGCGTCCGCGGTCTCCGTGGCATAGCCGTGGCCCCACGCGGCGGCATCGAAGACATACCCCAGGGACGCACTGCGGAAGTCCGGGTTCCAGCCGGTCAGACCGCACCAGCCGATGAACGCACCGTCGGAGACACGGTCGACGGCCACCCGCGCTCCCGCGCCCTCCTCCTCGATCCTCCGACAGGTCGCGAGGAAGCGCCGGGCGCGAGCCGGTTCGGTCCACGGCGGGGAGTCCCAGTAACGCAGCACATGGGCGTCGCTGTGCAGTGCGTAGAGCGGCGCCGCATCGGCATCGGTGAACGGCCGCAGCCGCAGGCGGGCGGTGCGCAACTCAGGGGTGGGCAGCGTCATGCGGAGCATCCTGCCGCGTCCCGCCCACCCCCGGCCATCCGTTTCCATCCGGACGGTCGGGGGGTGCGTACGTCCCCGATGGCACCGGGCGCGCGCCGCATGCGCGGTGACTCCTGATTCCGCAGCTCGCACCCGTCGAAGTCTGTGACAGCCGTCAGGCGGCGTCGAACGTCCCGGCCCGCACACCTGCCACGAACGCCGAGAACGCGGCCGTACGGACACCGACCACCGGGCCCTCCACGCACTTGGAGTCGCGGACCGGGACGATGCCGTGGGAGGCGGTCAGGTTGGCCGCCACCTCGATGCAGTCGCCACCGTTCGAGCTGTACGAGGACGTGAACCACTGCGGGTGCTCGGTCATCGCGAAGTGCCCTTCCGTAGCGGAAAGTTCCACCATGCACGAGCCCGAAGAGCAATGCCAGAGGGCCTATCACGCCTCTGTCTCCGGACAGCGGAACCGCCCCACCATGCGCGCGCGGCGACAGAGTGGGGCGGTGCTCGGAACTGGGCCCGTCAGGCGGCGTCGAACGTTCCGGCCTGCACGCCCGCGACGAACGCGGAGAACGCGGCGGTACGGACACCGACCACCGGACCGTCCACGCTCTTGGAGTCACGGACGGGGACGATGCCCTGCGAGGCGACCAGGTTGGCGGCCACCTCGATGCAGTTACCGCCGTTCGAGCTGTACGAGGACTTGAACCAACGGGGGAATTCGGTCTTCACGAGGTGCCCTTTCGCAACTGGCTGATCCTGGCCAGGGACGCCGCCTTCGACAGCGACTCGCCCTGCATTTGATGGTAGGCCGTGAACATGGGCGCCACCAATGACGTTTCACGCTCGACGTACCCCTGCGCCTGCGATTCGGCGTACGCGACGATGGAACGGTCGTCCATGGTCAGCAGGTTGACCGGCAGGTCGAACGCCCTGCGCGCCCCCAGGCTGAACGGTGCCACCTGGATGATCCAGTTGGGCCGCGCGGACATCTCCTCCAGCCGTTGCAGCTGAGCGTCCATGACCTCCGGCCCGCCTACGGCCTGATGCAGGCAGCTCTCGTCCATGACGACGAACACCATGGGCGGCCGAGGCCGAACCAGCGCCTCTTGCCGCTCCATCAGGAACGCGACGCGCTGGTCAGCCTGTTCAGGGGTGATGGACCCGCGCTCCACATCCCCGTAGGCCACCGCCCGCGCGTACTCCGGAGTCTGTAAGAGCCCAGGCATGAGGCCGACCTCGAACAGCCTGATCTCCGCCGCCCGGCCCTCGTACCCCACGTACTCGGGGAAGCCCTCCAGCAGCGCCCCGCTCCGCATCTTGGCGTACTCACGCTCGAAGGAATCGGTCGTTTCGGTCGTACCAAATGCCTGGTCAGACTGCCTCGAAAACCGCAGGGTTGGCGGTTTGCGAACAGTTTCCACGGCCGAGATGTGCTGGCTGGAGTACCCGATCCTCGGGGCCAGCATGTCCTGGGTCCACCCCCGCTCCTCACGGAACCGCCGGATACGGGCACCGTAGGCCGCCTGCGGGCTGCTTTCGGGGTCCAGTTGCTTGATGTTGGCCATGCCGATCTCCCTACTCTTCCTTCAAGATCAGTCAGTTGAAGGGTTCTTCACGGTAGGCCACTCTGAATCGCCCCGGTAGCCATACAGCCACGGAGAGGAACTATCGATGTATGGCGAGAACATTCGTACGAATCCTGAGGAACCACCTCCTGACCCTCCTACCTCTCCTGACGCTCCTGCCCCTGGCGCCCTCATGGTCGACACCAGTCGTGGTGACCGCGTGGGTGAGTTCCGTGGGGTGGCCGGCTGCTATTGGTCGCTGCGGCCCGTGGGTGGTGGGCGGGAGTGGGAGGTCGAGCCCCGTCACGTACGTCCCGCGCTGGTCATAGAGCAGCTTCGGGCCCGCATCGCGCGGATGAACGCACGCAGTCGGGGTGAGGTCCTGTGAGCGCCCTCGCCCGGTTACGGGTCCGGCTCGCCCTTGCCCTCGGGGCCGTGGAGGTCCGGCTGCGGCTCCGCTTCCCCCGCCTCATGTGGGCGCTCGCCCCGGGCCCGGCCGAGCCCGTCGTGCCCTTCGCCGAGCTGCAACGTATCGAAGCCGACCCCGCCTACCGGGCCCTGTTCCTCGCCCGGCTCAACGCGGCGATCACCGACCGGGACGCCGAACGCGAAGCCGTCGTGCACGCGATCGAAGCGGCGGCCGACCGGCTCCGGGCGCTGATCCGTACCGACAGCCGCAGCGGTGGCAGTGGTGGGCGTGGCGCGTGATGCCGACGATGGCGTACGCGTACGCCGCCGAGGTCACCGTGACCGACGGGCGGCGGTTCGCCTCGCTCGGCGGGGTCGCCGTGCCGAACCGGCGGCTCGTCCTGCGCTGGCTCCGCAGGCAGGCGCTGCGTCTCGCGGACGGGCACGGGCTCGCGGTGGCCCCGGACACGCTGCGACCGGCGGTCCGGGATGTGCGGCCGGTTCTCTTCCATGGATCCGACGCCCCGGAAGAGTTGCGGACCTGGGCGACCGACGACCACCGCCAGGACGATGCGATACAGGCCCTGGAAGCGGGCTTTCCCCTGCTGTTCACCGTAGTTGACCCCGCAGTCGGGCTGAGCCTGACCCTCGCCGGATGGCGCGGCTCCCTGGGCGCCTTCTAGACCCAACGGCCCACGGCCCCACGGCCTCACCGCCTCACCGCCCCACCGGTCCCGGACACCCCTCACACAGAAATGGCCGCCGTGCTGCAATGCACCGCCGTAACCCCCGTTCCCCCGCCTGCCGAGCTGACTGCCGTCCTCGCCACCATGAAGGGCGGCCCCGACCACCCGCAGGACGCCCTCCCCCGCGACCGCTTCCTCCTGTGCGAACTCGGTGAGCACGACGAGCACACCGAGCACGCGGCGCTCCTCTGGGCACCCGAGACACCGACCGCCTCCGCGCTCTGGTTCTTCTGGGACGGTACCGGCGCGCACCGCGTCCACCGGGTCGGGACCGTGCCCTGGTGCCCCGCTGTCCTCCGCGTCTTCGCCACGGCCTCCGTGTTGCCGTGCTCGTTCTTCCAGGACCACGTCGCGTCCCATTCCTGGGGCGTGACGGACCCGCTCGGCGAGCTGATCGCCGGGCCGATCACCTCCGGCGAATCCGATGAGCCGTGACGGCAGCCGCGCCCCGACGCCCGTAAGGACAGCCGCCCATGAACCAGTGCACCGCCGTCGCGCTCCTCCAGCCTCCGGACCACATGATCGCCCTGTCGGACCCCGGTCACCGCCCGGAAGCCGGACACGTCCTCTGCGAACTCGGCGAGGACCACGAGCACGATCACGCCGCCATGCTCTGGGACGAGGGCGGCCGCCCCGGGGGTGCCGTCTGGGCCCGGTGGAACGCCGAGCGCACGCGACTGATCCCGCTCCCCTGGTGTCCCGCGCTCGATGCCCGGGGAGAGGCGTGCGGGCTGTTCACCGGTCATCCGTCCGCCCATGGGTGGGAGGTCACCGACCCCACCGACGAAGCGATCACGCACCACCTCGCGAAGCGACACCCTCATCTCTTCCCCGAGCACACGGAGGAGGGCTGAGGGTAAGCCCCTCGACGCTCAGGTGGGCGCTTCGTACGGCGCCTCGTACGACGCTTCGTACCGTACGGCGACGGCGGCGGCGCGGTCGTGCAGGGCTGTGCGCAGCCACTGCGGGGCCAGGGCTTCGGCGTCCGTGGCGAGCTGCCACAGCGCCCACTCGGCGTGCCTCGCGTCCTGGAAGGTCACCTCCAGCCGCAGTCGGCCGCCCGCGCCGTCGGCCTCCTCGGCCGCCTCGGCTTGTTCAGTAAGGACGGCCAGCGCGGTGGCCACCAGCTCCTCCCGCCGCTCCGGGGCCACGCGTACCAGCGCGGTGACCACGTCGCCGCCGGTCCGGAACCGTGTGCTGCGGTCCTGCCAGGCGCGGTCCAGGTCGACCCGGTCCGGGCGTTGCGCGGGCTCGGACAGCTCCTCGGCGGCCACGATCCGGGACAGCCGGTACGTACGGTCCGCGCCGGACCTGGTGGCCAGCAGGTAGCCCTGGTCCCGCACGGTGACCAGGCCGATGGGGTCCACCGTGCGCCACGCGGGGGCCTGGTCCACCGCCGCGTAACGGATGCGCAGCTTGTGTCCGGCGAACACCGCGCGCCGGACCTCGGCCGCGATGGGGCCGGGGACCTCGTCGGCGACCGGCCGACGCGAGAGCAGGTCGGTCTCGGGGTCGATGAGCAGCCGCTCGGCCACCCCGGCGGCGGTGTCCCGGTGGCTCTCGGGGAGCGCGTCCACCACCTTGAGCATGGCCGACGCGAGCGCCGAGCCGAGGCCGAACGCCTGCGCGCCGCGCCGCGATCCGGCGACCAGCAGGGCAAGGGCCTCCTCGTGGTTCAGCCCGGTGAGCTCGGTCCGGAACCCGGGCAGCAACGCGAAGCCACCGTGCCGGCCGCGCTCGGCGTGGACCGGGACTCCGGCCGCCGACAGGGCCTCGATGTCGCGCAGCACCGTACGGGTGGACACCTCCAGCTCGCGGGCGAGCGCGGGCGCCGACATCCGGCCGCGCTGGCGCAGCAGCAGAACCAGGGAGACCAGCCGATCGGCGCGCATCCGAAAACCCTAGAGGAATACCTGACATGAGGTGTCGCGATGGGCTGCGAGGCTCATTGCCGTGCCCCTCGGACACCCCGAGCGGCCATTCCCCACTGGCCATGCGCCATTCACTTCACTCACCCGAAGGATCATCACATGGGCTCTCAGCTCAACCCGTACATCAGCTTCGACGGGAACGCCCGGCAGGCGATGGAGTTCTACCAGGAGGTGTTCGGCGGCAAGCTGGAGCTGGGCACGGCCGCGGACTTCGGCTCACCGGACGCGCCCGGCGGCGACAAGGTCATGCACGCCCGGCTCGACACCCCGTACGGATACACGCTGATGGCCTGGGACGTGCCGGAGGGGGTGCCCCACCAGCCGGGCAACAACGTCGCGGTCTACCTCGGCGGCGACGACGAAGGCAGCGAACTCCGCGGCCACTTCGAGAAGTTGGCGGCCGGTGGCACGGTGACCATGCCTCTGGAGAGGCAGCCGTGGGGCGACGAGGCGGGCTCCCTCGTGGACCGGTTCGGGATCAGCTGGATGGTCAACATCACCCAGCGGCAGACCACCTGACCCGGCACGGGGCCTCGGCCGCCCGCCCCGTCCCCGGCCTGCGGGGCCTCTCTCTCCCGGGCCCGGGAGAGAGAGGCCCCGCCCACCTGCGGTCAGCGGCGCAAGCGGTAGCTGTTGGCGAATTCGTTCGGGGTGCAGACGTTCAGCCGTCGTTCGGTCAGGTCGTAGGTGAAGCCGCTGGGCACGGTACAGGCCCAGAGGTTGTTCGCCGGGGTGCGCAGGCGGTAGCTGAGGTCGTAGTCGTTCGCTCTGCAGACGTTCAGCCGCCGCTCCGCCCGGTCGTAGGTGAAGCCGCTGGGCAGACCGCAGGCCCAGAGGTTGTCCTTGGGTACCCGCAGGCGGTAGCTGATGTCCCAGCCAGTGGCGTTACAGACGTTCAGCCGCCGCTCGGCCAGGTCATGGGTGAAGCCGCTGGGCAGGGTGCAGGCCCAGAGGTTGTCCGCGGGGGCGCTGACGTAGTAGCTGATGGCCCAGCCGCTCGGGGCGCAGACGTTCAGCCGTCGTTCGGCCTTGGTGAAGGTCATGCCGGCCGGGACGGAGCAGGCCCAGTAGCCGGAGGAGGCGGTCGTGACGGGCGCCGCGGCGGGGGACGCGGGAGCGGGCTCGGCACTCGCGGGGGCGGAGACCAGCAGTCCGAGGCAGAGAGCCACCGCGCTGAACACGGATATGAGGGCGGTGCGTAGCCGGATACGTAGCATCTGTGACAGCTCCTGGTGGGTGCGGGTGCGCAGACATGACAGGGCTCGGCGGGCAGGGCGTCGGCGGCATGGGGACTGACCGCCGACGGCCGTCCCCGGCCGGGCCGCCGTCATGCTGGCACCGGCAGCAGCCCCGGGCAATTGCCCCGATCTCGGGGCGACTTAGATCAGGCCACTCGACGACCTGCGCATGGCGTGGCTGGAGTGACTCATGGGATGCGTGGGGCGTTCTCCCTGGGCAACCCGCACCCGTCGTGGCGACCTCGTGGGCGCCGACGTGCCGACCGGTGAGGCTGAATCGCGCCACCACCGTGTCGCTCTCGGCGACCATGCTCTCGATGACGGCCTGTGGCCGGAACGTGTCCACGATGTGTTGGGGCATGCAACCGCTCGCGCCTCGTCACCCTCCGCTGCCCTCCGCTGACCTCCAGCGTCTTCTGGTTTCCTCCGGTGTCCTCCGCCCGGGAATCCGTCGCCCTGTTCAACACGTCGATGCATGTTCGTCCGAAAGCCGATCATCTGATCGGACCGCATGACGCTCATTTCCCGACAGGCCGGAGCGCCCACGCCGCTTCCGGGCAACACCTGCCCACCGCACGGCCGTACAGGGTGGGGCCCGGGGGCGGGAGAGAGCGACGGGGCCCCGGGTGGCACCCTGGAGCGATGCGACCGGGAACCGACCGTCACCACGCGGTGGCGCCGACCGGGAGACGGGAGAGCCATGACGGCCATGGATGACGCACCGCCCATCGTCTTCGTCCACGGGACGCGGTTCAGCTCGGGACAGTGGAGCCCGCAACTCGCTTCGCTCCAGGAGGAGTTCCGGGTGGCCGCCGTCGACCTGCCGGGGCACGGCGCGCGTTCCGCCGAACCCTGGAGCCTGGACGCGGCGACCGAGGTCATCGCCTCCGCGGTGGACTCGCTCGGCCACGGACCGGCGCTCGTGGTCGGGCACTCGCTGGGCGGGTACGCCTCGCTGGAGTTCGCGCGGCGCTGCCCGGAGCGGCTGCGGGGGCTGGTGCTCGCGGGGGCCAGCGCCTCGACGCGCGGTGCGTGGGCGGCGCCGTACCGGTGGGTCGCCGGGCTCGTGCCCCGGATACCGGCGGACCGGTTGACCCGCTGGAACGACCGGCTGCTCCGGCGGCTCTATCCCCCCGAGGTGGTGGAGGCCACCATCCGTTCCGGCTACGCCTTCCACACGCTGCCGACCGCCTGGGGCGAGGTGCTGGGCCGGTTCGACGCGGAGGCGATGCGTCAGGTGGCGGCTCCCGTGCTCATCCTGAACGGCGAGAAGGACAGCGTCTTCCGGTCCGGCGAGAGAGACTTCGCCCGCGCGCATCCGCAGGCCCGCATCGAGCTGATCCCCCGGGCCAGGCACCTCGCGAACTTCGACGATCCGGACGCCTTCACCGACGCCGTCCGCCGGTTCGCCCTGCACCTGCCGCCCGTTCACGTGCCGCCCGTTCACGGCTGAGCCCGCCCGAGCGTGCCGGTGCCACCGGTACCCCCGGCCGACGTTCCTGGGGCGGGTACGGCGGTGGGCCCGGATCACGGATGATCCGGGCCCACCGTCGTACGGGGTACTGCTCGGGTGTCAGCTCTGCGCGGGGCCGTCCTGCTCGGCCGGCTCGGCGGTGGTGGCCGCCTGCGCCTCGGCGCGCTCGCGCATCTTGCGTACGAGCTCCTGCTTCTTGTCCTCGGCCGCCTTGCGGTCGGCGTCTCGCGCGGAACCCGCGCCCTGCTGTTCGGCGCGGGACAGCTTCTTGCGCTGTCCGCCGACGCCGAGGAGGTTGTTGCGGCTCTTGGCCACGGTGTTCTCCCGTTCGTGGTGAGGTGAGGCGGAAGTGATCAGGTGATCGCGATCGATCGGTCCGGTGGGCGGCGGGTGGGTCGAACCCCCGCCGCGCTCTCACTCGTAGATCTGGAAGAACGAAGACATGCGGAAAAGGTACCCCGCTCCCGGAGCGCCCCGCACCAGGTTTTCCGGCCGCCGGGACTCCCCGGCCGCCCGGGGTCTCGGGCCGCCAAGGCTCTCAGGCCGTCGGGTCGACCGTTGCCTGGTGGGCCTCGGTCAGGTGCTCCTGGGCCTTCAGCCAGGGCAGGAACTGCGCCGAGCGGCGCCAGCCGCACGTGGAGCACGTCAGCTCACGCGACATGCGTGCCTTTCTCACCTGCACGACGTGCTCACGGCCGTGCTGGTCCCATCTGGTGACCTTGCTGGTGGTGATCGACGGCATCGCGTACCTCCCGGGGCGGTGGCGGGGGCTCCGGTGGACCGTACGACGAAGCCCCCGGTTCCGTACCCGGAACCGGGGGCCTCACGCGCGTACGCGAGCGTACGAAAAGGTCAGCAGCCGAGCAGACGGGCGCCGAGGTACGCCTGGATCTGGTCGAGGGAGACGCGCTCCTGCTTCATGGTGTCGCGCTCGCGCACGGTCACCGCGTTGTCGTCCAGGGTGTCGAAGTCGACGGTGACGCAGAACGGGGTACCGATCTCGTCCTGACGGCGGTAGCGGCGGCCGATCGCGCCCGCGTCGTCGAACTCGATGTTCCAGTTCTTGCGCAGGTCCGCCGCCAGGCCCTTGGCCTTCGGCGAGAGCTGCGGGTTGCGGGAGAGCGGCAGGACCGCGGCCTTGACCGGGGCGAGGCGGTGGTCGAGGCGCATCACGGTGCGCTTCTCCATGACGCCCTTGGCGTTGGGCGCCTCGTCCTCGACGTAGGCGTCGAGCAGGAACGCCAGCATCGCGCGGCCGACACCGGCCGCGGGCTCGATGACGTACGGCGTCCAGCGCTCGCCGGCCTCCTGGTCGTGGTAGTGGAGGTCGGTGCCGGACGCCTCGGAGTGCGCCTTGAGGTCGTAGTCCGTGCGGTTGGCGACGCCCTCCAGCTCGCCCCACTCACTGCCGCCGAAGCGGAAGCGGTACTCGATGTCCGCGGTGCGCTTGGAGTAGTGGGAGAGCTTCTCCTTGGGGTGCTCGAACCAGCGCATGTTCTCCTCGCGCATGCCGAGGTCCGTGTACCAGTTCCAGCGCTGGTCCATCCAGTACTGCTGCCACTCCTCGTCCTCGCCCGGCTTGACGAAGAACTCCATCTCCATCTGCTCGAACTCACGGGTCCGGAAGATGAAGTTGCCCGGAGTGATCTCGTTCCGGAAGGACTTGCCCATCTGCGCGATGCCGAACGGCGGCTTCTTGCGCGAAGTCTGGAGCACCTGGCCGAAGTTGGTGAAGATGCCCTGGGCGGTCTCGGGGCGCAGATAGGCGACCGAGCCGGAGTCCTGGGTCGGGCCGAGGTGGGTGGAGAGCAGGCCCGAGAACTGCTTGGGCTCGGTGAAGGTGCCCTTGTTGCCGCAGTTGGGGCAGTTGAGGTCGGCGAGACCGTTGACCGGCGGCTTGCCGTGCTTCTCCTCGTACGCCTCCTCCAGGTGGTCGGCGCGGTAGCGCTTGTGACAGGAGGTGCACTCGGTCAGCGGGTCCGAGAAGGTGGCGACGTGGCCCGAGGCGACCCAGACGTCCGGGGCCAGGATGACCGACGAGTCGAGACCGACCACGTCCTCGCGCGCGGTGACCATGTAGCGCCACCACTGACGCTTCAGGTTCTCCTTCATCTCGACGCCCAGCGGTCCGTAGTCCCAGGCGGCCTTCTGACCACCGTAGATCTCACTGCAGGGGTAGACGAAGCCACGGCGCTTGCTCAGGCTGACGATGGTGTCGATCTTGTCGGCGGCCACGGTGCTCTCTTCATACGACGATGACGGGCGGGCGAATGCTTCAGATTACCGGCGGGCGCACCCCCTGGATCAAATCGGTGGGGGTGCGAGCGATCTTCGCGCTGTCGGTATGTGATCTTCCGGGCATCTCATCTGCCTTGTTGACAATCGTTTCCACTTTTGTTGAAAATGACTGTCATGAACGTACGCCGCCTCATACCCACCACCGCCGTCGCCGGAGCAGTCGTCCTCGGTCTGACCGCTCTCTCGGCCTGCTCCACCTCCGACGCAGCGGACGGGGGCAACGGCGACAAGCTGAAGGTGACCGCGTCGTTCTACCCGATGCAGTTCCTGGCCGAGCGGATCGGCGGCGAGCACGTCGCCGTCACCAGCCTCACCAAGCCGGGCGTCGAGCCGCACGACCTGGAGCTCACCCCGCGCCAGATCGGCTCCATCAGCGAGTCCGACTACGTGCTGTACCTCAAGGGCATCCAGCCCGCCGTGGACGACGCGATCAAGCAGTCCGGTGTGAAGAACACCGTTGACGCCGCGACCCTGACGACGCTGGAGAACCACGGAGCCGAGGTCAGCGGCCACGACCATGAAGAAGACGAGCACGGGCACGAGGACGAAGCCCACGAAGAGCACTCCGAGGGCGACGGCCACAACCACGGCGAGGAAGGCGGCGCCGACCCGCACATCTGGCTGGACCCGGTGAAGTACGCCGAGGTCGCCAAGGGCGTCGGCAAGTCGCTGGAGAAGGCCGACCCGGACCACGCGGCCGACTACAAGAAGAACACCGAGGACCTCGTCGCCGAGCTGGACAAGCTGAACACGGCGTACGAGAGCGGGCTGAAGAACACCGCCACCAAGACCTTCATCACCACCCACTCCGCCTTCGGCTACCTCGCCGAGCGGTACGGGCTCACCCAGCAGGGCATCGCGGGCATCGACCCGGAGGCCGAGCCGAGCCCCGCCCGCATCCAGGAGATCCACACCATCGCGAAGAAGGAGAAGGCCACCACGGTCTTCTTCGAGACGCTCGCCAGCGACAAGACGGCGAAGACCCTCGCGAAGGACACCGGGCTGAGGACGGACGTCCTGGACCCGCTGGAGGGAATCACGGGCAAGTCCAAGGGCGCTGACTACATCGAGGTCATGGAGTCCAACCTCACCGCGCTGCAGAAGGCACTCGGCGCGAAGTGACCCGCACCACCCGCATCACTCGTACTACCCGCATCACTCGTACCACCCGTATCACTCGTACGACCGTCGGATCGGAGGCGCTCATGCCGGAGCGTGAGAGCACCACCCGCGAGCCCGTGATCAGCACCCGTGAGCCCGTGGTGAGCCTGCGCGGCGCCACGGCCACCCTCGGCGCGCGCCCCGTGCTGCGCGGGGTGGACCTCACCGTGCACCGGGGCGAGGTCGTGGCCCTGCTGGGCGCCAACGGTTCCGGCAAGTCCACCGCCGTACGGTCCGCCATCGGCCAGGTCCCGCTGACCGGCGGCACCGTCGAGCTGTTCGGCACCGAGCTGCGGCGCTTCCGGCAGTGGGGCCGGATCGGTTACGTACCGCAGCGCACCACGGCCGCCGGCGGGGTCCCCGCCACGATCCGCGAGGTCGTCGCCTCCGGGCGGCTCGCCCGTACGCGGCTGCGGTGGCCCGGGAAGGCCGACCGCAGGGCCGTGGACCGGGCCATCGAGCTGGTGGGCCTCGCCGACCGGGCCAAGGACTCCGTGAGCGCCCTGTCGGGCGGCCAGCACCAGCGGGTGCTGATAGCCCGTGCCCTGGCCGCCGAGCCGGAGCTGCTGATCATGGACGAGCCGATGGCCGGGGTGGACCTGGCCAGCCAGGAGATCCTGGCGGCGACCCTGCGCGAGCAGGTGGCCCTGAACACCTCCGTACTCCTCGTCCTGCACGAGCTGGGACCGCTGGAGCCGCTGATCGACCGGGCCGTGGTCCTGCGCGACGGCTGTGTGACGCACGACGGCCCGCCGCCGGAGGCGCTCGGCCAGCACGCCCTGCCCGGCCACGACCACGTACACCCCCACGCGGCCGCCGAGCCCGTACGGACGGGACTGCTGACCTGATGATGCTGGAATTCCTGAACCCCCCCTTCATGCAGCGGGCGCTCGTCGCGGCCGTCCTGGTCGGCATCACCGCGCCCGCCATCGGCATCTACCTGGTGCAGCGGCGGCAGGCCCTGATGGGCGACGGCATCGGGCACATCGCGATGACCGGTGTCGGCCTCGGCTTCCTGCTCTCCACCAGCCCCGTCTGGATGGCCACCGCCGTCGCCGTGGCCGGTGCGGTCACCATGGAGCTGATCCGCTGGTACGGGCACACGCGCGGCGATCTCGCCCTGGCGATGCTCTTCTACGGGGGCATGGCGGGCGGCGTCATGCTGATCAACCTCTCCGACACGGGCTCCAACGCCAACCTGACCTCGTACCTCTTCGGCTCGCTCTCCACCGTCTCCCAGTCCGACGTCATCGCGATCTGTGTGCTGGCCGCCTTCGTGGTGCTGGTCACCGTGGGGCTGCGGCGGCAGCTGTTCGCGGTCAGCCAGGACGAGGAGTTCGCCCGGGTGACCGGGCTGCCGGTGCGGGTGCTGAACCTGCTGATCGCGGTGACGGCCGCCGTGACGGTGACCGTCGCGATGCGGGTCGTCGGGCTGCTGCTGGTCAGCGCGCTGATGGTGGTGCCGGTGGCGGCCGCCCAGCAGATCACCAAGTCCTTCAAGGTGACCTTCGTGCTCTCCGTGGTGATCGGCACGGCGGTGACCCTGACCGGCACCGTGACCTCGTACTACCAGGACGTTCCGCCGGGCGCGACGATCGTGCTGCTGGCCATCGCGGTGTTCGTCGCGCTGACCGCGCTCGCGGCTCCGCTCGCGAAACGGCGGGCGCGGGCGAGCGAGGCGAAGGGGGCGGAGTGCACCCTGGAGGTACCGGGGGCCCGCCGGGGCACGGACGACGCGCATGTGTGACGGCGCTCGTACGGTGCGTACCGTTGGCGTGTGACGGCGCTCGTACCGTGCGTACTGTACGAGCGTGACGGCTCGTGCCGCGCATCCGTACGCGTGTGACGGAGTCGCACCGTACGTGTTCGCCTGCGGCGCCCGGCCGGGCTGGCACAATGGCCCGACACATGTACGGGCGACACGAGGAGGCACCTGTGGCCACGGCGCCGATCAGTGGCACGAACGCAGCGCCGGTACGCGGCCGGTCCACCCGGCAGCGGGCAGCGGTGGCGGCGGCGCTCGACGAGGTCGACGAGTTCCGCAGCGCCCAGGAGCTGCACGACGTCCTCAAGCACCGCGGCGACTCCGTGGGACTGACCACGGTCTACCGGACCCTTCAGTCCCTCGCCGACGCGGGCGAGGTCGACGTCCTGCGCACCACCGAGGGCGAGGCCGTCTACCGGCGGTGCTCGACCGGTGACCATCACCACCACCTGGTCTGCCGGCTCTGCGGCAAGGCGGTGGAGGTCGAGGGTCCCGCCGTCGAACAGTGGGCCGAGACGATCGCCGCCCAGCACGGCTATGTGAACGTCGCGCACACCGTCGAGATCTTCGGCACGTGTGCGGAGTGCGCCGCGAGCAACAAGAAGTAAGCGCGCGAACGCAGAGAACGCGCGAGCGTAAAAGAAGAGGCGGGGGGGGGGGGGTCGGAGCCGGCACGGCGCAGCTATTGATGAGTATTTAAAAGAAAGTATTGGGGGGGGGAGCCGG
>NZ_JBHYVE010000001.1:447306-476947 GCF_042750035.1 Streptomyces sp. NPDC059452
ACCCCGCCCTCCCCAAAACCCCCCGGCCGGCCCGCCCCCCGCCCCGCCCCCGCCTCTTCTTTTACGTCACTTTTTACGTCACTTCTTGGCGGCCTCCGCCGCCTCCACGGCCTCCGCCCCGCCGAAGCGGCGGTCGCGCTGGGCGTACTCCAGGCAGGCCCGCCACAGGTCCCGACGGTCGAAGTCCGGCCACAGAACGTCCTGGAAGACCATCTCGGCGTACGCGCTCTGCCAGATCAGGTAGTTCGAGGTGCGCTGCTCGCCGCTGGGGCGCACGAAGAGGTCCACGTCCGGCATGTCCGGGTAGTACGTGTACTTCGCGAAGGTCTTCTCGTTGACCTTGGACGGGTCGAGCTTCCCGGCCGCCACGTCCTGGGCGATGCGCTGCGCGGCGTCCGCGATCTCGGCCCGGCCGCCGTAGTTGACGCAGAAGTACAGCGTCAGCTTGTCGTTGTCCTTCGTCTGCTCCTGGGCGACCTGGAGCTCCTGGACGACGGACTTCCACAGCTTGGGCATACGGCCCACCCAGCGGATACGGATGCCGAGCTCGTCCATCTCGTCACGGCGGCGGCGGATCACATCGCGGTTGAAGTTCATCAGGAACTTCACCTCGTCCGGCGAGCGCTTCCAGTTCTCGGTGGAGAAGGCGTAGAGCGAGAGGTTCTTGACGCCCATCTCGATGCACCCCTTGAGCACGTCCATGACGACGCCCTCACCGACCTTGTGGCCCTCGGTGCGGGGCAGACCCCGCTCCTTGGCCCAGCGGCCGTTGCCGTCCATCACGACGGCGACGTGCTGGGGCACCAGCTCGCCGGGGATCTTCGGAGGCGTCGCGCCCGAGGGGTGCGGCTCGGGGGTCTTGTACGTGCGCCGGTTACGGCCGCCGAGGATCCCGCGTACTGCCATGAGCTTCTCAGTCTCCCTGTGTCACTCTGTGTCACTTCTTTACGTACCGCAGCGTCACTTCTCGGCGCACCGCAGTGTCACTTCTCGACGTACCGCAGCGAGCGCAGCCCGCGCTCCAGATGCCAGTGCAGATAGGCGGACACCAGCCCGCTCCCCTCCCTGACATGACGCGCCTCGCACGCGTCCGCCGTCGCCCAGTCGCCGCTCAGCAGCGCGCTCAGCAGCCCCAGGGCCTGTGCCGAGGGTACGACGCTGCCGGGGACCCGGCAGTCACCGCATATGACGCCCCCCGCCGCGACGGAGAAGAACCGGTTCGGTCCCGGCATTCCGCACTTGGCGCAGTCCTCGAAGCTGGGCGCGTACCCGTTCACCGCGAGCGAGCGCAGCAGGAACGCGTCCAGGATGAGGTGGGGCGCGTGCTCGCCCCGGGCCAGGGTGCGCAGGCCGCCGACGAGGAGCAGGTACTGCTGGACGGCCGGCTCGCCCTCGTGGTCGGTGAACCGCTCGGCGGTCTCCAGCATCGCGGTGCCGGCCGTGTAGCGGGCGTAGTCGGCGACGATCCCGCCGCCGTACGGGGCGATCGTCTCGCTCTGGGTGCAGAGCGGCAGGCCCCGGCCGATCAGCTCGCTGCCCCGGGCGAAGAACTGCACGTCGACGTGGGAGAAGGGCTCCAGCCGGGCGCCGAACTTGGACTTGGTGCGGCGCACCCCCCGGGCGACGGCGCGGACCCGGCCGTGGCCCCGGGTCAGGATCGTGATGATCCGGTCGGCCTCGCCCAGTTTCTGCGTACGGAGCACGACGCCGTCGTCCCGGAACAAGCTCATGGGCCCATTGTCGCCCACACCCGGACGGGCGTTACGAGGGTGTGCGGGCGGCGGCGGCCAGCAGGCGGGCGGTGTCGTCGGCCGGGAGCTCCAGGGCGCTGCCGACCGTCGTCAGCACCTCGCGCTCGGCCTGGCTGTAGGGCCCGTCGGCGAGCGCGATCCTGGCCCCCTGGAGGAGGACCGACTCGCGGCCCGCGGTGGCCAGGTGCGGGGCGAGCGGGGCCAGCACCTCGTGCAGCTCGATGGCGAGGGTCGCGCCGCACGCCTCGGCCGCCGGGTCGGAGCGGCCGCCGTACCCGGTGTCGGCGGCGAGCACCTCCACCACGGTGTACAGCTGCTCCTGGGTGCAGTCGTCGAGCCCGGCGTCCCGTACGACCCCGACCGCGGTGTCCAGCACCGTACGGGAGGTGGTCCCGCCGGCCGCGAGGACGGCCAGGGTGACGGTGTGGACGGCCTCCCGGAGCATCGAGGAGAACCGGGTGGTGGTGGGGTGGTCCAGGGCCTCAGGGGCGAAGCGGGCGCGGCAGGCGGCGCACTCCACGACGGGGCCGGTCTCGCCCCGGCGGGCCAGCGGGATACCGAGGACGGTGAGCCTGCGGCGGCCGGTGAGGCGGCGGTAGTTGCGGTCGCCGCCGCAGCCGGGGCAGAAGAAGGCCCCGTCGCCGACGGCGTCCCAGACCGTGCGGATGCCGCAGAAGACCGGCCTCAGAGCGCGTTGTCCTTTGACTGGCCGCACGTCGCACACCTCCGTAACGCTCCGGCAACATTGCCGTGTGTTGGACGTGATGTTAGCCACATGCGCGAGGCGGCGTCAGTAGCCCGGAGGCCACAACCCTCGGAATATGGCCGAACCCCGACCGCCCGGGTGGGCGGTCGAGGCTCTGGGGCCGCTGCCTTACGGGGTCAAAGCGGACGTCCGTACGAGAGGGCGTCCGGCGGCGGTCAGCGGGAGGCGCGGTTGACCGCGGAGACGACCGCCTTCAGGGAGGCGCGGGTGGTGTTGGCGTCGATGCCGATGCCCCACAGGACCTTGCCGTCGATGGCGCACTCGATGTAGGAGGCGGCCTGGGCGGAGGCGCCCTCGCTCATCGTGTGCTCGGTGTAGTCCAGCAGCCGGGCGTCGATGCCGATGGCCTGCAGCGCTTCGAAGAACGCGGAGATCGGGCCGTTGCCCGTCCCGGTCAGCACGGTGTCGGTACCGTCCACGGTGGCCTCGACCGTCAGGGTGTCCCGGCCGTCGGTGTCGGTCGTGGTCTGACCCGAACGCAGCTGGATACGCCCCCAGGCGTTCTCCGGGTTCGGCAGGTACTCGTCCTGGAACGTGGACCAGATCTGCGCCGGGGTGACCTCGCCGCCCTCCGCGTCGGTCTTGGCCTGAATGATCCGGGAGAACTCGATCTGCATCCGGCGCGGCAGGTCCAGCTTGTGGTCGTTCTTCAGGACATAGGCGATACCGCCCTTGCCGGACTGCGAGTTGACCCGGATGACCGCCTCGTAGGAACGGCCGACGTCCTTCGGGTCGATCGGCAGATACGGCACCGCCCACTCGATGTCGTCGACCGTCTTCCCCCGGGCCGCCGCGTCCTTCTCCAGCGCGTCGAAGCCCTTCTTGATGGCGTCCTGATGGGAGCCGGAGAAGGCCGTGTAGACCAGATCGCCCGCGTACGGGTGACGGGGGTGGATCTCCATCTGGTTGCAGTACTCGCTGGTGCGGCGGATCTCGTCGATCTGCGAGAAGTCGATCTGCGGGTCCACCCCCTGCGAGAACAGGTTCATCCCCAGGGTGACCAGGTCCACGTTGCCCGTCCGCTCGCCCTGGCCGAACAGACAGCCCTCGATCCGGTCGGCCCCGGCCATGATGGCCAGTTCGGCCGCCGCCACCGCCGTACCCCGGTCGTTGTGCGGATGCACCGACAGGCAGACGAACTCCCGGCGCGACAGATTCCGCGACATCCACTCGAACCGGTCCGCATGCGTGGAAGGCGTCGAACGCTCCACCGTCGCGGGCAGGTTCAGGATGATCTCGCGGCCCTCCTCGGGCTGCCAGACGTCACAGACCGCCTCGCAGACCTCCAGGGCGAAGTCCAGCTCGGTGTCGGTGAAGATCTCCGGGCTGTACTGGTAGCCGAAGACCGTCTCGGGGCCCAGGATCTTCTCCGCGTACTCCATCACCAGCCGCGTCCCGTCCACCGCGATCTGCTTCACCTGCTCGCGCGAGCCCCTGAAGACGACGCGGCGGAAGGTGGGAGCGGTGGCGTTGTACAGATGGACCGTGGCCCGGCGGGCGCCGACCAGCGACTCCACCGTCCGCTCGATCAGCTCCTCGCGCGCCTGCGTCAGGACGGAGATCGTCACGTCCTCGGGGATCGCGCCCTCTTCGATGATGGACCGCACGAAGGCGAAGTCCGTCTCACCGGAGGACGGGAAACCGACCTCGATCTCCTTGTAGCCCATGCGTACGAGCAGATCGAACATCTCGCGCTTGCGGGCGGGGGACATCGGGTCGATCAGCGCTTGGTTCCCGTCACGCAGATCGGTGGACAGCCAGCGGGGCGCCACCGTGATCCGGTTGTCGGGCCAGGTGCGGTCGGCGATGTCCACGGCCTCGTAACCGCGGTACTTGTGGACCGGCATCCCGGACGGCTTCTGGAGCTGCGTCGCGTTGGTGATCGGCGTGGGGCGGCCGACGGCGTTGCTCGCGGGGTTCACGGGGGTCGTCATGACGTAGGGCTCCTCGGGGTCCGACTTGGGGTCGGCCGACGGTGTCGCTGCAGCACCAGACTCCGCGGGGAGGGGGTCGGCCTACGACTACAGGCCCTCGCCGCGGCAGCTAAGGAGAAGCAGCCCGAAACGCATGATGCGAAGAGCCTAGCCGAGGGTCGCCCGGGGTGTCGGTCCGTATCAGTATGCGGGACCGGGCATCGATGACGGGTAAACGGTGACTCATCACTCCATTTCGTCAATCATCGTCGCAACCAGTGACAGCGCCGTGACGGAGTGCCACAGTCGGTTCATGCACCCTCGAACCGACGAGGACGGGCTCAACCCTGTCTTCTGCACCATCGTGCCGCCCCACGTCCTCGACAAGCTGTCGCACTCCGGCGACGCCCGGCTGGCCGATCCGGCCCGCCGGACCCTGGAGGCCGACGGACTCCGCCGGAATCAGCGCCGTATGACAGCCCTCGCCGCCGCGCCCGCCACCCCCACGGCGGGCGCGGTCCCCGCCAAGCCCCACCGCACGCTGTACGACTGCGAGAACCGCACCTCCCTGCCCGGCCGCCGGGTCCGCGACGAGGGCGAGAAGCCCACCTCGGACGCCAGCGTCAACCGCGCGTACGCGGGCCTCGGCGCCACCTTCGACCTGCTGCTCTCCGCCTACGGGCGCAGCTCGATCGACGGCAAGGGCCTGCCGCTCACGGGCTCCGTGCACTACGGCCGCGAGTACAACAACGCGTTCTTCGACGGCGAGCAGATGGTCTTCGGGGACGGTGACGGGGAGATCTTCCTCGACTTCACCGTCGCCATCGACGTCATCGCCCACGAACTGGCCCACGGCCTGACCCAGTACACCGCCAACCTGCGCTACGAGGGCCAGTCGGGCGCGCTCAACGAGTCCGTCTCCGATGTCTTCGGCTCGCTGGTCAAGCAGTACTCCCTGGGCCAGAGCGCGGAGCAGGCCGACTGGCTGATCGGCGCCGGGCTGCTGGCTCCCCGGGTCAGCGGGGACGCCCTGCGCTCGATGAAGGCGCCAGGGACGGCGTACGACGACGATGTGCTCGGCAAGGACCCGCAGCCCGCCTCGATGGAGGAGTACGTCGAGACGGAGGAGGACAACGGCGGGGTCCACATCAACTCCGGCATCCCCAACCGCGCCTTCTACCTCCTGGCCACGGCCCTGGGCGGCAACGCCTGGGAGCGGGCCGGGCAGATCTGGTTCGACGTGCTGACCGGCGGCGAGCTGACGGCCACCGCGGACTTCGCGGAGTTCGCCCGGCTGACGGTCGCGGCGGCGGGGAGCCGCTTCGGGGAGCGCGGTGAGAAGGAGGCGGTCCTGAAGGCCTGGTCCGAGGTGGGGGTGCCGACGGCGGAGTGACCGGTGCGGGACCGCGGAGTCGGACCCGTGAGGTGGGCGTGACCTCCCCGGCCCCGTGCGGCGGGGTTGTGAGCGTTCACGGACGACCGTGCGGCGGGGTTGAGGGCCCGCCCGGCCCCGGCTAGACAGGACCCCATGCGTATTCAGGTCACCCGGACCGGCGGCTTCGCCGGTATCTCCCGTACTCAGGCGATCGACACCGAGGGCCGTCAGGACGCGGCGGAGTGGGAGTCGCTCGCCGAGAAGGTCCTCGCCACCACCCCGGACGCACCGCAGCCGTCCGGGGTGCCGGACGGATTCCGGTACCGGATCACGGTCGGGGACCGGACCGTGTACTGCGCTGACCCCGATCTGACCGGGGCCCAGCGCACGCTGGTCTCACGCGTCCTCAAGGAGGGCGCGTGAGACCAGCGCCTTCTTTTGAACGCGTCTAGAAGCCCAGCTTCCGCAGCTGCTTGGGGTCGCGCTGCCAGTCCTTGGCGACCTTCACATGCAGGTCGAGGAAGACGGGGGTGCCGAGCAGCGCCTCGATGTGCTTGCGCGACTTGGTGCCGACTTCCTTCAGCCGCTTGCCCTTCGGGCCGATGATGATGCCCTTCTGGCTGGGGCGCTCGATGTAGACGTTGGCGTGGATGTCCAGCAGCGGCTTGTCCGCCGGACGGTCCGTGCGCGGCAGCATCTCCTCGACCACGACGGCGATGGAGTGCGGCAGCTCGTCGCGTACGCCCTCCAGCGCGGCCTCGCGGATCAGCTCCGCGACCATGACCATCTCCGGCTCGTCGGTGAGGTCGCCCTCCGGGTAGAGCGGCGGGCTCTCCGGGAGCAGCGGGGCGATGAGGTCGGCGAGGAGGCTCACCTGCTGGTCCTTGACGGCCGATACGGGCACGATCTCGGCCCACTCGAAGCCCAGCTCCTCCGCGAGCGCGGAGACGGCGAGCAGTTGCTCGGCCAGCGCCTTGGACTCGACCAGGTCGGTCTTGGTGATGATGGCGATCTTGGGGGTCTTCCTGATCCCCGCGAGCTCCTTGACGATGTACTTGTCGCCCGGACCCAGCTTCTGGTCGGCGGGCAGGCAGAAGCCGATGACGTCGACCTCGGCCCAGGTGGTGCGCACCACGTCGTTCAGCCGCTCGCCGAGAAGCGTGCGCGGCTTGTGGAGGCCGGGGGTGTCGACCAGGATCAGCTGCGCGTCGTCACGGTGCACGATGCCGCGCACGGTGTGCCGGGTCGTCTGGGGGCGGTTGGAGGTGATCGCCACCTTCTGGCCGACCAGAGCGTTCGTCAGGGTGGACTTGCCCGCGTTGGGGCGGCCCACGAAGCAGGCGAAGCCGGCCCGGTGGGGGGAGGTGGTCTCCGTCTGCCGGGCAGCGGATTCTTGGTTCGGGCGAGCGCTCATGGCGACCATTCTCCCCGATCGCGACGGCGCTCCCGCACAGCGGTCCGGCCGGGGCACGCCGGAAAGCCGCACGGGACCGCCGCCGGACCGGCCTCGTCAGCCCGCGGTGACCCGCAGTCGCAGGGTGCCGTCCGGACCCGCGAGCAGCACCGGGGTCTCCGGGCCGCCCAGGTCCCGTACGGCCGCGCGGTCCGCGTCGGCGGGGGTCTCGGCGGCGGAGACCACGGCGGCGGCCTCCAGCGAGGTGGCGCCGCTGGCCACCGCCATGGCGACGGCGGTCTGGAGGGCGCTCAGCTTCAGCGACTCCAGCGCCACGGTGCCCGCCACATACGTACGTCCCGTCTCGTCCCGTACGGCGGCGCCCTCGGCCACTCCGTTGCGGGCGCGGGCGCTGCGCGCCAGGGTGACGATCTTGCGGTCCTCGGCGCCGAGGTCGGTGTTCTGCGTCATGAGCCGAGCATAAGGAAGGGGTCGGCCACTCGGAGCGGCCGACCCCTCACGAGCGGAGTCGCCCCCTAGAACCTGGCAATCACGTCCTCGATCCAGGCCTTGCTCTGGGGAACACTGGAGTAGTGGTTCGCACCTCCCCCACAGGATCGGTCCCCGGAGGAAAGAAGACCCACCTGGTACCGCTTGCCGTCCACAAGCTTGAACAGCGGCCCGCCGGAGTCACCGAAGCACACGTAGCCGTTGACCCCGTTGGTCCTGATCGCCTCGCCACCCCACGAGTCCGTCGAGGCGCCGGAGACCCGCTGTGTTGAACGTTTCAGATACGGCGACATCGCACAATTGAGGCACGTCTCGCCCCAACCGAAGGCATACGTCTCGGTGAAGAGCTTGGGGCCGGCGCTCGCCAGCCGAACCGGCTCCGCGTTGGCGGACCGGTTCAGCTTCAGCAACGCCACATCATGATTCGTCCGCACCTTTGTCAGTGAGACCTGAACCACTCCGCCGCCGGACGCGAGGTTCAGACTTTTCACTCGCACAGTAAGAGCGCCCGGCGGATGCTTGGTGTCATCGCGGCCGTCCCCGTTCTTGTCGTACATGACACAGTGCTTCGCCGTGAGCACCCAGCGGTTGTGAACGATCGAACCGGAACAGGCCGGTCTGTCGCCGACCATCACCAATGCCATGCCTCGCGATGACGTCGCTCGTGTACCACCGACGATCATCGGGGAAATCTCGTCGGCGGCTTCCTGCGACTCGGGATCGTCAGAACCGGCCGGAGCGCCGCCGCCCGTACCGAGCGCCCTGTCCGCCCCGGCGCTCGCCGCCTCGACGCCCACTGCGGGCGCCACCCCCGCACCGAGCACCAGCAAAGCACCCGATAACACCGCGACAATGGTTGATCTCGTGCGTTTCAGCACCTCTGTCCCCCTCCTGCAAGAGCCCACGCTCGTTGCGTATGCACACAACTTATTGACGAGGCATCATTCGCACAAGAGATCGAACGAGGTCGCGGATCAAGGCCTGTCCAGCCGCATCCGCTCCGCCTTCGGGAGGCCGGCGACCACCAGGTCGTAGGAGTCCTCGATCAGCTCGCGCAGCAGCTTGTCCGGAACGCCGGAGACGGTCACCGTGTTCCAGTGGCGCTTGTTCATGTGCCAGCCGGGCACGATGGCCGCCGGATGCTCCTCGCGGAGCCGTACCGCCTCGTCCGGGTCGCACTTGAGGTTGACCGTCAGCGGCTCCGCGTCCAGCGTGGTGAGGGCGAACATCTTGCCGAGCACCTTGAAGACCGAGGTCTCCGGGCCGAACGGGAACTCCTCCACGCTCGCGTTGAACTCCAGGCAGAAGGCGCGCAGCCGCTGAGGGGTCATTCCGTCTCCGTTTCCTTCTCCTCGGGCTCCACCAGCACCGTGACGATCTTGTTCCGGCGGCCGGCCGGGGACTCGGCGGTGAGCCGGAGCGTACGGCCGTCGGGCAGCTCGATCGCGGCCGACGCACCGGCGATCGGGACCCGGCCGAGCGCCTTGGCGAGCAGTCCGCCGACGGTCTCCACGTCCTCGTCGTCGTACTCGTCGAGCCCGAAGAGGTCGCCGAGGTCCCCGATGTCGAGGCGTGCGGTCACTCGGTAGCAGCCGTTCTCCAGCTTCTGGACGGGCGGCAGTTCGCGGTCGTACTCGTCGGTGATCTCGCCGACGATCTCCTCCAGGATGTCCTCGATCGTGACGATGCCCGCCGTGCCGCCGTACTCGTCGATGACGACGGCGACATGGCTGCGGTCCCGCTGCATCTCGCGGAGCAGGTCCCCGGCGTTCTTGGTGTCGGGGACGAAGGCGGCGGGGCGCATCGCGGTGGCGACCGGGTCGGCCTCGGAGTCGCGGTTGATGTGGGTCTTGCGAACCAGGTCCTTCAGATAGACGATCCCGACGATGTCGTCCTCGTTCTCCCCGGTGACCGGTATCCGGGAGAAGCCGGAGCGCAGGGCGAGGGTGAGGGCCTGGCGGACCGTCTTGAAGCGCTCGATGGAGACCAGGTCGGTGCGGGGCACCATGACCTCGCGCACCAGGGTGTCGCCCAGCTCGAAGACGGAGTGCACCATGCGGCGCTCGTCGTCCTCGATCAGCGACTCCGCCTCGGCGAGGTCGACCATGGCGCGCAGCTCGGCCTCGCTGGCGAAGGGGCCCTTGCGGAACCCCTTGCCCGGGGTGAACGCGTTGCCGATGAGGATCAGGAGCTGCGGGATCGGGCCCATGATCCGGGCCAGCGGGAGCAGCACGTACGCCGAGGCCGTCGCCGTGTTCAGCGGGTGCTGACGGCCGATGGTGCGCGGGGAGACCCCGATGGCGACATAGCTGACGAGGACCATCACGACCGTCGCGAAGGCCAGCGCCTCCCAGGTCTCCGGGAACTTCTGGAGGCAGACGTAGGTGACGAGCACCCCGGCCGACATCTCGCAGGCGACCCGCACCAGCAGCGCGACGTTGAGATAGCGCACCGGGTCGGCGGCGACCTGAGCCAGCTTCGCGCTGCCGCGCCGGCCGGCCCGGACCGCCTCGTCGGCCCGGAAGCTCGACGTACGGGCGAGACCCGCCTCGGCGCAGGCGGCCAGCCAGCCGATGACGACCAGCAGCACGGCTCCGGTGATCAGGGAGGCGATCACGAGACGGTGGGGGCGGGGGACGCGCCGGTGAGCCCGTGCTCACCGCGCCAGCCGTCCACGATGGCGGCCTGGAGGCCGAACATCTCGGCCTTCTCGTCCGGCTCCTCGTGGTCGTACCCCAGCAGGTGCAGCACTCCGTGGACGGTCAGGAGCTGGAGCTCCTCGTCCATGGAGTGCTGCGTCGGTGCCTCTTCGCCCTGCTTCTTCGCGACCTCCGGACAGAGCACGATGTCCCCGAGGAGTCCCTGCGGGGGCTCCTCCTCGTCCTTGGCCGGCGGACGGAGCTCGTCCATCGGGAAGGACATGACATCGGTCGGACCGGGGAGGTCCATCCACTGGATGTGCAGCTGCTCCATGGCGTCGGTGTCCACCACGATCACCGAGAGCTCGGACAGCGGGTGGATCCGCATCCGGGCCAGTGCGTAGCGGGCGATGTCGAGGATCGCCTGCTCGTCGACCTCGGTTCCGGACTCGTTGTTGACATCGATCGACATGGTGCGCTGCGGCTACTTCCCTTTACGGCGGTCGCGTCGGCCGTCTTCCCGGCCGTCCGCCTGACCGTCCTGCTGACCGTTTCGGCTGTCGTACTTCTCGTACGCGTCGACGATACGGCCGACGAGCTTGTGCCGGACGACATCCTGCGAGGTGAGACGGGAGAAGTGCACGTCGTCCAGGCCCTCCAGGATCTCCTGGACCTGCCGCAGCCCGCTCTTGGTGCCGCTCGGCAGGTCGACCTGGGTGATGTCACCGGTGATGACGATCTTGGAGTCGAAGCCGAGGCGGGTGAGGAACATCTTCATCTGCTCGGCGCTGGTGTTCTGCGCCTCGTCGAGGATGATGAACGCGTCATTCAGGGTCCTGCCCCGCATATATGCGAGCGGCGCCACCTCGATCGTGCCCGCCGCAATCAGGCGTGGGATCGAGTCGGGGTCGAGCATGTCGTGCAGGGCGTCGTAGAGCGGGCGCAGATACGGGTCGATCTTGTCGAAGAGCGTGCCCGGGAGGAAGCCGAGGCGCTCGCCCGCCTCGACGGCCGGGCGGGTCAGGATGATGCGGCTGACCTGCTTGGACTGGAGCGCCTGGACCGCCTTGGCCATGGCGAGGTACGTCTTGCCGGTGCCCGCGGGGCCGATGCCGAAGACGATCGTGTGCTGGTCGATCGCGTCCACGTACCGCTTCTGGTTGAGCGTCTTGGGGCGGATGGTGCGGCCGCGGTTGGAGAGGATGTTCTGGGTGAGCACCTCGGCGGGTGTCTCGCCCTGGGGGTCTCCCTCGCCGGTGCCGGCCGCCCTGAGCATGGCGATCGACCGTTCCACTGCGTCCTCCGTCATCGGCGCTCCGGTGCGGAGCACGAGCATCATCTCGTCGAACAGGCGCTGGATGAGGGCGACGTCGGCCGCCTCGCCCGTGGCGCTGATCTCGTTGCCCCGGACATGGATGTCGGCCGCCGGGAAGGCCTCTTCGATCACGCGCAACAGCGAGTCACCCGATCCGAGGAGCATCACCATGGGGTGTGCGGCCGGGATGCGGATCTGGGCACGCGCCTGCGGCTGTGTGGGTGTCTGAGTCATGGGCCGGCCCTCGGGCCTGCGCATACCTCCCGTTGCAGGGTTCTCGCTGCTCGACAACCTCTGGATCACCAAGCCTACGACTTGGCAGTGACAACGCAGAGTCCTTTTACCGGCCGTGTGTGCGAGGGGCGGTGCTTGCTCACTGGCGGAAGCCGATCGTGGGGACCGCGCGCCGCAGCGGCCAGGCGCGGGCCGTCGTGGGGAGCAGCTCCTCCAGGAACGCGTACCGCTCCAGGGCTGCGGGGTCCTGGTCCTCAAGGGTGCGGATGCGCTGCCACCAGGCGGCGATCTCGGCCCAGCCGGGGGCGGAGAGCGAGCCGCCGAACTCCTGGACCGAGAGGGCGGCGGTCAGCCCGGCGAAGGCGAGGCGGTCGGCGAGCGGCCAGTCGGCGAGGGTGCCGGTGACGAACCCGGCCACGAACACGTCCCCGGCGCCGGTCGGGTCGAGCGCCTCCACCTCGATGGCGGGCACCTGGGCGGCGGCCCCGGTCCGCCCGTCGACGGCGTACGCGCCCTCGGCGCCCAGCGTGACCACGGCGAGCGGGACACGTTCGGCGAGCGCGTGGGCGGCGGCGCGCGGACAGTCGGTACGGGTGTAGCGCATCGCCTCCTCGGCGTTGGGCAGGAACGCCTCGCAGTGCGCCAGGTCGGGCAGCGCGTCCAGGTCCCAGCGGCCGGTCTCGTCCCAGCCGACGTCGGCGAAGATCCGCGCGCCCTGCCGGGCGGCCGTGGCCACCCAGGGCTCGGGGCGGCCCGGCGCGAGGGAGGCGACGGCGGCACGGGCGCGCGGCGGACACTGCGGGAAGGCGGGGGCGGACGCCGCGGGGGCGTGGGCTGTGGAAGTGGAAGCAGCAGGGGCGGGGGCTGCCGGGGCCGGGGCCTCGTGGCCGTGGGAGACCATCGTGCGCTCGCCCTCGTACGCCATCGAGACAGTCACCGGGGAGTGCCAGCCCGGGACGGTGTGCGACATCGACAGGTCGATGCCCTCGCCCTGCTCGAGGGCGTCCCAGCAGTATTCCCCGTAGTGGTCGTCGCCGAAGGCCGCGGCGAGGGAGGTGTGCAGGCCGAGCCGGGCGAGCGCGGTGGCCATGTTGGCGACGCCACCGGGGCTGGAGCCCATGCCGCGGGCCCAGGACTCGGTGCCGCGCACGGGGGCGCTGTCGAGGCCGGTGAAGATGATGTCGAGGAAGACCGTGCCCGTCAGGAAGACGTCGCAGGCGGGGTCCTGCGGGGCGCGCAGCGCCCGCAGCGGGTCGATCCCTGGAGTGTCAGTGCTCACCGTGCGCTCCCCGGCGGTGCGGCAGATCTGGACAGTGTGAGATCCGGCCAGTCTGCCCGATACACGGACGCGGGCGGAGGTTCCCCGCCGATACGAGGGGCGCGGACGCGTCCACCCTGACCTGCATAAACATGCGCTACTACCCGGCCCCTGGACGCATAAACGCATAAGTGGCCCAGATCACAGCGAGGCGGCTTTCGGTCAGCCGGGAGCGCTTGATACAAATTGCCCCGCGAGCACGTTCGGGGACGTTGTCCGACGAGAGCCGCATTCTCTCTCATCTTCCCGAATCCCCGAATCTCCGCGCAACTCCCCTGATCTCACCGCGTTTCGCATTCTTTCGTCTGCCTCGCGTCGCCCTGGCCTGCCCTGCTCCGCCCTGGATCGCGTGGCACCCCCTCCCCCTCCCCCTGCCTGCTCAGGCATGTCTTCAGGAACGCCCATGTCCTCGCGCCCGCGCGCCGCGTGGCCTCTGGTCGCCGTCTTCACCGCCGGTTACCTCGCCTCCTATCTGCTCCCCACCGTCGTCGGGCGCCTCAGCGTCCATCTCGGGCTGAGTCCCGCGCAGGCGGGCCTGGTCGGCAGTGCTCTGCTGCTGAGCTCGGCGAGTGCCGGGTTCACGCTGGCGGGCCGGGTCGAGCGGTACGGGTCCCGCACCCCGGCCCGGATCGGTCTGGTGCTGGCCGTCGTGGGGTACGGCTGCGCCGCGCTGGCCGGGTCCGTACCGCTGGTGGTGGTCGGTGTCGTGCTCGGCGGCTTCGGCTCGGGCACGGCAACGGCGGTCGCGGCGGCCGGGATCGCCGCGCAGCGCGACCCGCACCGGACGTCCTCGCTCGGGCTGCTCAGCGTCTCCGCCACGGCGGGCGCCCTCTATCTGACGATCCCGCACCTCGGCGGCGGCCACCGGCTGCCGTTCGCCGCGATCGCCCTGGCCGCCCTGCTCGTCTGGCCCGCCACCGCCCGGCTGAACGGCCCCACCGCCCCCGAGGGGTCCGCCGCGCAGATCACCGGGCGGCTGCCGCACCGCCGCTCCGGTCTCGTCCTGGCGGGCGGGATGCTCGTCTGGTCCATGGCGCAGAACGCGCTCTGGGGCGTCAGCAGCCGCATCGGCTCGGTGCAGGCGGGACTCTCCGAGATCACCGTCGGCGCGGTGTTCGCCGCCGCACTCGGCGCGGGTCTGCTGGGCGTGACGGGTGCCGGGGTGCTCGGCGCGCGGCTCGGCCGGGCGGTGCCGATCGGGGTGGGGACCGTGGTCATCGCGGGGAGCATCGTGCTCACCTCCTCGGCCCGGGACCTGGAGTCGTTCGCGACCGGCGAGATCCTGTGGAACGGCGTCTACCCGGTGGTCCTCACCTACCTGATCGGCCTGGCCGCCTCCCTGGACGTACGCGGCCGCTGGGCGGTCCTGGCGGGCTCCGCCTCGTCCGTGGGGGTGGCGTGCGGCCCGCTCCTGGGCAGCGTGCTCTCGGAGGAGGCGGGCTACCCGGTGATGGGGCTGATCCTGGGCGCGGCCACCCTCCTGGTCGCCGCGCCGGTCACCGCCGTCGCCCTGCACACCGGCGGCCGTCCGCTGGTGCCCGGCTCGGTCCGCCGCCGGGGTGGCGCCCCGGCCGCCCTGCTGGCCGCCACCACCGGCAGCCTCTCCGGCGCGGTGCCGAAGCTCGGCTCACCGGAGCAGGCCGTCACCGAGCTCCGCGTACCGGCCCTGCGGCGCAGGCGGCTGGTGCGCAGCGCGATCCGGACGGCCGGTCCGGACGGCGGGCCCGGTCAGTCGAACGCGTACGCCTCGACCTCGGACAGGTAACGCGCCCGGCGCTCCTCGTCGTGGTCGAGGAAGGCCGCCTCGAAGGAGTTGCGGGCCAGGGTGCGCAACTGCTCCGGGTCCAGGGCGAGGGCGTCCCGTACTGCGTCGAAGTTGTCGCCCGCGTACCCGCCGAAGTAGGCGGGGTCGTCGGAGTTGACCGTGCAGAGGAGCCCGGCGGCCATCATCTCCGGCAGCGGGTGGTCCTTGAGCGTGTCCACTGTGCGCAGTCGTACGTTGGAGAGCGGGCAGAGCGTGAGCGGCACCCGGTCCGCGACCAGCCGCGCCACCAGCTCCGGGTCCTCCAGGCAGCGCAGCCCGTGGTCGACGCGCTCGACGCCGAGGATGTCCAGGGCCTCCCGGATGTACTCCGGCGGCCCCTCCTCCCCCGCGTGGGCCACCTTGCGCAGCCCGAGGGCGGTGGCCGCCTCGTACACCGCGCGGAACTTGGCGGGCGGGTGGCCGACCTCGGCGGAGTCCAGGCCGACGGCGCTGATCCGGTGCAGGTAGGGACGGGCGGCATCGAGGGTGCCGAGGGCGGCTTCGGCGGAGAGGTCGCGGAGGAAACACAGGATGAGCTGGGTGGAGATGCCGTGGGTCTCCTCGCTGCGCTCCAGGGCCCGGCTCAGCCCCTCGATGACCGTGCCGATCGGGATGCCCCGGGCGGTGTGGGCCTGCGGGTCGAAGAAGATCTCGGCGTGCCGGACGCCCTGGGCGGCGGCACGGGTGAGGTAGGCGTCGGCGAGTTCGGTGAAGTCCTCCTCCGTACGCAGCACGGCCATGAGCGCGTAGTAGAGGTCCAGGAAGGACTGGAGGTCGTCGAACTGATAGGCCCTGCGCAGCTCTTCGGTGGTGGCGTACGGCAGGGTCACCCCGTTGCGTTCCGCGAGCGCGAAGGCGAGCTCGGGTTCGAGGGTGCCTTCGATGTGGAGGTGGAGTTCTGCCTTGGGGAGGTGCACGGTGTCTCGCAAACGGTGGTGCTGGGTGGGTTTCACAATGGTGGTGCCGGGTGGTTCACAACGGTGGTGCCGGGTGGGTTTCGCGACGGTGCTGGTGGGTTCAGTGATGCCGGTGACGGGGAGGGAGCGGGACCCGGATCAGGTCCTGCGCCACGGTGAGTTCGCCGTCGAACCCGGCCGCGCGGGCCTGGGTCTCGAAGAGTTCGGGGTCGCTGTAGCGCTGCGAGAAGTGGGTCAGCACGAGGTGGCGTACGCCCGACTCCTTCGCCACCCGGGCGGCCTGTCCGGCGGTCAGGTGGCCGTGGTCGGTGGCCAGCTTCTCGTCCTCGTCCAGGAAGGTCGACTCGATGACGAGCATGTCGCAGCCCTCGGCGAGCGCGTACACCCCGTCGCAGAGCCGGGTGTCCATGACGAACGCGAACCGCTGCCCGCGCCGGTGCTCGGAGACCTGCTCCAGCGTTACGCCGCCGAGGCTGCCCGCACGCTGGAGGCGGCCGACGTCCGGTCCGGCGATCCCGTGCTCCTTGAGGAGGGCGGGCAGCATGCGGCGCGTGTCGGGCTCGGTGAGGCGGTAGCCGTAGGACTCGACGGGGTGCGAGAGCCGGTGGCTGTCCAGGGTGTACGAGGCCGTGGCGGCGAGGACCCCGCCGGTTCCGGCGACCGGGGTCTCGGTCAGCTCGACGGTCTCGCGGTAGGCGGTGGCGTACCGCAGCCGGTCGAAGAAGTGCTGCCCGCTCACCGGGTAGTGGGCGGTGACGGGGTGCCGGACCTGGTCCAGGTTGATGCGCTGGATCACCCCGGCGAGCCCGAGGGAGTGGTCGCCGTGGAAGTGGGTGACACAGATCCGGTCGATGTCGTGCGCGGCGACCCCGGCCCGGAGCATCTGGCGCTGGGTGCCCTCGCCGGGGTCGAAGAGGATGCCCTCCCCGTCCCAGCGCAGCAGATAGCCGTTGTGGTTGCGGTGCCGGGTGGGGACCTGGCTGGCGGTGCCGAGCACCACCAGCTCGCGTACGGACATGGGGAAACGCTCCTGCTGTGCTGCGGTGGGTGCGGTGCGGTGCGCGGGAAGGGTTATCGGGAAGGGTTATCCGGGGGGCCACTGGAGGCCGCGGCCTCCGAGGACGTGGGCGTGCGCGTGGAAGACGGTCTGGCCAGCGCCGGAGCCCGTGTTGAGGATGATGCGGTACCCGCTGCCGTCCACCTTCTCGTCGGCGGCGACCGCTCCGGCCTCGCGCAGCACGTCGGCGGCGATCTGCGGTTCGGCGGCGGCGAGGGACGCGGCGTCCGGGTAGTGGACCTTGGGGATGACCAGGACGTGGGTCGGGGCCTGCGGGTTGATGTCGCGGAAGGCGACGGTCGTGTCGCTCTCGCGAACGATGGTCGCCGGGATGTCTCCCGAGACGATCTTGCAGAACAGGCAGTCGGTCTGCGGCTCTCCCGCCATGGCCGGGCCTCCTCGTCGCGTGATTCAGCAGGGTCGCTGGTGATCAGTGCGGTCGCTGGTGATCAGTACAGGTGCATGCTAACGCCGGGGGCCCGGCGCCGACGGCGGTCCGGCCGACGGGGCGCGGTTCAGCGCCTGCGCGGGCGGTCGAACCAGATCGTCAGGAGCACCGGTATGAGGCCGGTCCAGAACAGCACCTGCGGTATGCCGCGTTCGCTCCACGGAACCAGGGCGATCACGACGGCGAGCAGCGTCCCCCAGACGGCCTGGGCGAGCACCAGGCGCGCCCAGAACATCCGTCTCAGCAGGGACTGGAGGGTGAGCCGGACTCCGCTGCGGAGCTTGCGGTAGCGCAGCAGGGCACCCAGGCCCCAGGCCAGCGCCATCAGGAACAGCGCGTAGAGGCGCATGCCGAGCGGTATCGGCAGCTCCTTGGGCGTCTCGCCCTCGGTGGGGAAGAGGTCGATGAAGGCGCCCGCGATACAGAGGCTGAGCACGGCGAGCCAGCGGGTGCCGCGCAGCATCCGGAAGACCGTCAGGTCCAGCTTGGCGCGCAGCAGCGCGGAGTCCGGTTCGGCGGCGAGCCCGTCGGCGTACGCAGCGGCCTTCGCCGGAAGCCGGATGCCGGGGGCGGCGGCCTGCTGGGCGGCGAGCTCCTGCCGCGCCCAGGTGCTGTCGGGGTCCAGCCGCAGGGCCTCGGCCACCGCGAAGCGCTGGGCATCGTGGCGGCCCGCCAGCAGGGAGTACTTCCACAGCCCCCGGTAGACGTCCGGCTCCTCGGGCGCCAGCCGGACCGCGTGCTCGGCGATGGCGAACGACTCCGGCCAGCGCTCCTGCCAGGCGGACACCGCTTCGGCCAGGGTGATGTGGGTGGCCCAGGACTCGGGGCGGAGCCGGACCGCCTCCTGGGCGGCGGCGAGCGCTTCGTCCCGGCGGCCGGTACGGCGCAGCCCGTACGCGCGGACGATCAGGGCGTCGTAGTCCTCCGGGGCGATCCGCAGGGCCTCGCCGGTCGTACGGATCACCTCATCGAACTCCCGCAGCGCGAGGTGGCACCGGGCGAGCTGGACCCAGGCCGCGCCGTCCTCGGTGTCCTCCGCGAGCCTGCGGGCCAGCAGCTCCTTGGCATCGTCGTCGCGGCCCAGTGCGTGGAGGGCCTCGGCCTGCTCGGTGAGCGGGTGCTGAGTCGTCACAGGCGGCGCTTCTTCTTGAGGTAGGCGAGCAGATCGTCGTAGGAGCCGCCGTCGTTGGCGAACATGGCGACGTTGCGCGCGGTGGCGAACCAGGGTTCGGTCGAGGGCCGTACCGCCTTGGCGGCGGCCAGCAGGTCCTTCATGTTGATCATCCGGACCGTGCCGGTGCGGGCCGAGTCGAGCAGCGCCGTCTCGGACGCGGACTCGCAGAGGTGGGCGAGGTCGGCGCCGGAGAAGTCCTCGGTGGCCTTGACGAGCTTGCCGAGGTCGACGGATTCGATGGGCCGTTCGCGCAGGTGGTAGCGGAGGATCGCCTCCCGTGCGGCGGCGTCGGGCGGCAGGACGAGCAGGGTGCGGTCCAGGCGGCCGGGGCGGCGCAGCGCTATGTCCACGTCCCAGGGGACGTTGGTGGCGGCGAGCACGAAGACGCCCTCGTTGGCGCCGTCGACGCCGTCGAGCTCGGTGAGGAGCTGGTTGACCGTGTTGCGCATGCCGCTGGTGACCGTACGGCTGCGCTTGGCGCCGAGTGCGTCCAGCTCGTCGAGGAAGACCACGCAGGGGGCCAGTCGGCGGGCGGTCTCGAAAACCTCGTGCATGTTGCGCTCGGAGTTGCCGATCCACATGTCGAGGACGTCGTTGACCGAGACCGAGAGGAAGCGGGCGCCCAGCTCGCCCGCGACGGCGCGGGCGATGAACGTCTTGCCGCAGCCGGGCGGGCCGTAGAGGAGGAGTCCGCCGCGCAGGCTCTTGCCGAAGAGCCTGCGCAGTTCGGGGTTGCGCATGGGGGCCAGGAAGGCCGCTTCGAGGCGCTCCTTGACCTCGTACATCCCACCGACGTCGGCGAGGCGCAGCGTGGGCGCTTCGGCCTCCCACGCCGTGGCGTCCCCGGGGTCGCCGCTGCCGTCCACGGTCAGCGCTTCGGGGGTGGTGCCGGAGGACGGGACCGGGGCGGAAGGGTGAGGCGGGGCGGAGGGGTGGGGCGGGGCGGAGGGGTGAGGCGGGGCGGAGGGGTGAGGCTGCGGGGCGGAGGGGTGAGGCTGCGGGCCGGGCGGCGCGGACGGCAGGAAGCGCGGCGGGACCACGTCCTTGATCTCGTCCTCGGCGGATCTCCAGTCGAACCCGCCCGCCGGGGCGGGGACTTCGGGAGCCTCGCCGCTGCCGGGAGCGGGGACTTCGGGGGCGGAGCCCGGCTGCGGCAGACCCATCGCCCGCATCATCAGCCCCCGCGCCGCCTCGTCCCCCGGTGCGTGCTGGAGCGCCACCGCGGCCTGGGCGACGGCCGCTTCGGCCCGGCCCTCGCCGAGCAGCAGCTCGGCCAGGTGCAGGCGCAGGGGTACGTCCGCGGGGGCCGCGTCGACGGCGGTGCGCAGGCTCGTGATCAGAGGCGACTCGTTGGACATGACTTCACTCTACGTAACGCCACTGACAGCCGGTCCCGGGGTACGGAACAACCCGCCCGTCAGGCCCCGTTCACCCCCAGCACCCCGTTCACTCCAAGCACCCCGTTCACCCCCAGCGCCCCGTCCGCCCCAGCAGCAGCGCGGTCGCGGCCGTCCCCGCCGTGGACGTACGGAGCACGCTGCGGCCCAGCCGGTACGGGCGGGCGCCCGCCTCGGCGAAGGCGGTCAGCTCCTGCGGGGAGACCCCGCCCTCGGGGCCGACCACGAGCACGATCGAGCCGGTGGCGGGGAGTTCGGCGGTGGCGAGGGGGGTGCTGTCGTGGTCGCGGTCCTCGTGCAGGACCCCGGCGAAGTCGGCACCGGCCAGCAGGGCGGCGACCTGCTTGGTCGTCATGGCCTCCGCCACCTCGGGGAAGCGCACCCGGCGGGACTGCTTGCCCGCCTCCCGTGCCGTACTGCGCCATTTCGTCAGGGCCTTGGCGCCCCGGTCGCCCTTCCACTGGGTGATGCAGCGGGCGGCCTGCCACGGCACGATCGCGTCGACACCGGTCTCGGTCATCGTCTCGACGGCCAGTTCGCCCCGGTCGCCCTTGGGGAGCGCCTGGACGACGGTGATCCGGGGCGCGGGCTCCGGCTCCTCCTGGACGGCATGGAGAGCGACCGTCAGCCGGTCCTTGCCCTCGGCGGCCCGGACGACGCCCTCCGCCCAGTGGCCGAGCCCGTCGGTGAGGACGACCTCCTCGCCGGGCTCCAGCCGCCTGACCGACACCGCGTGCCGCCCCTCGGGGCCGTCGAGGACGAACTCCCCTCCGGTGGGCATCCGTTCGACGACGAAGACCGGTGCGGTCACCGGGGGCTCCTCATGCTCAGGGCCGTACGGGCGGCCTCCAGTTCGGCGGCGAGCAGCTCGATCAGCTCGCCGACGGGCAGTTCGCGGGCCATCCGGTGCCCCTGCCCCGCCCACAGGGCCATGCCCTGGGCGTCCCCCGCCTTTGCGGCGGCCTGGCGCAGCCCGGTGGTCAGGTAGTGGACCTGGGGGTAGGCGGCGGGGGCGTACGGGCCGTGTTCGCGGACGAAGCGGTTGACCAGGCCGCGCGCGGGCCGCCCGGAGAAGGCGCGGGTCAGCTCGGTGCGGACGAAGAGCGGGTTGGTCAGGGCCTGCTTGTGCAGCAGGTGGGCGCCGGACTCGGGACAGATCAGGAAGGCGGTGCCGAGCTGGGCGGCGTCCGCGCCCGCCGCGAGGACGGCGGCGATCTGGGAGCCGCGCATCAGGCCGCCCGTGGCGATGACCGGGATCTGGACGGTCTCGCGGACCTGGGTCACCAGGGTGAGCAGCCCGGTGCCGGTGTGGTCGGCCTGCGGGTCGTCGCGGTGGGTGGACTGGTGGCCGCCCGCCTCGACGCCCTGGACGCAGACGGCGTCGGCGCCCGCCCACTGGGCGCCCTGGGCCTCCTCGGCGGAGGTGACCGTCACGATGGTGTACGTCCCCGCCTTGGCGAAGGCGTCCAGCGTGTCGCGGGTGGGGCAGCCGAAGGTGAAGGAGACCACCGGAACGGGGTCCTCCAGCAGGATGGCGACCTTCGCCTCGTACCCGTCGTCGCCGCTGCTGTCGGGGTCGCCGAGCGGGGTCTCGTACCAGGCGGCCTCTCCGGCCAGCTGGTGGCGGTAGACCTCGACGGCGCTGGGGTCGGCGAGCGCGGGCTGCGGCATGAAGAGGTTGACGCCGAACGGCCCGCCGGTGAGCCGACGCAGCTGTTTGATCTCGTTGTACATGCCGTCCGCCGTCTTGTACCCGGCGGCGAGGAACCCGAGCCCGCCCGCCTCGGCGACGGCGGCGGCGAGCTGAGGTCCGGAAGCGCCGCCCGCCATGGGGGCCTGCACGATCGGATACCGGCAGAGATCGGTCAACGCGGAGGACATGACCGCATCGTGCCACGTCCGCCGCACAGGGCCGAATCAGCCAAGCGTCCGGCGTGACCGGTTCTCCCGCCGAACGCCGCACCGCCCTCCGGTACGGGACCGGAGGGCGGTGCGGTGAAAGGCGGAAAAGGGCTCAGCGGCCGTTGAAGGCGTCCTTCAGCCGGGAGAAGAGCCCCTGCTGACCTGGCTGGAACTGGCCCAGGGGCCGCTCCTCGCCGCGCAGCTTGGAGAGCTCTCGCAGCAGCCGTTCCTGTTCCGCGTCGAGCTTGGTCGGCGTGATCACCTCGACGTGCACGATGAGGTCGCCCCGGCCGCCGCCGCGCAGGTGGGTGATGCCCCGCCCGTGCAGGGGGACGGACTGGCCGGACTGGGTGCCGGGCCGGATGTCGATCTCCTCGACGCCGTCCAGGGTCTCCAGCGGACACTTGGTGCCCAGGGCCGCGGCCGTCATCGGGATGGTGACCGTGCAGTGCAGGTCGTCGCCGCGCCGCTGGAAGACGGAGTGCGGCAGCTCGTGGATCTCGACGTACAGATCGCCGGGCGGGCCGCCGCCGGGGCCGACCTCGCCCTCACCGGCGAGCTGGATACGGGTGCCGTTGTCGACGCCCGCGGGGATCTTGACGGTGAGCGTGCGGCGCGAGCGGATACGGCCGTCACCGGCGCACTCCGGGCACGGCGTCGGCACGACCGTACCGAAGCCCTGGCACTGCGGGCAGGGCCGCGAGGTCATGACCTGGCCCAGGAAGGACCGGGTGACCTGCGAGACCTCGCCGCGGCCGCGGCACATGTCACAGGTCTGGGCGGAGGTCCCGGGGGCCGCGCCCTCGCCGCTGCAGGTGTTGCAGACGACCGCCGTGTCGACCTGGATGTCCTTGGTGGTGCCGAAGGCCGCCTCCGCGAGGTCGATCTCCAGCCGGATCATGGCGTCCTGGCCGCGCCGGGTGCGCGAGCGGGGCCCGCGCTGCGAGGCCGTTCCGAAGAACGCGTCCATGATGTCCGAGAAGTTGCCGAAGCCACCGGCTCCGAAACCGCCCGCACCGCCGCCTCCGCCGTTGGCGGAGAGCGGGTCGCCGCCGAGGTCGTAGACCTGCTTCTTCTGCGGGTCCGAGAGCACCTCGTAAGCGGCGTTGATCTCCTTGAACCGCTCCTGGGTCTTCGGATCGGGGTTGACATCCGGGTGCAGCTCGCGGGCGAGCCGACGGAATGCCTTCTTGATCTCGTCCTGCGATGCGTCGCGGCGTACGCCGAGTACGGCGTAGTAGTCCGTGGCCACTTACGACTCCGCCAGGATCTGTCCGACGTAACGTGCCACTGCGCGTACCGCTCCCATCGTTCCGGGGTAGTCCATGCGGGTCGGTCCGACCACGCCGAGTTTGGCGACTGCCTCGTCGCCCGAACCGTAGCCGACCGCGACGACGGACGTGGAGGTGAGCCCCTCGTGGGCGTTCTCGTGCCCGATCCGCACGGTCATGGCTGAGTCCGTGGCCTCACCGAGCAGCTTCAGCAGGACGACCTGCTCCTCCAGTGCTTCCAGCACCGGCCGGATCATCACAGGGAAGTCGTGCCCGAAGCGGGTGAGGTTGGAGGTGCCGCCGATCATCAGCCGCTCCTCCGTCTCCTCGACCAGGGTTTCGAGGAGGGTGGACAGGACCGTGGAAACCGTTCCCCGGTCCTCGCTGTCGAAGGATTCCGGCAGCTCCCGCACCAGCTGCGGGACATCCGCGAAGCGGCGTCCGACGACCCGGCTGTTGAGCCGGGCCCGCAGATCCACGAGCGATGCCTCGCCGAAGGGCGCGGGGCAGTCGATCATACGCTGTTCGACCCGGCCGGTGTCCGTGATCAGGACCAGCATCAGCCGGGCGGGGGCCAGCGACAGCAGCTCCACGTGCCGCACCGTCGAGCGGGTCAGCGAGGGGTACTGCACGACCGCGACCTGCCGGGTCAGCTGCGCGAGCAGCCGTACGGTCCGGCCGACCACGTCGTCGAGGTCGACCGCGCCGTCGAGGAAGTTCTGGATGGCCCGGCGCTCGGGCGAGGAGAGCGGCTTGACGCCGGCGAGCCGGTCGACGAAGAGGCGGTACCCCTTGTCGGTGGGGATGCGCCCCGCGCTCGTGTGCGGCTGGGCGATGAAGCCCTCGTCCTCCAGCACCGCCATGTCGTTGCGGACGGTGGCCGGGGAGACCCCCAGCTGGTGCCGTTCCGTGAGCGCCTTGGAGCCGACGGGCTCCTCGGTGCCGACATAGTCCTGGACGATGGCGCGCAGCACTTCGAGTCTGCGTTCACTGAGCATCGCGCACACCTCCAGCTGTGTTCTCCCGGTGCCTGTCTGGCACTCGGTGCGTACGAGTGCCAGCTACCCACCGGTCAGTGTACGGGGGTGGGGTGGGGCCGGGGCAAGGGTGACCGGCCACGCCGCCGCCGGTCGGGGCGGGCCGTCCCGATAGCGTCGTCCCATGGACGCCTCTTGGGAAGACTTCGGCTGGGAGCGGTTGGGCCACGGTATCGGGCGGCGGCGGCTGCCGGGCTGGGACGCCACGGTGGCGCTGGTGGCCGGGACCGGCGGGGTGCTGCTGTACGACACGGGCTCGACCCTGCGCGAGGGCGTCGAGCTGCGGAGGCAGGCGGAGGCGCTGCTCGGCCGGAGGGTGACGCATATCGCACTGAGCCACCCCCACTTCGATCATGTCCTGGGTACGGCGGCGTTCGCGGGCGCACAGGTGTACGGGGCCGTGGGCATCGCCGCCCTGCTGCGGGGCTCGGCGGACGAGCTGGGCGCCTCGGCCGTCCACCACGGGCTCACCGAGGACGAGGCCCACCGGGTGGTGGACACGCTGGTGGTGCCGCACCACGAGGTGACCGGCGAGTGGACGCTCGACCTGGGCGGCGGCCGTCAGGTGCTGCTGGCCAACGTGGGCCCGGGCCACAGCGGCCACGACCTCGCGGTGCTGGTCCCGGGCGCGGACGGGGAGCCTCCGGTGGTGCTCTGCGGGGACCTGGTGGAGGAGTCCGGCGAGCCGCAGGCGGGCGGGGACGCGATCCCCTCGCGCTGGCCCGCCGCCCTGGACCGGCTCCTTGAGCTGGGCGGGGAGAGCGCGCTGTACGTACCGGGGCACGGGGCGGTGGTGGACGCGGCGTTCGTCCGGGCGCAGCGGGGGGCGTTGGCGGAGCGGTTCGGGGTGGGGTGAGGGGGGCTTGGGGCCTTCCCGGGTCCCCGGGGGGGGCTCCGGGGGGGGCTCCGGGTCACGCGGGGCGCGTGTGTCGTGGGCGGGGCGCGTGTCATGGGCGGGGCGTGCGTGTCGTAGGCAGGGCGCGTGTCGTGGGCGGGGTGTGAACCTCCGTACGGGCGGCGCGAATTATCGTCGTGCCATGCGCAGCTACCAGCCGGACCTGACCCCGCCGTGGAAGAGGTCCGCCCCCGTGCCCGAGGTCCCCGCCGAGCCCGACCTGGTCGTGGAGGAGGTCGCCAGCGGCTTCTGCGGGGCGGTGATCCGCTGCGAGAAGACGGCCCAGGGGCCCACGGTGACCCTGGAGGACCGGTTCGGCAAGCACCGGGTCTTCCCGATGGAGCCGCGCGCCTTCCTGCTGGAGGGCAAGGTGGTCACGCTGGTCCGCCCGGCGCCCGGCGGTCCGGTGCGCCCCACCCGTACGGCCTCCGGTTCGGTGGCGGTGCCCGGTGCGCGGGCCCGGGTGGCGCGGGCCGGGCGGATCTATGTGGAGGGCCGGCACGACGCGGAGCTGGTCGAGCGGGTGTGGGGCGACGACCTCCGTATCGAGGGCGTGGTCGTGGAGTACCTGGAGGGCATCGACGACCTCCCGGCCATCGTGGGCGGCTTCTCCCCGGGGCCGGACGCCCGGCTCGGGGTGCTGGTGGACCACCTGGTGCCCGGCTCCAAGGAGTCCCGGATCGCGGCGCAGGTCTCGGACCCGCATGTGCTGGTGGTGGGCCACCCGTACATCGACGTGTGGGAGGCGGTGAAGCCGTCGTCGGTGGGGATCGGGGCGTGGCCGGTGGTGCCGCGCGGCCAGGACTGGAAGACGGGGGTGTGCCGGGCGCTGGGGTGGCCGGAGAACACGGGGGCGGCCTGGCAGCACATCCTGTCCAGGGTGCACAGCTACAAGGATCTTGAGCCGCAATTGCTGGGAAGAGTCGAAGAGCTGATCGACTTCGTGACCGCCGTGCCGGAGTGATACCAGACAGGGCCCAGGGGCTCAGTCCACCAGGTCCCGCACCACCGCGTCGGCCAGCAGCCGCCCGCGCAGGGTGAGGACCGCGCGGCCCTCCTCGTACGGCTGCGGAGCCAGCAGCCCGTCGGACAGGGCGCGGCGGGAGGCGGCGAGGCCGTCGGGTTTGAGGAGGGTGAGCGGGCAGCCCTCGCGGAGGCGGAGCTCCAGCAGGATGCGCTCCACCCGGCGGTCCTCCTCGGCGAGGATCTCCCGGCCCGCGCCCGGTGAGCGGCCTTCGGAGAGCGCCTGGGCGTACGCGCCCGGGTGCTTCACGTTCCACCAGCGGACGCCGCCGACGTGGCTGTGGGCGCCGGGGCCCGCGCCCCACCAGTCGGCGCCGCGCCAGTACAGCTCGTTGTGGAGGCAGCGGCCGGCCTCGGTGGTGGCCCAGTTGGAGACCTCGTACCAGTCGAAACCGGCGGCGGCGAAGGCCTCGTCCGCGATCAGGTAGCGGTCGGCGTGCGCGTCGTCGTCGGTCATGGGGATCTCGCCGCGCCGGATGCGGCGGGCGAGCTGGGTGCCCTCCTCGACGATGAGCGCGTACGCGGAGACGTGGTCGGGGCCCGCGCCGATCGCCGCGTCCAGGGTGGCCCGCCAGTCGTCGTCGGACTCGCCGGGGGTGCCGTAGATCAGGTCGAGGTTGACGTGGTCGAAGCCCGCCGCCCGTGCCTCGGCTACGCACGCTTCGGGGCGGCCGGGGGTGTGGGTGCGGTCCAGGATCTTCAGGACGTGCTGCTTGGCGCTCTGCATGCCGAAGGAGACCCGGTTGAAGCCGCCCTCGCGCAGGGCGGTCAGGTAGGCCGGGTCGACGGACTCCGGGTTCGCCTCGGTGGTGATCTCCGCGTCCTCCGCGAGCCCGAACTCCTCCTTGATCGATGCCAGCATCCGTACGAGATCGGCGGCGGGCAGCAGCGTGGGGGTGCCGCCGCCGACGAAGACCGTACGGACGGGGCGCGGGTCGTCGCCGAGGACCTTGCGGGCCTGGCGGACCTCCTCGATGAGGTGGGCGGCGTAGTTGTCGCGGGAGGCCAGGGCGCCGCCGGAGCCGCGCAGCTCGGTGGCGGTGTAGGTGTTGAAGTCGCAGTAGCCGCAGCGGGTGGCGCAGTACGGGACATGCAGGTAGAAGCCGAGCGGGCGGTCGGCTGCGCCTTCCAGGGCGTGGCGGGGCAGTGCCCCGTCGTCGGGCACGGGCTCACCATCGGGCAGTACGGAAGGCATACCGTCCATTGTCGCTCGCGTCCGAAGTGCTTCGGTCCGCAGTGCTTCAGTCCGCAGGGCTTCAGTCCGCGTGCAGGACCAGCAGCGCCACGTCGTCGTCCGGGGGCCGCTCGGCGAACTCGTGAACCGCTCGTCTGATCCGCTCGGCCGTCGCGTCGGCGGGCAGCCCGGCGCATCCGGCCAGGACCCGGGCGAGCCCGTCCCCGTCGTCGAACATCAGCGGGCCCGACCGCCGCTCGGTCACCCCGTCCGTGACGCAGAGCAGGGTGTCCCCGGGGGCCAGGTCGAAGGTCTGGCTCTCGTACGCCACGTCCTCCACCACCCCGAGCAGCACCTGCGGCTCGGCCGCCGGGCATACGGAGCCGTCGGGGCGGAGCAGCAGCGGCAACGGGTGCCCGGCGCTGGCCACCGTGCAGCGGACACCTCCGCCGGGGAGCGGCACGACCTCCCCGTACAGCAGGGAGAGGAACCGGGACTGCGAGCCGTCGTGCAGCTGCTGGCCCCCGGCGGCGGCGACCATCAGGGCGGCGGCCTCGGCGGCCTCCATGGCGTCGTCGAGGAGCAGCCGGTTGAGCCGGTCCAGGACCTCCCCGACGCCGAAGCCCTCGCGGGAGAGCAGCCGCAGCCAGGGGCGGGCGAGGCCGGTGACGACGGCGGCCTCGGGGCCGGAGCCCTGGACGTCGCCGAGGACGAAGCACCAGCGGTCGCCGGGGCAGGGGAAGATGTCGTAGAAGTCACCGCCGACCACGCCGTCGTCGCTCGGTTCGTAGACGAGGGCGCTGGTGACACCGGGGATCTCCGCGACCTTGCTGGGCAGCAGGCCGCGCTGGAGGATGCGGCTGATGGTGGCCTGCCGGGTGTAGGCGCGGGCGGCGCCGACGGCGAGGCCGAGGCGGCGTACGAAGTCCTCGATAAGCGAGGCGACGGCTTCCGGGACCTGGGCGACGCCCTCGCGGCCGACGAGCACGGTCCCGAGCGCCCGGCCGCCCGCCGTGATCCGGAAGGCGAGGGCCGCGCCGTCGCGGCCGCCGGGGTGCGGAGCCTCTTCGGCGGGTGGGGCCGGCCAGGGTACGGGGACGGGTACGGGGCCGGAGCCCGCCCCGGCGGGGAGCTTGAGGGGCGCCCGCTCCAGGGCCGTACGCAGGGGCTCCGTACCGGTCTCGTCGCTGTGCCAGACGCGGGCGAGCCGGGGTTCGGCGCCCGGCCCGCCGCCCTCGGCCTCCAGCCAGATCGCGCACCAGTCCGCGAGGCGGGGCACCAGGAGCTGGCCCGCTATGGCGGCCACCAGGTCCTCGTCGAGCTGCCCGGCGAGCAGGTCGGACGCCTCGGCGAGGAAGGCCGGGGCGCCCCGGCTGTCCCAGACGGCGTCGTCGCGCTCGGTGCGCCGGGCGGCGGGGGCGAGGATCTCGGCGGCACGCAGGCCGCGGCGGAGGGCGTCCCGGTCGGGCGGGGCGGGCGGGCCGCTCCAGTCGTCGACGGGGAGACGGGCCCAGACGGTCTTGAGGCCGGTGCGATAGGTGATGCCCCAGGCCTCGGCGAGGGTGGCGACGAGCTGGAGACCCCGGCCGTACTCGGCGGGGTCGGGGAGGCCTGCGGGGTCGGGGGCGGGGGGCTCGGTGGGGGCGGTGTCCGGGGCGGAGGCCTCGGTGGGGGCGGAGGCCGGGCCAGCGTCCGGGGCGGTGTCCACCGGTCCTGTGGGCGCCGGGGCCTCGGCCGCCCCGCGCTCGTCGGCGCCCACCGGGCGGGCCGGATGGTGGTCGGTGACCTCCAGGACGAGGGCGGCGGACGGCTCGTCGTCGCACTCCTCCTCCAGCCTCAGGACCAGGTCGACCGTGGTCCCGGCGTGGACGACGGCATTGGTGACCAGCTCGTTGGTGACGGTCACGGCGTCGTCGGCGAGCCGGTCGCTGAAGCCCACGGCGGCGGGCACCCCGAGCCCGGTCCACTCCGCGAGCGCCGCCCGTACGAACCGGCGGGCGGCGGACGGGGCCAGCGGTATGCCGGGCAGGCTGGTGCGGCTGACCAGGCGCGGGCCGTGCACGGTCCCGGCACCGGTGGCGGTGCCGGGACGCTGCACGGTGTCCCGCTGCAAGGGAATGGGCCCCACGGTGCGGCTCCTCCGGGTCCGACGACACCGACAGAGTGACAGACCGGACGCACTCATAAGCGCCGAGTTACCGAAGTGGGCAGAAAATCGAGCAGATTCGAACGCAAGGCTGCGGGAAACCCAACGGCAAACGGACAGCGGGCGGGGGCGGGGGGGCGGCGACGACGGGAGGCCCACCCCCCCCCCCCCCCCCCCCCGAC
>NZ_JBHYVE010000001.1:476957-648257 GCF_042750035.1 Streptomyces sp. NPDC059452
CACCTGGGTGTCCGGCCCGCCCGCCCGCGTACGCCGGTCCTCCGGAGCGGCGGCGGCCCGCGCTACGCCTCGCGCGATCCCGCGTACATCTCGTCGATCAGCTCCTGGTACTCCCGCTCGACGACCGGCCGCTTCAGCTTGAGGCTCGGGGTCAGCTCGCCGTGCTCGACGTCCAGGTCGCGCGGCAGGAGGCGGAACTTCTTGATGGTCTGCCAGCGCTGGAGCCCCTCGTTGAGGCGCTGCACGTACCCGTCGATGAGCTCGACGGTCTGCGGGGCGGCGACCACCTCCGCGTACTCCTTGCCCTCCAGGCCGTTCTCGGCGGCCCAGTTCAGGATGGTGGGGCCGTCGAGGGCGATGAGCGCGGTGCAGAAGTTCCGGTCCGCGCCGTGCACCAGGATGTTGGAGACGAACGGGCAGACCGCCTTGAACTGGCCCTCGACCTCCGCCGGGGCGACGTACTTGCCGCCCGACGTCTTGATCAGGTCCTTCTTGCGGTCGGTGATGCGCAGATAGCCGTCGGCCGACAGCTCGCCGATGTCCCCGGTGTGGAACCAGCCGTCCGACTCCAGGACCTCTTCGGTCTTCTCGGGCAGCTTGTGGTAGCCCTCCATGATGCCGGGGCCGCGCAGCAGGATCTCGCCGTCGTCCGCGATGCGCACCTCGGTGCCGGGGAGCGGCTTGCCGACGGTGCCGGTGCGGTAGGCCTCGCCCGGGTTGACGAAGGAGGCGGCGCTGCTCTCGGTGAGGCCGTAGCCCTCCAGGATGTGCACCCCGGCGCCCGCGAAGAAGAGACCGATGTCGGGGGCGAGGGCGGCGGAGCCGGAGATGCAGGCGCGCAGCCGGCCGCCGAAGGCGTCGCGGATCTTGGAGAAGACGAGCGCGTCGGCGACCTTGTGCTTGGCGCCGAGCGCGAAGGGGACGGACGCCTTGCCGGTGCGGCGGAAGTTGTCCTGGGAGACCTTCGCGTACTCGCGGGCGACCCCGGCCGCCCACTGGAAGATCTTGTACTTGGCGCCGCCGCCCGCACGGGCCTTGGAGGCGACCCCGTTGTAGACCTTCTCGAAGATCCGGGGGACGGCCGCCATGTAGGTCGGCTGGACCACCGGCAGGTTCTCGATGATCTTGTCGATGCGGCCGTCGATCGCGGTGACGTGGCCGACCTCGATCTGGCCCGAGGTGAGGACCTTGCCGAAGACGTGGGCGAGCGGCAGCCAGAGGTACTGCACGTCCTCGGCGGTGATCAGGCCGGTCGCCACGGTGGCCTTGGCCATGTACGACCAGTTGTCGTGCGGCAGCCGTACGCCCTTGGGGCGGCCGGTGGTGCCCGAGGTGTAGATGAGGGTGGCGAGCTGGTCGGCCGTGATGGCGGAGACCCGCTCGGTGACCGCGTCCGGGGTCTTGGCGAGGAGCTCGTTGCCGCGTGCCTCCAGGTCGTCCAGGCTGATGATCCAGCCCTCGGGGTCGCCCTCGGCGGGCTCGACGCCGGCCGGGTCGATGACGATGACATGGGCGAGGTCCGGCAGCTCGGTGCGGCGCTCGCGGGCCTTGGCCAGCTGCTCGGCGTCCTCCGCGACGAGGATGCGGCTCTCGGAGTCGGCGAGGATGAACGCGGACTCCTCGGCGTTCGTGGAGGGGTAGACCGTCGTGGTCGCGGCGCCCGCGCACATCACGCCGAGGTCGATGAGGATCCACTCCACCCGGGTGGCGGACGAGAGGGCGACCCGCTCCTCCGGCTGCACGCCGAGGGCGATCAGCCCGGCGGCGATCGCGTAGACCCGCTTCGCGGCCTGTCCCCAGGTCAGCGACTTCCAGTCGTCGGGGCCCGCGCCCGAGGCCGACGGGACCGGATAGCGGTACGCCTCCCCGTCGGGGGTCGCCGCAACGCGGTCGATGAAGAGGGCCGCCACGGAGGGCGGCCGGTTATCGATCAAGGTCTGTGTGTCGCTCACGACGTCCTCCGGGCCTGCGGCATTGCTACGACCGGCTTCTTTGATACTGCGACTTGCGACTACTGCTACTGCTGGTGTCCTGACTACTGCTGTCTTGACTACTGCTGGCGCTGTCCTGCTGCGCAACCTGCTTGTTCGGCTTGTTTAACTCACGAGTAACCCTCGATGCGTGATCAGAGTAGAGCGCACTCGGCCACCACGTAAGAGGCAACGGGCCGCCGCTTTCATAACGAAAGGGCCCCACCGCCGCACGGTACTGCGGCGAGGGGGCCCTTCGGTGCTCCACGCGGAGGCACGGTGAGGCGGGTCGTGGGAGAAGGGGCTACTTCTTGCCCTTGCTCTCCCCCGCGGACTCGTCGGTCGACAGCACCGAGATGAAGGCGTCCTGCGGAACCTCCACGTTGCCGACCATCTTCATCCGCTTCTTGCCCTCCTTCTGCTTCTCCAGCAGCTTCCGCTTACGGGAGATGTCACCGCCGTAGCACTTGGCGAGGACGTCCTTGCGGATGGCGCGGACCGTCTCACGGGCGATGACCCGGGCGCCGATCGCGGCCTGGATCGGCACCTCGAAGTTCTGCCGGGGGATGAGCTTCTGCAGCTTGGCGACGAGCCGGACGCCGTACGCGTACGCCTTGTCCTTGTGGGTGACGGCGGAGAACGCGTCCACCTTGTCGCCGTGGAGCAGGATGTCGACCTTGACGAGGTTGGCCGTCTGCTCGCCGGTGGGCTCGTAGTCGAGGGAGGCGTACCCCCGGGTCTTGGACTTCAGCTGGTCGAAGAAGTCGAAGACGATCTCGGCGAGCGGCAGGGTGTAGCGGATCTCGACCCGGTCCTCGGAGAGGTAGTCCATGCCGAGCAGGGTGCCGCGCCGGCCCTGGCAGAGCTCCATGATCGCGCCGATGAACTCGCTGGGGGCCAGCACCGTGGCGCGGACGACCGGCTCGTGCACCTTGTCGATCTTGCCCTCGGGGAACTCGCTCGGGTTGGTGACGACGTGCTCGCTGCCGTCCTCCATCTCGACCCGGTAGACCACGTTGGGGGCGGTTGCGATCAGGTCGAGGCCGAACTCGCGCTCCAGCCGCTCGCGGACCACGTCCAGGTGGAGCAGGCCGAGGAAGCCGACGCGGAAGCCGAAGCCGAGCGCGGCGGAGGTCTCCGGCTCGTAGACCAGAGCGGCGTCGTTGAGCTGGAGCTTGTCCAGCGCCTCGCGCAGGTCCGGGTAGTCCGAGCCGTCCAGCGGGTAGAGCCCCGAGAACACCATCGGCTTCGGGTCCTTGTAGCCGCCGAGCGCCTCGGTCGCCCCGTTCTGGAGGGAGGTGATCGTGTCACCGACCTTGGACTGCCGGACGTCCTTCACCCCGGTGATGATGTAGCCGACCTCGCCCACGCCGATGCCGTCGGCCGGGGTCATCTCCGGGGAGGACACCCCGATCTCCAGCAGCTCGTGGGTGGCGCCGGTCGACATCATCCTGATGCGCTCGCGCTTGTTGAGCTGACCGTCGACGACACGGACGTAGGTGACGACACCCCGGTACGAGTCGTAGACCGAGTCGAAGATCATCGCGCGGGCGGGGGCGTCCGCGACGCCGACCGGGGCGGGCACGTCCCGTACGACCCGGTCGAGCAGCGCGTCCACACCGACACCGGTCTTGGCGGAGACCTTCAGCACGTCCTCGGGCTGGCAGCCGATGAGGTTGGCCAGCTCCTCGGAGAACTTCTCCGGCTGTGCGGCGGGGAGGTCGATCTTGTTGAGCACCGGGACGATGGTGAGGTCGTTCTCCATCGCGAGATAGAGGTTGGCCAGCGTCTGGGCCTCGATGCCCTGGGCGGCGTCGACCAGCAGGACCGTGCCCTCGCAGGCGGCGAGCGAACGGGAGACCTCGTAGGTGAAGTCCACGTGGCCCGGGGTGTCGATCATGTTGAGGATGTGGGTGGCACCCGTGTCCTCGCCCGTGTTGGGCGCCCAGGGCAGCCGGACCGCCTGGGACTTGATGGTGATGCCGCGCTCGCGCTCGATGTCCATCCGGTCGAGGTACTGAGCACGCATCTGCCGCTGGTCGACCACTCCCGTCAGCTGAAGCATCCGGTCGGCAAGGGTCGACTTGCCGTGGTCGATGTGCGCGATGATGCAGAAGTTGCGGATCAGCGCCGGGTCGGTACGGCTCGGCTCGGGCACGTTGGAAGGAGTCGCGGGCACGCAGGGTCCTGATTCTTGAGACGCCGAACGCCGTGTCTCGGGTCGATGTCGGGTCGGTCGGATCGTCGGTCGGATCGATACGTAGGCTCCATCGTCCCACGCCTGCGGGACAGCGACCGGTTTGGGCCGGTCGGAGGGTGACTGCTACCGTGGACAGCTGTGCCTCGTGGCTCTCACGAGCGGCGTGGCTCACCTAGTAGATCCAATCGAACCTGAAAAGGCTCTTTCGTGGCGAACATCAAGTCCCAGATCAAGCGGAACAAGACCAACGAGAAGGCGCGCCTGCGCAACAAGGCCGTCAAGTCGTCGCTCAAGACCGCGATCCGCAAGGCCCGCGAGGCCGTCGTTGCCGGTGACGTCGAGAAGGCCACCACGGCCGTCCGCGACGCCTCCCGTCAGCTCGACAAGGCTGTCTCGAAGGGTGTCATCCACAAGAACGCCGCCGCCAACAAGAAGTCGGCGCTGGCGTCCAAGGTTGCCGCCCTGCAGGCCTGAGCTTCCTCCCGAAGCTCACTGATGTGACCGCCGGAACGGACTCGACGGGCCCTCTCTCCCGCCCCTGACCGGCACCCCGCGCCGCACACCGAACCTGCGTTCGCCACGCGGGTGCGGCGCACCAAGAGCGTGACCCGGAAGCCCCGGGCGCAGATCTCCCCAGGTCAGCGCCCGGGGCTTCCGCGCGTGACCGGGGCTTCCGCACGTGATGGCCGCGTTCGTACGTGAAGGCTGTTCAGCCCGCGCGGGCCAGCTCCAGCCGCGGCTCGGGCACCTTCCCGGCCCGTCCGGGGCAGCCCCAGCCCGGTCCGGGGGCATTTTCAGCCCGTCCGGGGGCAGCCCCAGCCCGGTCCGGGGGCTTTTTCAGCCCGTCCGGCGATTGAGGACGAAACCGGCGCCGCACAAGGGCCCGCACACCGCGGCGAACCGGGAAACCCCTACCGCCCCGCCCTCGCAGCCCGCGCAACAGCGACAACGGCCTTCTCCAGGGCGTACTCGGGATCGTCCCCCCCACCCTTCACCCCCGCATCCGCCGCCGCCACGGCCCGCAGGGCCACCGCGACCCCGTCCGGCGTCCACCCCCGCATCTGCTGCCGCACCCGGTCGATCTTCCACGGCGGCATCCCCAGCTCCCGCGCCAGATCCGCCGGCCGCCCGCCCCGCGCGGAGGACAGCTTCCCGATCGCCCGCACCCCCTGCGCCAGCGCACTGGTGATCAGCACGGGCGCGACCCCGGTCGACAGCGACCACCGCAGCGCCTCCAGCGCCTCCGCCGCCCGCCCCTCGACCGCCCGGTCGGCGACGGTGAACGACGACGCCTCGGCACGCCCCGTGTAGTAGCGCCCGACGACCGCCTCGTCGATCGTCCCCTCGACATCCGCGATCAGCTGGGACACCGCACTGGCCAGCTCCCGCAGATCGCTGCCGATGGAGTCGACCAGCGCCTGGCACGCCTCGGGCGTCGCGGACCGGCCGTGGGTCCGGAACTCCGACCGTACGAAGGAGAGCCGCTCGGCCGGCTTGGTGGTCTTCGGGCAGGCGACCTCCCGGGCACCGGCCTTGCGCGCCGCGTCCAGGAGCCCCTTGCCCTTGGCCCCGCCCGCATGGAGCAGGACGAGCGTGATCTCCTCGACCGGGACGCCGAGATACGCCTTGACGTCCTTGACCGTGTCGGCCGCGAGATCCTGCGCGTTGCGCACGATCACGACCTTGCGCTCGGCGAAGAGCGAGGGGCTGGTGAGCTCGGCGAGCGTGCCGGGCTGCAACTGGTCGGACGCCAGATCACGGACATCCGTATCGGCGTCGGCAGCGCGGGCCGCCGCCACCACCTGCTGCACCGCACGGTCCAGGAGGAGGTCCTCCTGGCCCACGGCGAGGGTGAGGGGGGCGAGCGGATCGTCGGTGGAATTCTTCCTGGTGGCCATCGCGATCCAGCATCCCACGACCCACTGACAGCCCGGCAGCCCGATCCACGCCCGGGCCGCCCCGGCCGCCCCGGGGCGTGGGGCACCGATGCCCGTACCGGAGAATGACCGGGTGAGCGATGTGAGACATGTACTGGTACTGCCGGACCGCGACGCCGCCGAGGAGGTGGCCGGGGAGCTGGCAGACCGTTTCGGGGTCGCCGAGGAACCCCAGCTCGTACGGGACGCCCTGGCCGGTGAGGACGACGCCGAGGACGCCCAGTGGCTGGTGGTCGTGGAGGACCCGGCCGGACGCCTGGACCCCGCGGCGCTGGACGAGTTCGCCGCGGAGTACGAAGGGTGGCTGGAGAAGCCGTAGCGTACGGCCCGCTCAGCCCTTGGGGACGATCTGGATGTCCAGGTCGATGGCGATGCTGGGGCCCACCACGGCTATGCCCTTCGCCAGCATGGTCTGCCAGGTGAGGGTGAAGTCCTCGCGGTGCAGTTCGGTGGTGGCCCGGCAGGCGGCCCGCCTCTCGCCCTGGAGGCCGTTGCCGAGGCCGAGGTACTGGGTGTCCAGTGTCACCGTACGGCTGACCCCGTGCAGGGTCAGCGCACCCGTGACGCCCCAGCGGGAGCCGCCCCGGTGGACGAAGCGCTCGCTGTAGAACTCCAGCGTCGGGAAGCGTCCGACGTCGAGGAAGTCACCGGAGCGCAGATGGTCGTCGCGCATCTGGACGTTGGTGTCGATGGACGCCGCGTCGATGATCACGTGCATGGCCGAGTCCTCCATGCGGTCGGCGATCCGCACCGCCCCGGCGAAGGTGTTGAACCGGCCGTGGATACGGGCCAGGCCGATGTGGCGGGCCGTGAACCCGATCTGCGAGTGATTCGGCTCGACCTCCCAGTCCCCCGGTTCCGGCAGCTGCGGAGGGGCCGTGACCTGGAGCGTCACATCGCCGAGCATCGCGTGACCGCCCTCGGTCACCGTCGCCGCCCCGTGGAAGGGCGTGAAGCCCTCGGCCGTCACCGCCAGCCGGTAGTCACCCGCCGGAACCGTGGCCAGCACCGACCCGAAGGGGTCCGTCTCACCGCCCACGATCTTGCGGCCCGCCCCGTCCGTGATGACGAACTCGGCCTGCCGCACCGGTTCGTTGACCGGGTCCAGCACCCGGCAGCTGAGGACGCCCGCGGAACGGTGCACCCGGAATCCGGCAAGGGCCCCACCGCGCCCCGCACCCGCCTGGCTCCTGCTTCCCAGCCAACGGCCGAACATCTTCTCCGTACCCCCAGGGGCGCTTCGTACCTCGGGGCCTCTGACAGGTGGACGTCGTTGTCGGAATACAGCGGCCCGCCGACGAGTACGCATTCGATCACCATTGAGGCGTTCGAGGCAAACGGAGTGCCTGGGCAGGTCTTGTACGGGGGTGGGGTGAGCCGTACGGAGGTGTGCGCGAAGATCCGCCTTTGGGCGTTTGCGCGACGGCCACCGGGCACTGCCCGATACGGACCGCGCCTTTCCCGATGCGGATACGGACGACAGGACCTAGGGCTGTCGGCCGAGGCGCGGTGCGGGAGACGGTGGCTAGCGTGCGCCCCATGACGAACCCCGAACCTCCGCGCAGCCCGGAGCAGCGCCTGCGGGACACCCTCAGCCGTCTCCGCGACGACCGGGACGCCTGGGTGGCCACCGCTTCCCCGGACGGCACCCCCTGTCTGGTGCCGCTGTCGTTCCTCTGGGACGGGGAGACCCTGCTCATGGCGACACGGGCGACCAACCCCACGGCGGTCAATGTGACCCCCACCGGCCCGATCAGGGTCACCCTCGGCACCACCCGTGACGTGGTGCTCATCGAGGGGGACGCGGAGACCGTCAAGGGGGCGGACCTCCCCTCCGCCGACGGCGACGCGTTCGCGGCGAAGTTCGCGTGGGACCCGCGGAAGCGCTCCCCGTGGGTGTACCTGCGCATCACCCCGCACACCGTCCGGGCCTGGCGGGAGGTGAACGAGCTGGCCGACCGCGACCTGATGCTCTCCGGCATCTGGCTGACCCGGCCCTCCCCCGCCCCGGCAGACGCCCCGTCCTGAACGCCCGCGCTCCCCGCGCCGCTCCTCTCACCAGGTGCAGCCCTCACGTCACCACACGCGTCCCCCTTCACGAACGCCCCACCGCCCGCAGCTCCTTGCCCGTGCCCGTCACCGCGATGGCACCGTCGGTGTCCGTACGCAGGACCTGCGCACCGGCGGCCCTGAGCGCGTCGACGGTCCGGGGCGCCGGATGGCCGTACGGGTTGTCCGCGCCGCAGGAGATGAGCGCCAGCCTCGGCCGGGCGCTGTGCAGCAGCCCCGCGTCCTGGAAGGCGGAGCCGTGGTGGGCCACCTTGAGGACGTCCACCCGGGGCAGTCCGGCGGGGCTGTGCAGCAACCCCCGCTGGGCCGGTGGTTCGAGGTCGCCGAGGAGCAGCAGCGTCACGCCTCCGGCAGCCCGTACGTGCAGGGTCACGCTGGAGTTGTTGGGCCCCTGCGCCGCCCCGGCCGCTCCCGGACCGTCGCTCGGCCAGATGACCCGCCAGTCGAGCGGCCCCGCCCTGCGTCGCTCGCCCGGCACCGCCCGTAGGGTCGCGACCCGGGCCGAGGCCGCCGTACGCCGCACGAACGCCGCCTGCTCGGGCGGCTCGTCCAGGCTCGTCGTCTGGACGGCGCCCACGGACCTCCCCCGCAGTACGCCGGGCAGTCCGCGCACATGGTCGGCGTGGAAGTGGGTGAGGATCACGAGCGGTACCCGGGTGACACCGAGATCGCGCAGACAGCGGTCGACGGCACGGGGGTCGGGCCCTGCGTCGACGACCACACCCGCGCCCTCCCCGGCCGCGAGCACCATCGCATCGCCCTGCCCGACGTCGCACAGCGTGAACGCCCAGCCCGGCGGCGGCCACCCGGTCACCATGCGGGTCAGCGGGGGTGGCCGCACCACCACGAGGACCAGGAGCAGCGCGACGGCCGCGCAGACCCAGGGATGGCGTGCCAGCCGAGGGGCGAGGAGCACCGCCAGGGCGGTGAGGGCCGCGAGGAGGGCGGCACCGGCCCAGCCTCCGGGCCACGGGACCTCCGCCCCGGGAAGGTCCGCCCCCGTACGGGCCACCGCGGCGATCCACCCGACGGGCCAGCCCGCGACCCGGGCCAGCAGCTCGGCCACCGGAGGGGCGACCGGGGCGACGGCGAGGGCCAGGAACCCGAGCACCGTCGCGGGCGCCACCGCGAACTCCGCCAGCAGGTTGCACGGGATCGCCACCAGACTCACCCGCGAGGCCAGAACCACCACGACGGGCGCGCACACCGCCTGCGCGGCGGCGGCCGCCGCCAGCACCTCGGCGAGCCGGGGAGGCACCCCACGCCGTTGCAGCGCCGCGCTCCACCTCGGCGCGAGGGTCAGCAGCGCGCCCGTGGCCAGGACCGAGAGCAGGAACCCGTAGCTCCGGGCCAGCCAGGGGTCGTACAGCACCAGGAGCACAACGGCCGCCGCCAGAGCGGGGATCAGGGATCTGCGGCGGCCGGTTCCGATGGCGAGCAGGGTGATGAGGCCGCACGCCGCCGCACGCAGGACGCTCGGCTCCGGGCGGCAGACGACGATGAACACGAGCGTCAGCGCCCCGCCGATCAACGCGGTCCCCCGCAGGGAGATGCCCAGTTTCGGCGCCAGTCCGCGCCGTTCACTGGTGAGCGCCGATCCGGGCGGGCCGATGAGAAGGAAGAGGAGAATGGACAGATTCGATCCGGAAACGGCCAACAAGTGCGTCAGGTCGGTTGCCTTGAAGGCATCGTGCAGTTCCGGCGAGACCCTGGACGTGTCCCCGACCACCAGCCCCGGCAGCAGCGCCCGCGCGTCCGCGTCGAGCCCGTCCGTCGCCTCCCGCAGCCCGGAGCGCAGCTCCCCCGCCGCACGTTGGACCTGCGTGGGAGGTCCGGTGATCCGGGGTGGCCCCTCGGTCTCCACCCGCAGGACGGCGGCCAGGCGTTCACCGGCGTGGGCCGGGGGCGAGAGACGGCCGCCGACACGGAGCCGGGTGGACGGCAGCAGCCTCTGCCACTCCGCCCGGTCGCCCCCGGGCGAGACCATGAGGAGGGCCGGTGTACGGACCCGGGTACGGTGGCCGCCCGGTTCGGCCACCTCGATGATGTCGGCGTTGAGCAGGAGAGCGGGCGGGGTGCTGTGGCTCCCCCGCACGCCGGGGCGGGTCGTCCGGGGGTCCGATGTCACCCGCACCTCGGCGTCGACCCGCGCATGCTCCTGCGCCAGCCCCGGAACGGGCCCCCGCCGCACGTCGGCACCGTGCAGGCCCGCCGTGGCACCACCCGCCGCCGCACAGAGCAACACGGCCCCCACCGCGGCGGCCCGCCTCCCACCGACGGACACGGATGCCCACCCGTATCCGGCCGATCCGGTGGCCCGCTTGCCCCCGGCGGGCGCGGCGCGGTGGCTGCCTCCGACGGACGCGGCGCCTTGCCCACTTCCGGCAGACGCAACAGCCTGCCCACCCCCGGCTGACACGGCGGTCCGCTTGCCCCCGACGGACGAAGCGCAGTGGCTGCCTCCGGCAGATACGGCGCCTTGCCCGCTTTCAGGGGACGTGACAGCCCGCCCGCTTCGGGCAGGAGCGACGGCCCGCCTGCTTCCGCCGGACGCGATGGCCAGCAGCACGAGCGCCGCAGCGGCACAGGCCACCGACCCCGCCGCCACCCAGCGTCCCGGCAGTCCCAGCGCGAGGGCCGCGGCTGCCCAGACCGCCAGTGCGGGCGGGATGAGCCGCAGGTCCACCGGCCCCTCCTCCCGCGCGCGGGCCGCCGCCCCCGGCACTCCGCTCGTGGCTACGGCGGTAACGCGGTCGGCCACGCCCGCACCGCTGCCCGCCCCACGGCTGCTCATGGCTGCACCAGCGGCCGGAGGTCGGCGAACCGGCGGTCGCCGATGCCGTTGACCTGCCGGAGCTCGTCGACGGACCGGAATCCGCCGCTCTCCGTGCGGTGGTCGATGATGTGCTGCGCCAGCACGGGCCCGATCCCCGGCAGGGCTTCGAGCTGCTCCTTGGTCGCCGCGCTCAGGCTGAGCGGTGCGGCCGGACCGGGCGGCGGCCCCGGTGCGCCCGCCGCGCCGCCCGCCGCGCCGGGGGCGTCCCGGTCCTGGGGAAGCCCCACCAGGACCTGCTCGCCGTCCATGAGGACGCGCGCCCGGTTGAGCGCCGTGACATCGGTCCCGGCGCGCACACCGCCCGCCGCCCGGAGCGCGTCCGCCACCCTCGAACCGGCCGGAAGGCGCTGGACGCCCGGCCGGTGCACCTTGCCGCTGACGTCCACGACGATCTGCCCGGCCGCTCCCGGCGGAGGGGAGGGCGGTGCACCGGCAGCCGGCCCGGGCACCTGATCCACGCCTCCGGGCCGTAACGCGTCCTCGGCCACCGCGGACGCCCCCGACTCCACCGCTTCGGGCGCCCGCACACCCTGCGGCCGCACGGACCAGAAGTGGAACGCGGCGAGGCAGAGGGCGGCCAGCAGGACCAGGGCCAGCGCCGCGAGCGTCCGTGGTGCCAGTCCCCACCTGAGCCGCACCCATACCGGCACCCGGTCCCAGAGCCCCGACGCCACATGCCACGCCCGCACCGGCCCACGCACCTGCGTCCGAGCACCCTCTTCCGTGCCCTCGCCCACGCTGTCGTCGGACAGGACGGACGGACTCGGGCTCGGGCTCGTGCTTGTACGCGGACTCGAACTCGAACTCGAACTCGAAGTGAGGGTGGAGTACGGGCCCGGGTCATGGGCCACGCCCGGGCCCGGTCCCCCTGCCATCAGCGCGTCCGCCCGGCGCCGCGCGGACGCCGCGGCCAGGGCGGCACGACCCCGCGCGGACCCCTGCCTGCCATGGCGGGCGCCGGGCCGGGCACCCGGACGGAGCCCCGCCCTCCCGCTCGGGCGGCTGCCAGGGCCTCGCCGCACCCGGGACCCGGCCGCCGGAGCGCGTTCGGCGGCGGCCGCCGCTCGCGCAGCCGCACCACCGAAGGCCGGAGGCGGAGAAGTCGCAGGCGGCACGGCAGCGGACGAGGGCGCAGGAACGGAAGCGGGGGCGGAAGCGGCGGACTGCTGGTCAGGGGCGGTGGACAGGTGGTCGGGGATCGATACCCGAGACGATCGAAGGGCCATGCCTCACGACGGTAGGCACAACCGCCCGAACCCGCTGAGCAGCCCCGATTCCTGTGGACAACCGGCCAGTTGTGGATATCTCGGTCACTCGTCCGAGGGCTGCGAGACCTCCGGGGCGCCCCGCCGGGCACCCCGCCGGGCGCACTCCGCCGGGGACACCCCGCCCCTCACCTCGGCGAGATCACCGCGCCGAGCAGCCCCGGCCCCGTGTGCGCCCCGATCACCGCTCCCACCTCGCTGACGTGCAGATCGGCCAGGCCCGGCACACGTTCCCGCAGCCGCTCGGCCAGCCGCTCCGCGCGGTCCGGCGCGGCGAGGTGGTGGACGGCGATGTCCACCGCCGCCTCACCGGCCCGCTCGGCGACGATCTCCTCCAGGCGGGCGATGGCCTTGGACGCCGTCCGTACCTTCTCCAGCATCTCGATCCGGCCGCCGTCGAGCTGGAGGATCGGTTTCACCGCGAGCGCGGAGCCCAGCAGCGCCTGGGCCGTGCCGATACGGCCGCCCCGGCGCAGATAGTCCAGAGTGTCGACATAGAAGTAGGCGGATGTTCCGGCGGCCCGCTTCTCCGCCGCCGCCACGACCTCGTCCAGGCTGCCGCCCGCCTCCGCGGCCTCCGCCGCCGCGAGGGCGCAGAAGCCCAGGGCCATGGCGACCATGCCGGTGTCCACCACCCGTACCGGGATCGGGGCGTCCTTCGCCGCGAGCAGCGCGGCGTCGTACGTGCCCGAGAACTCCGCCGACAGATGCAGGGAGACCACCGCCCCGGCTCCGGCCCCGGCCGCCGCCCGGTACGTCTCGGCGAAGACCTCGGGGCTGGGGCGGGAGGTGGTCACGGAGTGGCGTTTCTGCAGGGCCAGGGCCAGCGAGCGGGCCGAGATCTCCGTGCCTTCCTCCAGCGCCTGACCGCCCAGGACGACGGTCAGCGGCACCGCGGTGATGCCGTGCCGTTCCATCGCCTGGCGCGGCAGATAGGCCGTTGAATCGGTGACGACAGCGACATGGCGGGACATGAGGCGGAGGTTACCTGCCGAGCTGGGAGTGCGGGAGCCCGGCCCCGTCACTCTGATCATTCGTGGTCACTTCGGAACGCATCCTGCTCACCCACGACCACGGAGGCATCGCCCCGAGCGCCGGGAGCCGAGTCCCGAGCGCCGGAAACCGCGTAGGGCTCAGTTGGTCGTCTCCGGCCGGGCCGACTTCTGCCACGGGTACCTCGTCCGCAGCTGGGGGTCCGGCGCGGTGATCGCCTGCGGGGCCTCCGCCCCGGCCGGGCCGCCCCAGGACTCGTCCGCCGTGGCGCTGTTCCCGGTCCCGGCGGCCGGCTCGGGCCACTCCACCCCGGTGTCGGCCGCCCGCGTGGCTCCGGTGCCCGGCCGCCGGGAGGCCCCCGGGCCCGAAGCGCGCGGTGACTGCTCCTCCGTCGTCCAGTGGCGCAGGGCCCCCGCTTCGATGTCGATCTGTGCGTTCAGCGCGTCCAGGTCGTCGTCGGCGAACTGCCGCGCCCGGTCGCGCGCCGCCCACCGCAGTGAGTCCGCCGAGTGCGTGATCCGCTGGGTGCGCTCCTTCAGCTGCGGCAGCAGCGCGGCGACCGTCGCCCGGTCCGGCTCGCGCTCCAGCCGCTTCAGCTCGTCGTCCAGCTCCAGGCCGTGGGTGCTCAGCCGCTGGAAGAGGCCCACCGACTCGGCGAGCGAGGGGTCCTCGGCGACACCCGCGTGCAGGGCGTCCTGGGTGGCGCGCATGGAGGTGCGCAGGGTCAGCCGGAGCTGGGCCAGCTCACCCGCGACGCCCGGCTGACCGAAGCTCTTGGCCCGGAGCGTGGTGTCCTCCACGCTGCGCCGGGCCTGGGTGATCGTGCGGTCCACGCCGCGCTTGGCCGCGCCGACCACCTTCACCGTCGCGTAGACCCCGAGTGCGACGAACGCGAAGAAGAGCAACGCCACCACCGCGATCACGGCTTCGACTCCCATGGATGCCCCTCGGTGTCTCGATGCGGCCGCCGATACCGGTCGCCCCCTCCACGGTAAACGGAACGGGCAGGCCGAGGGTTCCTTCGGAACCCCCAACCTGCCCGTAGGGGATGGCCCCGACTACGTACAGAGGCACATCACGCAGAGCGGAGGAGCGTCACGCGGGGACGATGTTCACCAGCTTCGGCGCGCGCACGATGACCTTGCGGATCCCGGCCCCGCCCAGCGCCGCGACGACCGCCGCGTCCGCCAGGGCCAGCGCCTCCAGCTCCTCGTCCGTGATGGAGGGCGAGATCTCCAGGCGGGCCCGGACCTTGCCCTTGATCTGGACGACGCAGGTGACGGTCTCGTCCACGACGTACGCCGGGTCGGCGACCGGGAAGTCCTGGTGGACGACGGACTCGGTGTGGCCCAGCCGACGCCAGAGCTCCTCCGCGATGTGCGGGGCCAGCGGGGCGATCAGCAGGACCAGCCGCTCGGCCACGGACCGCGACAGCGGGCCGCCCGCCTTCGTCAGGTGGTTGTTCAGCTCGGTGATCTTGGCGATGGCGGTGTTGAACCGCATCCCCTCCAGGTCCTGGCCGACCCCGTCGATGGCCTTGTGCAGGGCTCGCAGGGTGTCCTCGCCGGGCTCCGTGCCGACGACCGTGACCTCCCCGGTCTCCTCGTCGACCACATTGCGCCACAGCCGCTGGAGCAGCCGGTACTGGCCGACCACGGCACGCGTGTCCCAGGGGCGCGAGACGTCCAGCGGGCCCATCGCCATCTCGTACAGGCGCAGGGTGTCCGCACCGTACTCGGCGCAGATCTCGTCCGGCGTGACCGCGTTCTTCAGGGACTTGCCCATCTTGCCCAGGACGCGGCTGACCTTTTCGCCCTCGTAAGAGAAGGCGCCGTCGCGCTCCTCCACCTCGGCGGCGGGGACGGCGATGCCCCGGGCGTCGCGGTAGACGAAGGCCTGGATCATGCCCTGGTTGTACAGCTTGTGGAACGGCTCGGCCGACGAGATGTGGCCCAGGTCGTGCAGCACCTTGGACCAGAAGCGCGCGTACAGCAGGTGGAGCACGGCGTGCTCGGCGCCGCCGACGTACAGGTCGACACCGCCGGTGGGCTGACCCTCGCGCGGGCCCATCCAGTACTGCTCGATCTCCGGGTCGACCAGCTGCCGGTCGTTGGTCGGGTCCAGGTAGCGCAGCTCGTACCAGCAGGAACCGGCCCAGTTGGGCATGGTGTTGGTCTCGCGGCGGTACTTCCGCGGACCGGCGCCGTCGCCCAGGTCCAGCGTGACGTTGACCCAGTCGGCGTTGCGCGACAGCGGGGTCTCGGGCTGGGCGGACGCGTCCTCCGGGTCGAAGGTGCGCGGCGAGTAGTCCTCGACCTCGGGCAGCTCCAGCGGCAGCATCGACTCGGGCAGCGGGTGGGCGATGCCGTCCTCGTCGTACACGATCGGGAAGGGCTCGCCCCAGTAGCGCTGGCGGCTGAACAGCCAGTCGCGCAGCCGGAAGTTGACGGTGCCCTCGCCGACGCCGCGCTCCCGCAGCCAGTCGGTGATCCGCGCCTTGGCCTCGACGACGCCCAGGCCGTCCAGCGAGATCTCGTCGTTGGCGGAGTTGACCAGCTTCGCTTCGTACGAGCCGAAGGCGTCGTCCCATGTGGAGGGGTCGGTGCCGCGGTCGTCCGACGGCTGGACGACACAGCGCATCGGGAGCTCGAAGGCGCGCGCGAAGGCGAAGTCGCGCGCGTCGTGCGCCGGTACGGCCATGATCGCGCCGGTGCCGTAACCCATCAGGACGTAGTCCGCGATGAAGACGGGGATCTTCTCGCCGCTGGCGGGGTTGGTCGCGTACGCGCCGGTGAAGACACCGGTCTTGTCCTTGGCCTCGGCCTGCCGCTCGACGTCGGACTTGGCCGCGGCCTGCTTGCGGTACGCGGTGACGGCCTCGGCCGGGCTCGCGTGGCCGCCGGTCCAGACCGGGTGGGTGCCCTCGGGCCAGGCGGCCGGGATGATCCGCTCGACCAGCTCGTGCTCGGGGGCCAGCACCATGTAGGTGGCGCCGAACAGGGTGTCCTGGCGGGTGGTGAAGACGGTGATGCCGCCCGCGCTGTCGACCGGGAACTCGACGCGGGCGCCCTCGGAGCGGCCGATCCAGTTGCGCTGCTGCAGCTTGATGGCCTCGGGCCAGTCCAGCCCGTCCAGGTCGTTCAGCAGCCGGTCGGCGTAGGCGGTGATGCGCATGTTCCACTGACGCAGCTTGGCCTTGAAGACGGGGAAGTTGCCGCGCTCGGAGCGGCCGTCGGCGGTGACCTCCTCGTTGGCCAGCACGGTGCCCAGCCCCGGCGACCAGTTGACGGGCGCGTCGGAGGCGTACGCCAGGCGGTACTGGCCCAGCAGGTCGGCGCGCTCGGCGGCGCTCAGCGCGCTCCATTCACGGCCGTCGGGGGTCGCCCGCGTGCCGTTCTCGAACTGCTCGACCAGCTCGGCGATCGGGCGGGCCCGGTCGGCCTCGGTGTCGTACCAGGAGTTGAAGATCTGCAGGAAGATCCACTGCGTCCACTTGTAGTACTCGGCCTCGATCGTCGCGAAGGAGCGGCGCTTGTCGTGGCCCAGGCCCAGCCGGCGCAGCTGGACCTTCATGTTCTCCATGTTGGCCTCGGTGGAGACCCGGGGGTGCGTGCCCGTCTGGACCGCGTACTGCTCGGCGGGCAGGCCGAACGCGTCGAAGCCCAGGGTGTGCAGCACGTTGTGGCCGGTCATCCGCTGGTGGCGGGCGTAGACATCGGTGGCGATGTAGCCCAGCGGGTGTCCGACGTGCAGCCCCGCGCCCGAGGGGTACGGGAACATGTCCATGATGAACTTCTTCGGCCGGGCGGCCAGCTCCGGGTCGCCCGCCAGGTCACCGGTGGGGTTCGGCGCCTCGTACGTCCCCTCGGCGTCCCAGAAGTCCTGCCAGCGTGCCTCGATGTCGGCGGCCATCGCCGCCGTGTAGCGGTGCGGCGCGGCCGTCTCGGCTGCGGAATTCGTCTCGCTCATGATCCTCAAAGCTCCATCGATCGTCATCTGCCGGGAAACGAAAAATCCCCTCGCACAGGAGGGGACGCCGCGCTGACACCGACCAGGCGTTCTCACCGGTCGGGTCTGTTCAGCGCGGCTCGCTAAGCAGAAGGCGTACGGCACGCATGGCGTCAGGGTACCGCACGAGCCCGGATGGGAGCGGGGAGTAACCGGAGGGCGGACTTCACGTGCGCGGGGCGGAAACCCTACTGCTCACTCGTCACCTTCAGTAGCGGACGCGTGACCTTTCCGTGGGTGCGCGGTGTGCGTCCGGCGGGCATCCAATGGGTTTTCTGCGGAATCCTGGGGCGCTTCCGGGGGCAGAGGGAACGCCCGGGAAGCGGCGGTTACTCCGCGTACCGACTTCTATCGGGGCAACCGAGCAAAGCCCGTACTGGCTGGTATGGGGCGTCCTAGCATGCGGCAACGGGACCGCTTTGCCGAACTATTCGGAGTCGCCCCCATGAACCCTCATCGCAAGATCCGCGTATCCCCCACCATGAGCCCCGGAATGAGTCGGCCTGTACAGGGCGGCCTGACTGTCACCGCCCTGGTTTTCGTCCCTCTGCTCGCCGTCGCAGGGAGCGACGGCTTCCGCGCCACCCTCGATTTCACCACCGGCGTCCTGTCGCTGGTGTCGCTCACCGCGGCCGTCGCCTGGGGCCTGCTGGCCACCGACCGGCTGTTCCTCTCCACCCGTCAGCGGATCATCTGCCAGGGCGTCCACCGGGCCACGGCCGTGGCCGCGCTCGGCTTCCTGCTGCTGCACGGGACCGTGAAGGTCGCCCTGGGGCACGTTTCTGTGATCGGCGCCCTCATACCCTTCGGCCTCGGCTTCACGGGCACGGCAGGGCTGATCGGCTTCGGCTCGCTGGCCGGGCTGCTGATGGTGGTCACGGCCACGACCGGCGCCCTGCGCAGCGCGTTCGCCCAGCCCTCGCCCGCGGCCACCCGGCTCGGGCAGTCGCTGGGCTCCCCCCGGGAGACGGGCGGGATCGCGGGCCGGTGGCGCGCCCTGCACGCCCTGGCCTATCCGGCCTGGTGCGCCGCGCTGATCCACGGCCTGTACGCGGGCCGGGCACCCGCCACCTGGGTCGTCGTGATGTACGGCCTCTGCCTCACCGCCGTCGCCGGGGCCCTGTGCCTGCGGCTGCTGCCCCGCCCGACGAAGCGCCGGATCACCGACCGGATCACCGCGCTGCTGAACCCCGAGGCGGACTACGACGTACCGGACCCGGTCCTGCGGGCCGCCCCGCCGCCGGGCGCGGAGCGCGGGCCCGGCATGGACCGCGAGGCGGCTTCCGGGGACCCCGCCGGGTGGAGCGAGCCCGGCCGGGGGGTCCGGGGCACTCCGGTGCGCCCGCGCACCCTGTCGGCTCCGGCGCCGCCGATACCGCCGCTCGTACCCCCGTCCGTACCGCTGTCCGGCGCGCTGCACGAAGCGCCGACGGAGCTGCTGTACGGGGTCCAGCCGCCGTACGAACCGTCCACGCCGTACGAACCGTCCGCGCTGTACGAACCGCCGCCGCGCAGTTCCGACCGGCTCGCGGACGGCCCGGAGGGCGGGCCGACGGGCGGTCTGACGATGGGGCCGCCGGCCGGGCCGGGGATCTCGGCCGGATACCGCGCCGTCTCCCAGGCCGGTGGCCCCACGCCGCCGCCGGACACCCGCTGGCCCGCGCCCTCCCCCGCTCCCCCCGCGCAGGCCCACCACCGCACACACGGAGCCGAACACACCTACGAGCACACCTACGCGCCCCCGCAGGAACCACCCCTGTACGCGTCACCGCTCCACACGACGCCTCCGTACGGCACACCGGCCCACGGCACAGCCGACGCGACGCCTTCCTTCGGCAGCGACCCGACCCTCAGCACCCCAGCGCCTTCCTACGAAGCACGCCCCGAAGCGCCGCACCAGGTGCCCCAACAGGCCGCCTACGGCTCCTCCCCGTACGAAGCCCCCTACAGAGCCACCCCGATGGCCGAGACCCACAACGCCGAACCCCACACCACAGCCACCGCCGGAACCGGCACCGAGCCGGCCACCGGCCCGTTCTCCGCGCCCCCGGCCGGTGAGCCCTGGCACGCACCCGCAGGAGAGCGACCGTGAACGACCCCCTCCCCGATGTTCCCGAGGTCCGCGTCGTCGGCCTGCCGCAACTGACCACGGGCTTCGACCTGGTGGAGCGGCTCGACCTCGCCATGCACCTGAAGGTGCACGGACCTCTCGAACCGATGACCGGCGAGCGGCTGGCCGAGCTGGCCGAAGCGATCTCCCTGTGCGGGCGCGGCGGCGCCGGGTTCCCCTTCGGCAAGAAGCTGCGGGCGGTGGCCAAGGCGTCCATCCGGCGCGGAGTGCGCCCCGTCGTCGTGATCAACGGGAGCGAGGGCGAGCCCGCCTGCCGCAAGGACACCGTCCTGCTCAACCGCGCCCCGCACCTGATCCTGGACGGCGCCCTGCTCGCCGCTGAGGCGCTCGGCGCGCGCACGCTGGTCGTCGCCGTCACCCGTAACTCCACCGAGGTCTCCGTACGCGCGGCACTGGCCGAGCGCGGCCTCTCCGACCGGCGCGGCCAGCACCTGCGCGCCCGGGTGGTCCGCACCCCGGAGCGCATGGTCTCCGGCGAGGCGTCCTCGGTGATCCGGGCGGCGAACGGCGGCCCGGCCCTGCCACCGGGACGGCGCGAGCGGGCGGCGGAGACCGGGGTCGCCGGCTCCCCGACCCTGCTGTCGAACGCGGAGACGTACGCGCAGCTCGCCGTCGCCGCCCGGATCGGCCCCCGCCGCTACGGGCACACCGGACTCCCGAACGAACCGGGCACCGTCCTGCTCACCGTTTCCGGCGCCGTGGCCCGGCCCATGGTCGTCGAGGTGCCGACCGGCGTCCCGCTGCGGTACGTCCTCCAACTGGCCGGAGCCCCGCCGCTGCCCCAAGGGGTGCTGACGGGCGGGTATCACGGCAACTGGATCGACGCGGTCGCCTCCCACAACGCGGTCATATCCCGGGAGTCCCTGGCCACCGTGGGCGGCGCCCTGGGCGCGGGCGCGATCCTGCCGATCGGGCCGGAGACCTGCCCGCTGGGCGAGTCCCTCCGGATCGCGAACTGGCTGGCCGCCGAGACCGCCGGGCAGTGCGGCCCGTGCAAGCTGGGGCTCCCGGCGGCGGCGGGCGGGCTCTCCGACGTGCTGAACGGGGGCGGGCCCGCCGCGCTGGAGGCCCTGCGCGAGGTGACTCAGGCCGTGAAGGGCCGGGGCGCGTGCAAGCATCCGGACGGTTCGGCGCGGTTCCTTCTTTCGACGCTGTCGGCGTTCACGGACGACCTCGCCGCCCATGTCCTGGACGGCGGCTGCGGCCGCGAGACGCTCGGTGTACTGCCGCTGCCCGCCTCCGGCCACCAGGACGTGGAGGAGTCGATCCCGAGCGGCGAGAAGCTGGCGGTGGACTGGACGCTCTGCCAGGGCCACGGCCTCTGCGCGGACATCGTGCCCGAGCTCATCAGACTGGGCCCCGACGGCTATCCGGCGCTGGCGGACGCTTCCGTACCGATGCATCTGCGCGGGCGTGCCCAGCGGGCCGTACGGCGCTGCCCCGCGCTGGCGCTCCGGATCGAGCAGCCGCCCACCGAGCAGCGCCCCGCCCTGCCCGCCCCCAACCGGCGGGCCCTGGGCAGCGGGCGCGGCTGAACAGGCCGAGGGGCCGGGCGCCGGACCGGGCGACAAACCAAAAGAAGCGGGCCACCCGATCCGGGTGGCCAGGTTTTTTAAAGTGGATCGAAGGAGTAATGGAGAACAGTCAAACAGGATGCCCTGCAGGCGGGGTTCCAACTGAGCTATAGCCCCTTGCTGTTTGCCGCCCGGTCTCCCTTGGCGACATCGAGAACATTACACGGTCCCCCCGGCGCTTCACCAAATCGCTTCCGGTGCGTACCGATATGCCCGAATCATCCCGGGCGTTGAACCGTCAGCCGCAGGTCAGAGGGTCACACCGCCGGACCGCTGGGCCGTCAGACCGCCGGGCCGCCGGGCCCTCACGCCGTCGCGAAGGAGTAGAACCGCTTGAGCGTGCAGTGCTCCTCCAGGAGCCGTCCGTAGATCGGCTCCCCCTCAAGCTCCCGGTACGTCTCGATGGGGTCGCCTTTTATGATCAGCGCCCGGGCGCATTCCTCGCACCAGTACTGGTATTCCGGGTTGACCGGGTCCATGTCCCGGACAATGGGCGTACCACTGCCGCACCAGTCGCACTTACGCCTGTGTGCACCCATCAGTCAGCTCCAGCTGTGGCCGCAGGCCGTGCACACGTAGGAGACCCCTCCGTTGTCACCCAGGACCTGGGCGACGTGGGACGAACCACAGGACGGACAGCCGAGACGAGGCCGGTCGGCAAGGGGCAGGTCGGGGACGTGCTCGCGACTCGCAGGCATCGCGCTCCCTCCCGATCGGTCCGTCGCCCCCTCCGGCGCTCCGATTCTGCCATGGCCCCGCAAGGGGGTCAGCCCGCTGCACGTCTCCATACAGAAGATCCCGCCCCCAAACGGGGACGGGATCTTGATTGTGGAGCTAAGGAGAATTGAACTCCTGACCTCCTGCATGCCATGCAGGCGCTCTACCAACTGAGCTATAGCCCCGCTGTCCGCTGTGTTTCCCTGCGTTTCCGCGCTGCGAACAAGAAGAACTTTAGCCTGTGACCTGCCGGAAAGTGAAATCCGGCCGGGACGGCCCGATGACCGGCCCTGGTTGACCGGTCCTGGTCGACCGGCCCTAGTCGTCGTCGCCGAGCACCGGCTCCGGCAGCGTGCCGGCGTTGTGCTCCAGCAGCCGCCAGCCGCGGGCGCCCTCGCCCAGGACGGACCAGCAGCAGTTCGACAGCCCGCCGAGCCCTTCCCAATGGTGCGCCTCCAGGCCCAGCAGCCGGCCGATCGTCGTCCTGATCGTGCCGCCGTGGCTGACCACGACGAGCGTGCCGTCGGCGGGCAGCTTCTCGGCGTGCTCCAGGACGACCGGAGCGGCCCGGTCGGCGACCTCGGTCTCCAGCTCACCGCCGCCCCTGCGCACCGGCTCGCCGCGCTTCCACGCCGCGTACTCCTCGCCGTGGCGCTCGATGATCTCCCCGTGCGTCAGGCCCTGCCAGACGCCCGCGTACGTCTCCCGGAGTGCGGCGTCGTGGGAGACGGTGAGGCCCGTCACGGCGGCCAGCTCGGCGGCCGTGGCCGCCGCCCGCCGCAGATCGGACGCGACCACGGCGTCGGGCTTCAGCGAGGCGAGCAGCCGGGCGGCCCTGCGGGCCTGCCCGACGCCCTCTTCGGTCAGCTCGATGTCCGTGGAGCCCTGGAAGCGCCGCTCCAGGTTCCACGCGGTCTGGCCGTGACGCCACAGGACGATCTTGCGGCCCCTGCCGCTGCGACTGCCGTTCAGCTCTGGTCACCTTCCGTGCTGCCGTTGAGCTGTGCGTGCTCCTCGGCCTTGCCGCGGGTCTTGACCGCGTCCTCGGGGAGGGCGATCTCCGGGCAGTCCTTCCACAGACGCTCCAGCGCGTAGAAGACGCGCTCCTCGCTGTGCTGGACGTGGACGACGATGTCGACGTAGTCGAGGAGGATCCAGCGGGCGTCGCGGTCGCCCTCACGGCGCACCGGCTTGGCGCCGAGCTGCTTCTGGAGCTGCTCCTCGATCTCGTCGACGATCGACTTGACCTGACGGTCGTTGGGGGCCGAGGCCAGCAGGAAGGCGTCGGTGATCGACAGCACATCACTGACGTCGTAGGCGATGATGTCGTGCGCGAGCCGGTCGGCGGCCGCCTGAGCGGCGGCGTTGATGAGCTCGATGGAGCGGTCCGTGGCGGTCACATGCAGGCTTTCGTCGGCGGTCGGATGCAACCTCTAGGGTCTCACGGACCGCCGACAGCCCTTCACTCCTCGGCGCGCACCGGCCGTGAGCTGCGGAAAGGGTCTCGCCGGACGGCGGCGGAGTGCCGGCCGACGAGACCCTGACGGCGTCACTTGATCTTGTAGTTCTGGCCGAGTACGGCGGACACGTCGGCGTTGGCGGCCGGCTCGCCCTTCTTCACGGCACCGGCGGGCAGCCCCAGGGTCTTGGCGACCTCCGTGGCCTTCTCCTTGTCCTCGGCGCTCCGGTAGAGGACGACGGACTCGGCCTCGGTGTCGGCCTTGCCGCTGCTCACGAAAGCGTAGCCGCCGTTGACGAGCGCGACCCGGGCCGACTCCCCGGCGCGTTCGTCCCCGGTGGCGTTGCGGACGGCGACCCGGACGGGCGCGCCCGCTTCGGGAGCCTTCACCGTGCCGCCGAGGATGTCCTTGACGACACTGCGGGTGGCCGCGTCGGTGAGGGTTCCGTCGTCCTGGACCGGCAGCATCGTCGTCTTGTAGTCACCGACCTTGGCGCGCGAGGCCAGCTTGGCGAGCGAGGCCCCGAGGTCCTTCTCCGGCAGCGACGGGTCCAGGACCTGCGCCAGCGTCTCCACGGTGACGGTCGCGGCCTTGGGGTCCTCGGAGATCTTGCGCAGCACCGCGCGCATGACCTCCCCGAACCGGTTCAGCTGCTTGGCCTCGGCCTCGCCGGGGGCCAGGTAGGTGGCGTACGCGACGGCCATCGGGCCGCTGAGCGTCTGCCCCTCCCCCTTCTTCACGAGAGGCGCGGCGCCCTTCTTGGCGTCGGGCACATCGGTGTCGGTGTCCATCTCGATGTTGCCGACCTGCTCGACGAGGATCTCCAGGTACGGGGTGTCCAGCCGCCACGTTCCGCTGATCCTGGTACCGAGGAGGGTTTCGATCGCCTCCCGGGTGCCGGTCCTGCCGTCGTCGTCCACGGACTTGCCCAGCGTGGTGCCGGCCCCGTCCTCACCGGCGACGGCGAGGGTGTTCGGCAGCAGGACGGTGGTGCCCTGCTTGGTGGTGGCGTTGTCCACGAGCAGGGCCGTGGAGGTGCCGCCCTTCTTGGTGTTGTGGAGGTGCACCACGATGACGTCGCGCTCCTGCGCACCGGCCGAGGCGGCCTTCTTCTCCTCCGAACCGGAGAGGCCGGGGAGCAGGTCGGCGGACCAGAGGTAGCCGACCCCGCCGACGACCACGAGCACGGCGGCGACGATCAGCGCGATCATCCGGTTGCGGCCCTTGCGCCGCGCCTCCTCGCGCCGCTCGCTGCGGCTCTCGGTGAACTTGAGCCAGTCGATGACGTCCTCGGAGTCCTCGTCGGGCTCCTCGATGAACGAGAACTGCTCGGTGCGGTAGTCCGGGGCGGGACCGCGCTGCCCGGGGACGGCGGGGTCGGACTCCGGCTCCGCCGAGGGCTCCCGCCGGGGGGCCTGCCCGGTTGCCTGGCCGGTTGCCTGGCCGGGGGCTTGCCCAGGGGCCTGCTCACGGGCGGGCTGTGCGGCGGGCTGCGGGGCCTGTTCCGGTGCGGGGGCGGCGGCCTGCTGCGGGATGTTCCACTGCTCACCGGTGTCGACCGCGGCCGACTGCTGGTGCTGGTGCTGGTGGGACTGCTGCTGGCCGGTGGCGTAGCCGTAGTCGGTGTAGCCCCCGTAGCCGTAACCCTGCTGCCCGTACGTCTGATCGTTGTTCTGGCCGCCCTGGTCCTGCTGGGGCTGCTGCTGGCCCGCATAGGGGTCGTACGGCTGGGCCTGAGGCTGCTGGGTCTGGCCGTACGGGTCGTATCCGTACCCCGTCCCCGGGGCCTGGCCCTGGCCCTGCTGGGCGGCGTAGGGGTCGTACTGCTGCCCGCTCTGCTGCTGCCCCTGCTGCTGGTACACCGGCTGCCCGTACTCGTCGTAGCCGATGATCTGCGGCTGCTGGTAGTACGGGTCGTGGTCGTACGGGTTCTGTCGGTCGTTCACCGGTGCCCCTCTCCGTGGCTCAGTCGCCGCGGTACAGCTGGCGCTTGTCGATGTAGCGGACCACGCCGTCCGGCACCAGGTACCAGACCGGCTCCCCCTGCGCGACCCTCTCACGGCAGTCCGTGGACGAGATCGCCAGCGCGGGCACCTCCACGAGGGAGACACCGCCCTCGGGGAGTCCGTCGTCCGTGAGCACGTGACCCGGCCGGGTCACACCGATGAAGTGGGAGAGCGAGAACAGCTCCTCCGCGTCGCGCCAGGTGAGGATCTGGGAGAGCGCGTCGGCGCCGGTGATGAAGAAGAGGTCCGCGTCGCCGTGGACCTCGCGCAGGTCCCGCAGCGTATCGATCGTGTACGTCGGTCCGCCACGGTCGATGTCGCTGCGGCTCACCGAGAACTGCGGGTTGGACGCGGTGGCGATGACCGTCATCAGATAGCGGTCCTCGGCCGGGGAGACCTTCTTGTGGCTCTTCTGCCACGGCTGCCCGGTCGGGACGAACACGACCTCGTCCAGATGGAACTGGGCGGCCACTTCACTGGCCGCCACCAGGTGTCCATGGTGAATCGGGTCAAACGTCCCGCCCATGACGCCGATGCGGCGTTTGCCGGGGCCGGTAGGCACTTCCTGCTCTCCCATGCGTGCAGAGCCTACTGGCACAGCTGTACGCCTCTGACTCAGCGGTCGCGGTTGAAGCGGGTGGTGACCCAGAGCAGGAACAACAGCGCGAGGAGGGCTCCGCCGCCGATGAGGTACGGGTTGAGGCTTTCGTGGTTGCCGCCCTCGCCGCCGCCGGAGGCGAGAGTGGCCAGCTGGTGTGCGGTGCTCGTGAGGCTCATCTTCGGCAGGACCTATCGATCGTGAATCGGAAGGAAGACGTCGGGCACATCGTATGCGGGGCCCCCGGGCACGCTCACGCCGACTCAGTCGTTGTCATCGTTGTCGCGGTATCCGCGCAGCAGGAACCAGGCGAGCAGCACCGCTCCGACGATCGAGGCCAGCAGCACGATCCGGAGGGTGTTGCCCGGCCCCTGCTCGGCGGAGACGGCGGCGAGCAGTACGGCGGTGTGCGGCATTTCGGGCGCTCCTCATAGTTATCCACAGCCCCCCGCACACCGTAGCGCCAGCACATACGCTGGGTTTTGTCCGGGGGACGAGCGACGTCTCGTACGAACAGGGGGCCACCCATGACCGACAGCAGTCACGAGAACGTGCCGAGCAGGGCGCGCAGGCGATTCCCCGGGATCTCGTCCCGGGCCTACGAGCACCCGGCGGACCGCTCGGCCCTGGTGGCCCTGCGCAGGCTCACCGGCTTCGACACCGTGTTCAAGGCGCTCAGCGGGCTGCTCCCCGAGCGCAGTCTGCGGCTGCTCTTCCTCTCCGACTCCGTGCGGGTGAGCGAGGCGCAGTTCGCGCACCTCAACGACATGCTGCGCGACGCGTGTTACATCCTGGACCTGGAGAAGGTCCCGCCGATGTACGTCAAGCAGGACCCGCAGCCCAACGCGATGTGCATCGGGCTGGACGAGCCGATCATCGTGGTCACCACCGGCCTGGTCGAGCTGCTCGACGAGGAGGAGATGCGGGCGGTGGTGGGCCACGAGGTGGGCCACGCGCTGTCCGGTCACTCGGTGTACCGGACGATACTGCTCTTCCTGACCAACCTGGCCGTGAAGGTCGCCTGGATCCCGCTGGGGAACGTGGCGATCATGGCCATAGTGACGGCGCTGCGCGAGTGGTTCCGCAAGTCGGAGCTCTCCGCCGACCGGGCCGGTCTGCTGGTGGGCCAGGACATCCAGGCCTCGATGCGCGGTCTGATGAAGATCGCCGGTGGTAACCACCTCCACGAGATGAACGTGGACGCCTTCCTCGCCCAGGCCGACGAGTACGAGAAGGGCGGGGACCTGCGGGACTCGGTCCTCAAGATCCTCAATGTGCTGCCCCGGACGCATCCCTTCACCACGGTGCGGGCCGCCGAGCTGAAGAAGTGGTCGGAGACCCGCGACTACCAGCGGATCATGGACGGTCACTACCCCCGGCGCGACGAGGACAAGGACGCCTCGGTGTCGGACTCGTTCCGGGAGTCCGCCTCGCACTACGCCGACACGGTGCGCACCAGCAAGGACCCGCTGATGAAGCTGGTCGGTGACATCGCCGGAGGCGCCGGGGACCTGGGCGGCAAGCTGCGCGACAAGTTCACCGGCGGCGGTGGGGGCGCGAAGGGCGGTACGCAGGGACCGGCGGGCGGTTCCGCTACAGACGAGGGCGGAACTCCCGAAGGGCCTGAGGGGTCTCAGGGGCCTGGGGAGGGGCCCCGGAAGGGGTAGCGGCACCGGGGGCGCCCGAGGCGGCGGCGGTCGGGGTGCCGAGCGGTGCGAGGGTCCCGCAGAGTGCCGCCGCCGTCCGGCCCGAGGCGTACGGGTCGGTGGCCGCGGGGCCCTTGTCGTCGGCCCGCTCCCCCGCCAGGAGCGGGCGCAGCATCCCCGCGGCACCGGCCGAGCAGGACTGCGGACCGGCCTGTACGTGGGCGGTGCGCAGCTCCAGCCGGTGCAGCCGCAGGTCCTCCCGGTCGAAGCGGAAGTGCAGCTCGCGGCGGACGGTGAAGAGGGAGGCGCCGTCCTCCTTCCGGGGGCCTTCCGCCGGGCGCAGCGCGTAGGTGAAGGTGTGGTCCGAGACGACCTCCAGGGTGCCCGCGCCGTCCTCCGCGTACGCGAGCGTGCCCTGGACCCGGACCTGGGGGTCCGCGAGCTCCACCCGGGCCGGGTCGAAGCGCACCAGCCAGCCCGTGGCGGCGTGGAGCCCGTCGTCGGCGGGGCTGCTCATGGACCGTTCGAACTGGCCCCGCTGGTCCGGGTCCAGGAGCTGTTCGACGGGGCGGCGGACCTGGCCGGTGAGGACGTCCGGGTTGAGCGAGGACTCCACCAGGTAGTCCTTGACCGTGGCGAGGGCGGTGGTGATCTGGCTGTCGGAGAAGTTCTGCGTGCGCCGTACGGAGGGGAAGTTGATGCCCTCCGCACCGATCCGGAAGCCGGAGAGCGGGGCGGCCCGGTACAGCCGCTCGGGTGATCCGGCGGGCACGGCCGCTCGCGGGGCGAGGGGCACGATGGTGGTGCGCAGCGGCTCGGCCCTGCGGGGGACGGGCTGCGGATAGGGGTTGCGGAAGCCGATGTAGACGGCCGTCGCGAAGGCCAGGGCGATCAGGACGACCAGCACGATGGCGGCCCTGGAGCCGTGGTTGGCCGGGGCCACCGGCTCCGGCAGCGTCCGCACGGCACGGGCGTGCTCGCCCATCCGCTCCTGGGCCGAGAACTCCTGCATGCGGGCACTGCGGACAAACGATTCGTCGAAGACGAGCGAGCGGTACTCGTCCTCGCCGCCCTCGGGGTTCTCGGGCGGGCCGTTCGGGGGTTCTGAGCGGCCTGTCATGACGTCTCTCCCGATCTCGCACCACCGGTCAGCGAGAAGCCCCCGGGGAAGCGAGGGGGCACATCTTCAGAGTAGGTCGATCGGCGCGTACGTAAACGCGGAGAGCGGCGGCAAGTGGTGCCCGCGACGGCCGCCGGACGGGTGACGCGGGACCGTCGACGGGTGACGCGGGAGCGTTCAGGGAGTGCGGGGCGTGGCGGAGACCGCCGGGCGGGAGTGGTCGGCGGAGGCCGACGGGACGGACCCGGGCTTGTCCACCCCGCTGGTCACGGGCGGCGGCACCGGGTCCTGGCGGTGGGCCGAGGCGCCCCGGTAGACGGCGGTGAAGGCGAGGACGACCATCCCGACGCCCATCACCAGGGCCAGCAGCCAGGCGACCGGGCGGTGCCAGCGGGCGGCGCCCCGGTAGGGCCGCACTCCGCCGCCCGGCCCGTAGGGGCCCTGTCCGGCCCCGTCGTCGCACTCGGGGTCGTAGTCGAGGTCCTGGGGGTCGTGGTAGCCCCGGGAGCGCCCGTAGGAGCCGTACTCGCCGTCCGTGGGGCGGCGGCTGCGGCGGGCCCGGGCGGCGTCGGCCTGCGCACGGGCCTCCGCGGCGGCGAGAAGGCGCTCCACGGCGGTGGGTTCATGAACGGTGGCGGCCCGGACGAAGTCCTCGTCGAACACCACGGAGGCGAAGTCCTCGTCCGCGCCCCCGCGGTCGTCGTCGGGCTCCCAGCCGTCCGGGAACGGCTTGCCCCCCACGTCGTCCGGCACGGTTTCAGCGTAGCCCCGCGGGGACCTTTTGGGCAGGTGCTCCGCCGATTCTCCCGGCGGGCGGCCGGGGGAACATGCGGCCGGTCCTTGACCCGTGCGCGTCCCGCCGGGGCCCGCGCCGCGCCACGCCTGGGCCGTGCCGCCCCTCCGGGCCCGCGCCGCGCCACGCCCGGCCCGGACCACGCCACCACGCCCGGCCCACGCCACGCCCCTCCGGGCCCGCAGGCGCCCCGCCGGGCCCCCTGCCACCGCGTACCAGCTCCCGCCGCCCGCCGGGCGGGATCGCCCCGACCGGCGGGCGGGCGAAGGCGTCGCTACCGGGTGTGGCCGTCGCCCGTGACGATGTACTTCGTGGAGGTCAGCTCCGGCAGACCCATCGGGCCCCGGGCGTGCAGCTTCTGGGTGGAGATGCCGATCTCGGCGCCGAAGCCGAACTGCCCGCCGTCCGTGAAGCGCGTGGAGGCGTTGACGGCGACCGTGGTCGAGTCGACCAGCTGGGTGAACCGGCGGGCCGCCGCCTGCGAGGTCGTCACGATCGCCTCGGTGTGGCCGGAGGACCAGAGCCGGATGTGCGCCACCGCCGCGTCCAGCGAGTCCACGACCGCCGCCGCGATGTCGTACGACAGGTACTCCGTCTCCCAGTCCTCCGTCGTCGCCGCGACCACGGTGGCCTTGGTCCCCTCGGCGTGCGCGAGGACGTGCTCGTCGCCGTGCACGGTCACCCCGGCCTCGGCGAGCGCGTCCAGGGCGAGCGGCAGGAAGGCGTCGGCGACGTCCTTGTGGACGAGCAGGGTCTCGGCGGCGTTGCAGACGCTGGGGCGCTGGGCCTTGGAGTTGATCAGGATGTCGACCGCCATGGAGAGGTCGGTCTCCGCGTCGACGTAGACGTGGCAGTTGCCGGTTCCGGTCTCGATGACGGGGACCGTGGACTCCTCGACGACCGTACGGATCAGCGAGGCGCCGCCGCGCGGGATGAGGACGTCGACCAGGCCGCGGGCCCGCATCAGCTCCCGTACCGAGTCGCGGCTCTCGCCCGGGACGAGCTGCACCGCGTCGGCGGGGAGGCCCGAGCCGCCGACCGCGTCGCGCAGGACGCGGACCAGGGCGGTGTTGGAGGCGTACGCGGAGGAGGAGCCGCGCAGCAGGACCGCGTTGCCGGACTTCAGGCAGAGGGCGGCGGCGTCCACGGTGACGTTGGGGCGGGCCTCGTAGATGATGCCGACCACGCCGAGGGGGACGCGGACCTGGCGCAGGTCGATGCCATTGGGCAGCGTGGAGCCGCGCACCACCTCGCCGACCGGGTCGGGCAGCGCGGCCACGTCCCGTACGTCGGCGGCGATGGCCCGGATGCGCTCCGGGGTGAGGGTGAGCCGGTCGATGATGCCCTCGCTCGTGCCGGCCTCGCGGGCCCGCTCGACGTCCTGCGCGTTGGCCTCGACGATCTCGGCGGTCCGCACTTCGAGGGCGTCCGCGATGGCCAGCAGCGCGTCGTCCTTGGCGGCGCGCGGAAGTGGCGCGATATCTGCGGCGGCGGCGCGGGCCCGGTAGGCGGTCTGCGCGACCGGGGACAGGTTGTCGTAGGGCGAGAGCGTGGTCATGCCCGCAGGGTAATGCGCGCTCTGCGGGCATACGGCACGTATCCCGTGATGCGAGACGGCCGACCCGAGGGGCGGACGCCTCGCATCACACGGCCTTCAGTACGGGTGCACGCCGACGGGCGCGGCGGGCGGCGGCCCGTACCCCTCGGCGATGCGCTGGTGGTATGTCTCACGGTCGATGACTTCGAGGCCGACGATCTTCCACGGCGGGAGCTGGGCGCTGGAGCGGTGCTCGCCCCAGAGCCGCAGCGCGACCGCGGCCGCGTCGTGCAGGTCGCGGGCCTCTTCCCAGTAGCGGATCTCCGCGTGGTCGTTGGCGTAGCGGCTGGTCAGCAGGAAGGGATGGTCGTGCGCGAGCTGTTCCAGGCCGCGTCTGACCTCCCCCAGCGGGGTCTCGGCACCCGCGACGCAGAGGGTGATGTGCCACAGCTTCGACTGCGGGCGGTCCTCCTGCCGCTCCGGCACCGGCTCCTGTTCGGCGGTGCCTCCCAGGGGCGGGTTCCGGTCGAAATCAGCCCCCGCTCCGACACTCGTCAGGGCGCGGCTGCCCGTGCCTCGGGGCGACGCCCCCGGGCGCGCTCGTCTCACCGGCGGCCTCCTGTGATGTGTTGCTGTGCGGACCCCTGATTCCCCGCTACAAAGTGGACCAGTCCACGGCCGGGCGTGGGGCGGTTTTGGTAAAGGTCACTGCCCTACAGCGGGACTTTCAGCCGTTTCAGGGGGTGAGGCGGGGCGTGAGAATGACCAGATCGTCCCTGTGTACGACCTCGCGCTCGTAGGCGGGGCCCAGTTCACGGGCCAGATCGCGGGTGGAGCGGCCGAGCAGCTGGGGGATCTCCTTCGCGTCGAAGTTGACGAGCCCGCGGGCGACCGGAGTGCCGCGCAGATCGCGCAGCTCGACCGGGTCGCCTGCGCTGAACTCGCCCTCGACGGCGGAGATCCCGGCGGGCAGCAGCGAGGTGCGGCGCTCCACGACGGCCCGTACGGCGCCGTCGTCCAGGGTGAGCGCGCCCTGCGGGGTGGAGGCGTGGGCGAGCCACAGGAGCCGGTCGGCGGAGCGGCGGCCGGTGCGGTGGAAGTACGTACCGGTGTCGCGGCCCGCGAGGGCGTCGGCGGCCCGGCTGGCGGAGGTGAGGACGACGGGGACCCCGGCGGCGGTGGCGATGTTGGCGGCCTCGACCTTGGTGACCATGCCGCCGGTGCCCACACCCGCCTTCCCGGCGCTGCCGATGGTGACGTCGGCCAGGTCCCCGGGGCCGGTGACCTCGGCGATCCGGGTGGCGCCGGGGGTGCCGGGCGGGCCGTCGTAGAGACCGTCCACGTCGGAGAGGAGGACGAGGAGGTCGGCGTGGACGAGGTGGGCGACCAGCGCGGCGAGCCGGTCGTTGTCACCGAAGCGGATCTCGTCGGTGGCGACGGTGTCGTTCTCGTTGACGACGGGGACCGCGCCCATCTCCAGGAGCTGGTCGAGGGTGCTGTAGGCGTTGCGGTAGTGGGCGCGGCGGCTGGTGTCGTCGGCGGTGAGGAGCACCTGGCCGACGCGGATGCCGTAGCGCGCGAAGGAGGCGGTGTAGCGGGCCACCAGGAGGCCCTGGCCGACGCTGGCGGCGGCCTGCTGGCGGGCGAGGTCCTTGGGCCTGCGGACCAGGCCGAGCGGGGCGAGCCCGGCGGCGATGGCACCGCTGGAGACGAGGACGACCTCGCGTTCGCCACCGTCCCTGACCTTGGCCAGGACGTCGACGAGGGCGTCGACGCGGTCGGCGTCCAGTCCGCCGGAGGCCGTGGTGAGCGAGGAGGAGCCGACCTTGACGACGATCCTGCGGGCGCCGGTCACTTCCGAACGGTGCTCCGACAGCCCGTGCTCCGACGGCGTGCGCTCTGACACGTGCTTCCTCGCTCTGAATAGCCCCGGGTGAACCACTGAACCGGTGAACCGCTGAACCCGTGAACCTGTGAACCTTTGTCGCAGTGTTCCGGTACCCCGGTACCCCGGTGTTCCGGTGTTCCCGTGTTCCGGTCTTCGGTGAGGAGCGTTCGTGCCGCCCCCGGCACAGCACAGTACGCGAGCGGCCGCCCCCGCCGCCCGCCGGTTTCGACCGGTGGACGGCTCGGGGCGGCCGGGGTGGTTCAGCGCTGCTGCTCGTCCTTGATGGCGAGCATCCGGTCGACGACCCGGGCGGCGGCGCGCCCGTCGGAGGGCTCGCAGAAGTCGACCCGGAACTGGGCGTACTTCTCCTTGTACTCCTCGCTCACCGCGTCGATGTTCCGGATCGCGGAGACCAGGTCCTCGGAGGTCTTGATCAGCGGTCCGGGAGCGCGGGAGGTGAAGTCGAAGTAGAAGCCGCGCAGGGTGTCGCGGTAGTGCTCCAGGTCGTACGTGAAGAAGAGCATCGGCCGCCCGGAGTGGGCGAAGTCGAACAGCACCGAGGAGTAGTCCGTGATCAGCACGTCGGCGATCAGGTAGAGGTCGGCGATGTCCGGGTAGTACGTGACGTCGTAGACGAAGCCCTGTCCGGCGCCGGGGATGGAGTCCAGGACCTTGTGGTGCTTGCGGTAGAGCAGCACGTGGTCCTCGCCGAGCTCGCGCTTCGCCGCCTCGACGTCGATCTTGTTGTCCAGCTTGAACCGGCGGCCGCCGTAGCGCTGGTCGTCGCGCCACGTGGGCGCGTACAGCACGACCTTCTTGCCCGCGGGGATGCCGAGCTTCTCCCGTACGGCCGTGGCGCGCTTGACCCGGTCGGGGGCGTGGAAGACGTCGTTGCGCGGGTAGCCCGCCTCCAGGACCTCGCACTGGAGGCGGAAGGAGTTGGTCATGATCGGGGTGGTGAAGGCGTTCGGCGTGATGAACAGGCTGTACTGGCGCGAGCGCTGCGGGAGGCTCGCGATGTAGGCCAGGTTCGCCTTCGGGGTGCCCAGCAGGTCGGCGCCGATGCGCTTGAGCGGGGTGCCGTGCCAGGTCTGGACGACGACCTGGCCCTCACGGCGGACGAACCACTCCCGGATGCCGCCGTTGGTGACGACGTACCGGCTGCGGGCCAGCGCCTCGTACCACTCCTCGCTGCCCCACTCCACGCCGCGCACGCCGGGCGGGAGGACGACCTGCTGGTCGTGGACCATCGCGATGTGCTCGACGTCGGTGCCCCGGCGCTTGAGCTCCTCGTAGACCGCGCGCGGGGAGTCGGAGAACTGCTTGCCGCCGAAGCTGTTGTAGAGCACGGCCTCGCGCAGCGGCAGCTTGCGCTGTTCGGGGGTGTAGACGTCGCGCATGAGGCGCTGGCGGTAGGCGCCGCGCAGCTCCGGGCCGAGGACCGGTCCGGACTCCACGAAGATCCGGTCGAAGTCGAGCCGCTCCACGGTGTACGTGCGGTGCTCGCCCCGGTGGGAGAGCGGCAGTACGGAGACGAGGTCGGGGCGGATCGTGACGGGGAGGTCGCGGACGTGGTTCCACTCGGTGCGCAGGCGCAGGCGCGGCATCCAGCGGCCGGCGCGCAGCGGCACGGTGCCCTCGTACGTCTCCATGGTGTCCGGGCGGAGCCGGGCGGTGAAGCGGCCGTCCGCGAACTCGACGGGCAGCGGCCGGTCCTCGTTGCGGCCGGTGTGGCGCAGGACCATCTTCATCTGCTCGGCCGGGCCGGTGTAGGCGCCGGAGAGCACCAGCTCGCCGTCCGCGCTCCACTCGACGCTGTCGACGACCGGCTGGACGGTGCGCAGCTGCGGGGTGAAGTTCCCGGCGCCGTCGGTGACGATGGCCAGCTCGCGCCCGTCGGGCAGCGGGTGGACTCCGGTGCGCAGGTTCTCGCCGTTGGTGGCGCGGCGGGTGGTGCCGTCGGCGAAGACGATGAGCGTGCGGTACTTGCGGGACTTGCCGGGGGTGATGCCGGTGGTGGGCAGGTCGGCGAGGGGGAGCTTCGCGGTGTGGCGGAACCAGCCGTCGTCGCCGGTCCCGGTCTGCTCCAGGGGCAGGTCGGTGGTGAAGCCGCTCGGCTCGTGGTCGATGCGCAGGGCCTTGGGGAACTTGCCCGCGGGGGCGGTGACGCGGGAGCGGAGGGTGACGGTGAGGGTGTCGCCGTCCACCTCCTGGGCGTCGATCTCGGCGGGGACGACGTCCACGGTGAGCTTGAGGCGGTTGCGGTCGAAGCCTGCGACGAGCCGGACGCCGTCGTCCAGGACGCGGGTGAAGCTGTGTCCGGCCGCGCCCGCGGTGTTCTTGGTGATGCTGCCCACGGACATGCCGCCGGGGCGCGGGATGCCGACGCCCAGGCGCCAGGTGCCGGACTGCCACTGGCCGCGCACCCGGAGCCGGCCCGGGTCGATGCCGATCTCGAAGCCCGACCAGTCGTAGTTGTGCAGGGCGCCCTTGGCCTCGGCGGTGGCGCGGGGCTCCTCGACCGTGCGCAGGCGCAGCGGGAGGGTGGAGCGGCTGCCCTGCCGGCGCAGCACGGCGACGCGCAGGGAGCGCTTGCCGGTGGCGGAGGGGACGTTGGGGATGTAGGCGTAGCCCTTGACGAGGAGCTTGCCGTCCTCCCAGACGAGGTCCAGCAGCTTGCCGCGTACGGGGAGTTCGCTGCGGTTGAAGTTGCGGACCGAGGAGGGCAGCGAGGAGCTCTCGATGCCGGGCAGCTCGATGCGGGCGCGCCGCAGGCCCTTCACGGCGAAGGCTCCCGGGTTCTCCCGCTCGTAGTGGAGCAGGCCTGCCAGCTCCTCGCCGCGTCCGCTGGCCGCCAGGTGCCACTTGACCCGGGCCATCGGGGAGAACTGCCGGACGACCTTGGGGGCGGCGCGGTCCAGGAAGTCCTTGGCCGCGCTGTGGAAGGCGGGGCGCTCCTCGGCCGGAGTCTCCGGGAAGTACTTCATGAGCCGGCTGAGCTCTTCGGGGATCGCTTCGAGGGACGCCACGGGGAGAGGGCCTTTCCGGGGGGACGTGCAGATGATGAACCCCTGGAAGACGGGGCGTAAATGAGACGCCTACAACGGTCTCATGGTTGCACCCCAGTATGGCGTGAGGCCAATCACAGGATCGACCCGCCCCGGACTCTCGCCGGGACGGGCCTCCGGGCCCGTGGAGCGTCCGGTCAGACGCGGTGTGCGCGGGGGGCGCGCAGGGCGCTCAGCAGCGTACGGCGGGCCTTGCGGATCACGCGCCGGGCGAGGGAGACCGGGGAGCCGGAGTGCGGTGGGTCGATCCGCCGGCCGCCGATCCATTCGGTGACGGTGACCTCGTAGGCCCGCTCGGGGAGCACCGAAGAACCCTCGCCGAAGTGCGGATATGCCAGGTGGAGGCGGTTGTCCCGGCGTACGGTCGCGGGCTCCTCCTTGGCGCGCAGGAAGCTCACGATGTCGAGCAGCAGGTCGAGCCGCCCCTCGGCGACACAGGCGAGCCGCAGCCGCTCGTGGACCTTGAGCCGGCGGCCGATCTCCGGCGTCCAGTAGGCCTCCATGAGGGGGGCGGCGAGCGCCATCTTCCTCTGGCGTACGGCGTCGGACTGTTTCAGCAGTCCGGGTCCGAACTGGGGCAGCAGCGTGATGACGAACGGACGTACCATCAGCGCGTCCCGGCGGGGCCCGGCGGGCACCTGGTCGGCGATGAGCTTCATGAGGGCGCGGGCGGAGTCGAACCGCCGGGTGTAGTTGCCCTTCTTGGTCATCTGGTTGCGGTCCTCGCGGCCCACCAGGTAGTAGCAGGTGTAGTCGGCGACGACGGAGACGCCGTTGCCGCGGAGGTAGGCCTCCATGGTGAACAGCGCGTCCTCGCCCGTCTTCAGCGTCTCGTCGAAGGACATGCCGAGCCGTACAAGAAGGTCGCGCCGGAACAGCTTCTGCGCGCTCAGCGTGAACTTGATGTTGGAGGAGTACAGGTCGGCGCGCTCAACGGTCTCCTTCCACATCGACTTGGCCGCACCGCGGTTGACGCCGACGATCTTTCCGAGCACCACGTCCGTGCCCGCCCGGTCACCCATGGCGACCATCCGCTCCAGGGCCTCCTCGCCGAAGTAGTCGTCGGCGTCGAGAAAGAAGACGTACCGGCCTCGGGCGAGGCCCAGACCGACGTTGCGCGGGCCGCTGGGGCCGCCGGAATTGGCCTGCCGGACGACCCGCGTGGGGACGGCCGTCCGGGCTGCGAACTCCTCCAGATACTCACCCGTGCCGTCCGTGGAGCCGTCGTCGACCGCGATGATCTCCAGCCGTCCGGCGCCGATCGTCTGCGCCTCCACGGACTCCAGGCACCGGACCAGGTAGGGCATCGCGTCGTATGCCCCGATGATCACACTGACATCGGGCTCGTGGTTCTTCCTGGGCATGTCGGCCATGTGCACCTGTCGATTTGATCACGAAAGAGGGCGGATTGCCCGACTCTGCACTCTTTATGCATCGACATGCCGAACGACCCGTGCATCCCCCCCTCAGGGGAGATGTACGGGTCGCCCTATGGGTTGCGTCGTTTTCAGCCAGTTCGGTCAGATGTGCGCCCTTCGGCGGGACATCTTCCGGCCGTACGAGCTCCAGCCGTACGCGCTTGAGCTGTCAGCTGTACGCGCTTCAGCGCACCGCCGAGGTCTCCTCGGCGGCAGCGGCCTCCGCCGCCTCCGCCGCCTCCACCGCGTCCGGGTCCGCCGCGAGGCCGGCCTCGGCCAGCGCCTCCGGCTCGCCCGTGCCGACGCCGCTGGAGTCCGCCTCCCGGTCCGGTACGGCCACGGCCTGGTCGCCGATCCGCTGGGCGACCCCCGCGTTGCGGGCCTCGGCCTTGGCGGCGAGCGCCCGTACGGCGGCGTTGAACTGCTCCATGGAGGTCGGCTCGTCCGGGCCCAGGAGGTAGGTCTTCAGCTCCCGGCGGGCCCCGGCCAGCGCGTCCTTGGCCGGGTCGGCGACCGCGGCCAGCAGCTCGTCGAGCTCCTCGGCGCCGTTGGACAGGATGACCGCGGCCCGTACGGCGGTGTTCTGCCGCTTGAACTCCTCGGCGCCCAGCCCCGCGGAGTCGGTGACCGCGTACGGCTTGCCGCTCGCGATGAAGTCGGACACCACGCTGGAGATGTCCGAGACCATCGCGTCGGACTCGTTGAAGCAGTCGTACAGCTTGGGCTGCGCGCCCGTCACCGTACGGTGTTCCCACCAGCCGAAGGAGCGCCAGTAGGCGTCGTTCCACTCGGCCCGCAGCCGCGCCGCCTCCGCCTCACGGGCCGGGTCGGCGAGCGAGACCCGCGACTCCTCCGCGTCGTCCCCGCCGGAGTGGCCCAGGGCCGCGAGCTCCGCGAGGCGCGCGTCGATCCGGACCAGCTCGGCGCGGGCGGCGCTCCGGGCGGCGGCCGTCCCCTCGGCCTCCTTGGCCCAGCGGGGCTCGGCGGCGCGCTCGGTGGCGGCCTTCCCCAGCATCCCGCGGATCCGGGCGTCGACCGCCTTGGCCTTGGCGCTGCGGATACCGGTGAAGGGGTGCGGCTTGTAGATGATCCGGACCTGGTCGTCGGCGGCGAGCAGCCGGCGCACGATGTTCTCGCCCGCGAGCAGCAGGGAGGTGTTGCCGGGGTTGTCGTCCCAGCCCTCCCAGGTGGGCGCGTACAGCACGGTCGGGATGGGGTTCCTGACCGCGCCCGTCCAGCTCTTGATGGGCTCCAGTTGCGGGCGGCCGACCTCGACGATGTCCTCGTCGCGGACGCCGACGTCGGCCAGCGCGTAGCGGTCACGCCCGGCCCGGCCGGCCGTCCAGACCTCGTCGTAGACCTTGGAGTACGGGTTGACGCTGGCGAGCTTGTCGCTGTCGCCGTGGCCGATGAAGACATGCTTCATGGTCGGCACGCGCAGGATGTGGATGTTCTTGCCGACGTTGGCCGGGTACAGGCAGACCCGGACGGTGGAGAGGTCCAGGTTCATCAGGTGCGTGCCCGCCGGGACGCAGATCACCGGGACGGAGGTCTCGGCCAGCTGCGGGACCAGACCGCGCTCCCGCATGATGATCAGCGGCCGGCCCTCGATCCGGGCCATGGTCTCCAGCCACATGTTGCCCTGGTAGGCGGACTCGTTGGAGCCGGAGAAGTAGAGCACCACCGTCGGCTGGTACTCGCGCAGCCAGCCGTCGACGGCCTTGAGCACGGCGGGGGCCGAGGGCACCAGCCGACTGCGGCGTACGTACGGGACGAGCGCGGCGAGGTAGGCCAGGGCGAGCAGCAGGGTGAGCGCGGCGCCCGCGTAACCGACGAGGTCCTCACCGGTCCCGGCGGCGATCAGGATGCCGAGCATCGCCGGGATGTCGAGGTGCAGCATCTTCTCGGCGGAGCGGCGCAGCAGCACGGCCGGCGGGGCGTCGGGGATGCGGACGGCGTGCAGGTCCACGTTGCGGGTGACGACCGGCATGGTGCGGCGGAGCCGGATCAGGGTCGTCAGGGCGCCGTGCGGGGCCTGGAGTCCGTAGAAGAGCAGGAAGCAGGCGACCGCCGTGTAGAACAGCGGCTCCGCCGCGAGGCCCAGCCGGGCCAGCAGCAGGATGAGCATCAGCTGGCGCAGCAGGAACCGTATGGGCAGCCCGGCCCGGACCTTGCCGAGCCGGTTGATCAGATAGCTCCCCCGCTGGTGCAGATACCAGTCCGAGGCATACGTCACCGTCACGGCCGCCACGAACAACCAGGTGTGCGGAATGAGCGCGGCAAGCATGACGCAGGGATATCCCAGCCCCATCAACAACGCTGCCGCCAGTTCTGACCTGCTGCCCACACGGGCCAGACGAATGGCTGTCGAGATCACGAAGAACCTGCTCCAGGGGGGTGCCGGTTTGATTCACGTATTGAGGGAAATGTGAAGGCACGGCTTCACGCATTCGGGCCTCTGCGGTCGCAGAAAGCGACAACAGAGGCCCGGATAAGCACAATTGTCAAGAATTATTACACATCTTCTTGACGGTCCAGCACGGAGGCCAGCGCCTGCTCGAACCCGGAGTCGGCGGCTCCGGCCGTCGGGTCCTGCTGCCGTACGTCGATGACGTGACCGGTCAGCGCGGAGAGCAGGACGTCCAGCGAGGTGCGGGCCACGGCCTCCGAGGAGAGCAGCGAGCCCTCCGGCTCCTGGCCGAACGCCTTGGTGCGCATCGGCGTCGCGGTCCGCTCCGGGTTGACGCAGTTGACCCGGATCCCCTCGCCCGCCCACTCGTCGGCGAGCGCCTGGGTGAGGTTGACCATGGCGGCCTTGGTGGAGGAGTAGAGGCTGTACTCGGCGCGGCCCCGGGTGTAGCTGCTGGAGGTGTAGAGCAGCAGCTGGCCCTGGGTCTCGGCGAGGTACTTGTAGGAGGCGCGGGCGATCTGGACGGGGGCCAGGTAGTTGACGTTCAGCGCTTCCTGGATGGTCGCGTTGTCCGTCTCGGCCAGCTTGCCGATGCGCAGGACGCCCGCCGTGTTGATGACGTAGTCGATGCGGCCCGTCTCGGCGTACGCCTTGGAGAGCGCCTCCTCGACGTGTTCCGGGTTCTCCACGTGGGTGCCGGTGGTGGAGCGGCCCAGGGCGTAGACGCTCGCGCCGTAGCTCTCGGCCAGCGTCGCGATGTCGGCGCCGATCCCGTACGAACCGCCGAAGACGACGAGGGTCTTGCCGGAGAGCAGCTCGCGGTAGGCGGCCTCGTCGGCCTGGCGCGGGGCGGCGGTGGAGGCGAGCTGGAAGAGCTTGTCGGTGATGAAGACGTCGACCGGCTGGGTGACCTTCATGTTGTACTCGTCGCCCGCGACCACGTAGATCGGCACGTCGGGGAGGTACTTGAGGACCACCGAACAGTCGTCGGTCGCCTGGAAGTTGGGGTCTCCGGCCGCGATCCGGTAGGCCTTGCGGATGGTGGAGAGCTTGAAGGCCTGCGGGGTCTGGCCGCGGCGCAGCCGGGAGCGGTCGGGGACCTCGGTGATGAACTCCCCGTCCCCGCCGTGGGTGCGGGTCACGATGATCGTGTCCGCCGACGGGATCGCGACGTCGACGGCCTGGTAGCGGTCGAGGGCGTCGACGCAGTCCTTGATGACGCGCTGGGAGAGCAGGGGGCGCACCGCGTCGTGGAAGAGGACGTTGCGGTCCTCGCCCTCGGCCAGGCCCTCGCCGAGGGCCGCGATGGCGCGCTCGGTGGTCTCGTTGCGGGTGGAGCCGCCCTCGATGATCCGGGTGACCTTGGCCAGTCCGGCCTTGGCGACGATCTTCTCGACGTCGGGCACGAACCCGGGCGCCATCAGCACGATGACGTCGTCGATGTCCTCGGCGTTCTCGAAGATGGTCAGCGTGTGCTCGATGACGGCCTTGCCGGCGATCTTCAGGAGCTGCTTGGGGATCGACAGTCCCACGCGCTGTCCGGTACCACCGGCGAGTACGACCGCTGTGGTCCGGGGCTTGGCTTCGTGCGGCACAGACACAGACGACCTACCTTGCTATGACGGAGGAACAGTGTGATGGTCGCACTCTCCGTGACCGTCTCGCAAGGTGGACGTCGTCCGCCGATCGTCCTGCGGAAACCCGCAGTTCACCCTCTGGCCAGGGAGGTTGGGCGGCGCCGGGCCGTACGCGGGGTGACCGAATCCACAGAGACGTTGCGTAATCGGCACATCCACAGCACGTGCACCCGGGGTGACCGGCCGGAACGGCGGGAACGTCCGGCACCCGGGCGTGAGGCTACCGGACGGCCCGCCCCATACGGAGCCGAGCCGTCCGGTCATCGTGGCGCTAGAAGGGGTCGAACTCGTCGTACTCCTTCTCCGCGTCGTCGCGCTGGGCGTCGCGGTCCCGGCGGCGCTGGGCGGCGGGGCGCGGCTCCTCCAGGCGGTGGTCCTCACCCCGGCGGCCCAGCATCTCGGCACCGGCGCTGACGGTCGGCTCCCAGTCGAAGACGACCGCGTTCTCCTCGGGGCCGATGGCCACGCCGTCACCGGCCCGGGCGCCCGCCTTCATCAGGGCGTCCTCGACACCGAGGCGGTTGAGCCGGTCCGCGAGGTAGCCGACGGCCTCGTCGTTGTTGAAGTCGGTCTGGCGCACCCAGCGCTCGGGCTTCTCGCCGCGCACCCGGTAGATGCCCTCGTCGTCCAGGGTGACGGTGAAGCCCGCGTCGTCCACGGCCCTGGGGCGGATGACGATACGGGTCGCCTCCTCCTTCGGCTTGGTGGCACGCGCCTCGGCGATGATCCCGGCGAGCGCGAAGCTCAGCTCCTTGAGGCCCTTGTGGGCGATCGCGGAGACCTCGAAGACACGGTAGCCGCGGGCCTCCAGGTCGGGGCGGATCATGTCGGCGAGGTCCTGGCCGTCGGGGATGTCGACCTTGTTCAGGGCGACGATGCGGGGCCGGTCGTCCAGACCTCCGTACTGGCGCAGCTCCTCCTCGATGATGTCGAGGTCGGAGACGGGGTCCCGGTCGGACTCCAGGGTCGCGGTGTCCAGGACGTGGACGAGCACCGAGCAGCGCTCGACGTGGCGCAGGAACTCCAGGCCGAGGCCCTTGCCCTGGCTGGCGCCGGGGATGAGGCCCGGGACGTCGGCGATGGTGTAGACGGTCGAGCCCGCGGTGACGACACCGAGGTTGGGCACCAGCGTGGTGAACGGATAGTCCGCGATCTTCGGCTTGGCCGCGGAGAGCACCGAGATCAGCGAGGACTTGCCCGCGCTCGGGTACCCCACGAGGGCCACGTCGGCAACGGTCTTGAGCTCCAGGACGATGTCCCGGCTCTCCCCCGGCTCACCGAGCAGCGCGAACCCGGGCGCCTTGCGGCGGGCGGAGGCCAGCGCCGCGTTGCCGAGGCCGCCGCGGCCGCCCTGTCCGGCGACGAAGGTGGTGCCCTGGCCGACGAGGTCGGCGAGCACGTTCCCGGCCTTGTCGAGGACGACGGTGCCGTCGGGCACGGGCAGGACGAGGTCCTGACCGTCCTTGCCGGAGCGGTTGTCACCGGCGCCGGGCTGGCCGTTGGTGGCCTTGCGGTGGGGGCTGTGGTGGTAGTCCAGCAGCGTGGTCACGGACTGCTCGACGACGAGGATGACATCGCCGCCCCGTCCGCCGTTGCCCCCGTCGGGGCCGCCCAGCGGCTTGAACTTCTCACGGTGTACGGAGGCGCAGCCGTGGCCTCCGTTACCCGCGGCGGCATGCAGCTCGACGCGGTCCACGAAGGTGGTCATGGTTGGTGCCTCCAGGTACTGCGGGGAAATACGGAATTGTCTCTGTCGTAACACGCCGAGGGCGGACCCGCTTCCCCGTTCGCCGGGAAAGCTGAGATCCGCCCTCGGAAGGTGCTGTGCCGTTCTGCGCGCGTCTAAGAGGATCAGACGGCGAGCGGAACGATGTTCACGACCTTGCGGCCGCGGTGCGTACCGAACTCCACCGCACCGGCGGTCAGCGCGAACAGCGTGTCGTCGCCGCCACGGCCGACGCCCGTGCCCGGGTGGAAGTGGGTGCCACGCTGGCGGACCAGGATCTCACCGGCGTTGACGGCCTGACCGCCGAAGCGCTTCACGCCGAGCCGCTGAGCATTGGAATCGCGCCCGTTCCGAGTGGACGATGCGCCCTTCTTGTGTGCCATGTGTTCTCAGTCCCTTACTTCGCAGCCGCGGGGATACCGGTGACCTTGATCGCCGTGTACTGCTGGCGGTGACCCTGGCGACGGCGGTAGCCGGTCTTGTTCTTGTAGCGAAGGATGTCGATCTTCGCGCCCTTGTGGTGGTCCACGATCTCGGCCTGGACCTTGATCCCGGCCAGCACCCACGGGTCGCTGGTCACGGCGTCGCCGTCGACAACGAGCAGGGTCGAGAGCTCGACCGTGTCGCCAACCTTGGCAGTGGAAATCTTGTCAACCTCAACGATGTCGCCGACAGCTACCTTGTGCTGGCGACCACCGCTGCGCACGATGGCGTACACGCGGATCTCTCTCTCGCTCGGAACGGATCCCCTGATGCCAGCCGCTCGCACGGGCCGGGGCCCGGGACGATCCGGAAGGATGAGCGGCCTCTCCTGGCGGACGGCGCGAACACCGACCGTGACCGGGAGGGATGTGCTCAGGGGTAGGCGCGTATGGAAAACACACCGAGGGTCAAGGTTACGGGGCGGGGGTGTGGGGGTCAAACCGGCCCGGCGGCCCGCCGCGGCTCCCCCGTACACCCGGCCCCACCTATGCTTTCCGGGCCAGTCAGCTCTCCGGAAGGTACGACGTGAACTACAGGGTCCAGCCCACCGCCCAGGTCGACGAGACCGCCGAGATCGGCGCAGGCAGCAGCGTCTGGGAGCTGGCTCAGATCCGTGAGGGGGCGAAGCTCGGCGAGGGCTGTGTCGTCGGCCGGGGCGCGTACGTCGGCACCGGGGTCCGGATCGGCGACAACGTCAAGCTGCAGAACTACGCCCTCGTCTACGAGCCCGCCGAGCTCGGCGACGGCGTCTTCGTCGGCCCCGCCGTCGTCCTCACCAACGACCACAACCCGCGCTCGGTGGACCCCGACGGCAAGCAGAAGCGCGGCGGCGACTGGGAGGCCGTCGGCGTCAAGGTCGCCGAGGGCGCGTCGCTCGGCGCCCGGTCCGTCTGCGTGGCCCCGGTCCGGATCGGCCGGTGGGCGATGGTCGCGGCGGGCGCGGTGGTGACCAAGGACGTCCCCGACTTCGCCCTGGTCGTCGGCGTACCGGCCCGGCAGATCGGCTGGGTGGGCCGCAGCGGCGTACGCCTGGTGGCCCGCGAGGGAGAGCCGGGCGTGTGGGAGTGCCCGCAGAGCGGTGGCCTGTACGAGGAGCACGACGGCGTCCTCACCGAGCGGGCGGGCTGACTCCGTGACCGTACGACACGACTTCGCCACCACGCTCGTGACACCGCTCCCCCAGAAGCTCTTGCGCCGACCGCTCATACGCCGGCTCAGAGAAGCCAGAGAAGGATGACGCCGATGGCGAAGGGCCCCCTGTCGGAGGCCGGGCGTTCGCGGCTGGACTCACTCACCGGACTGCGCTTCTGGGCGGCACTGGCCGTCGTGCTCTACCACCTGTCGCGGCAGGCCGGTGAGCTCCCCTGGATCAGTGATCTCACCTGGTACGGGCGGAGCGGGGTGACCTTCTTCTTCGTCCTCTCCGGGTTCGTGCTGGCGTGGACGTACGACGGCAAGTCCGTGCCGGTCGTCGTCTTCCTCTGGCGTCGGTTCGCCCGGATCTGGCCACTGCTCGCCGTCTCGACGGTCGCCTCCCTCGCCGTATGGCGGGCGCTGGGCACCGACATATCGCTGCGGGGCACCGCCGCCACCCTGGCCCTGGTGAACGCCTGGGTCCCCGAACGCCCGTATCTCGTGGGCGGGAACCCCGCCGCCTGGTCGCTCAGCGACGAGGCGTGGTTCTATCTGCTCTTCCCCCTCCTCATGGCGCTGCCGCTGATGCGGAGCTCCCGGGGGCGCGTGGGCATCGCCGTCTTCGTGTGCGTCGCCTCCGTGGGCGTCTGGCTGGGCAGCGCCCTGATCAGCGATTCGCTGGTGCGGCTGTGGGCCCTGGACTACTTCCCACCGACCCGGACACTCCAGTTCGTCCTGGGCGTCGCCGCCGGGCTCGCCGTCAAGCGGGGCTGGCGCCCGCCGGTCGGGCTGCGTACCGCCGTCGTGCTGGTCGTGGCCTGGCACCTGGTGCTGATCCCGTGGTCGAACGCCGTACCCGACAGTCTCTGGTACAGCCCCTACACCGCTTCCCAGCTGCTGGCCACGCCGTTCTTCGCGCTCCTGGTCGCGGCGGCGGCGACCGCCGATGTCGAGCGGCGCCGGACCGGCCTCTCCGGACCCGGCATGGTCAAGCTCGGGCAGTGGTCGTTCGCCTGGTACCTGTTCCACGAGATCGTGCTCAGGCCCTGCTGGGTGTGTTCGGCAAACCGGTGGGGCTGCTCGACACCGTCACGATCTGGAGCGCCACGCTGGTGCTGAGTCTGGCCCTGGCCGCGATTGCTTACCATGGCGTGGAACATCCGCTCGAACGCCTGCTCCGTCGCCGGGGCCCTGGTGGGGCCGCTCCCGGAGCTCGTGCGGAACAGGCCGGGGCGCAGGAGCCCGTGGTCCCGCAGCCGAGCAGGCGAAGCCCTTACCCGTCCCATCGTCGTACGACCCAGAAGAAGAGCGTGCAATGAAAGTCATCAGCATCGTCGGTGCCCGCCCCCAGCTGGTGAAGCTGGCCGCCGTGGCGGCGGCATTCGCCCAGACCGAGCACCAGCACGTGATCGTCCACACCGGACAGCACTACGATGCGGACCTCTCGGACGTCTTCTTCTCCGGGCTCGGCATCCCCGACCCGGACGTGCACCTCGGTGTCGGTTCCGGGAGCCACGGGGTGCAGACCGGGTCGGTGCTCTCCGCGCTCGACCCCGTGCTCGACGCGGAGCAGCCCGACTGGGTCCTGGTGTACGGCGACACCAACTCCACGATCGCCGGGGCGCTTTCGGCGGTGAAGCAGCACCTTCCGGTCGCGCACCTCGAAGCAGGGCTGCGGTCGTTCAACCGGCGGATGCCGGAGGAGCACAACCGGGTGCTGACCGACCACTGCGCCGATCTGCTGCTCGCGCCGACCGAGGAGGCCATGCGCCACCTCGCCAACGAGGGGCTGGCCGATCGGGCCGAGCTGGCCGGTGACGTGATGGTCGACATCTGCCTGCGGATCAGGGACGCCGTGCTGGCCGGGGAGCACCCCGCTCCGGCGCTGCCCGAGGGCATCGACCCCGACCGGCCGTTCCTGCTGGCGACCCTGCACCGCCCGGACAACACCGACGACCCGGAGCGGCTGTCCGCCATCATCGGGGCGCTGGCCGCGCTGCCGGTGCCGGTGGCGCTCCTGGCGCACCCCCGGCTGGTCGCCCGGGCCCAGCAGCACGGCATCGACCTGGCGCAGGGCTCCGTCCACGTGGGCCGGCCGCTGCCGTACGCCGGGCTCGTCGCCGCCGTCCTGGCCTCGTCCGGGGTGGTGACGGACTCCGGCGGGCTCCAGAAGGAGGCGTACCTGCTGGACCGCGTCTGCACGACGATCCGGCCGGAGACCGAGTGGGTCGAGACCCTTGAGGACGGCTGGAACCACCTCGTCCCGGACCCGCACACGATGGCCCCCGCCGACTGGTCGGCCCTGGCCACCCGTCCGGCCCCCGAGGCCCCGCACGGTGCTCCGTACGGGGACGGCACGGCCGCCCAGCGCGTCGTGAAGCTCATGGAGCAGGCCACGCGCCGCGCCTGACCCCGTGAAACCACCGAAGGGCTCATCCGCTGCGGCGGGTGAGCCCTTCGGTGTTCGGGGGCGGTCCGGAGAGGCCCCCGGACCGGCCGGGGAGACCGGCCGGCGCGGTGGATCAGCCGAGGTGCTTCAGGAGGCGCTCGTACAGGACGACGTACTTCTCCGCCTGCGCCTCCCAGCTCCACTGGTCGAGCATGCCGGGCTCGTCGTAGGCGGCGGTGTAGCGGTCCCGGTCGTTGAGGACCATGCCGACGGCGCGGGCCAGGTCCTTGCTGTCCTCGGAGCGGAAGACCTCGCCGTTGCCGACCCGGGTGACCTCGTCGGACATGGCCTTGACGTCGCTGACGACCACGGGGAGCCGCGCCTGCATGAACTCGAAGAACTTCGTGCTCAGTGCGACCTCGTGGTTGACCGGGCCCTTGCGCAGCGGGTGGATGCCGACGTCCGCGGTGGACAGGAACCGCACCAGCACGTCGTACGGGACGTACGGCATGAGGTGGATCCGGTCCGCGACCCCCAGCTCGGCGGCGAGCGCCCGCAGGGAGTTGACGTAGTCGCCGTCCAGGTTGTTGATCATGAACGCGGCGTGCACGTCGGGCGTGTGCTGGAGCGACTCCACGATGGTGTGCAGGCACCGCTGGGGTGCCGCCCCGCCGCAGTAGACCACCAGGGGAACGTCCGGGGCCAGGCCGCACGCCTCGCGGACGTCCCGCGCGCCCTCGGCCGTGGTCCAGTCCGCCCGCTCGCCCTCCTCGCCCGGCACCAGCTTGGGCGGCGCGTTGAGCGTCACCTCCGGCCGCTCGGCCAGGCCGTGCTCGGTCTCCAGCATCTCCGCGAGGGCGGGGGAGACCGTCACGATCGCGTCCACGAACCCGATGTGCTCGCGCTCGTAGGCGACCTGCGAGGCCAGCCACTTCCGCGACCGCTTGGCCTGGGCCAGACCGGGCACGAACTCGTGCGCGTCGTAGATCACCTTGACGTCACGGCCGGACTGCCGGGCCCGGACCGCCGCGCGGGCGGCGACACCGATCATCCGGAAGTCGTGGGCGTGGATCAGGTCGGGCTTGAGCTTCTCGATCTTCTCCCGGTAGCTGAGCTCGTAACGGAGCGGCAGCGGGTCCAGGCGCCGCCAGGCACGGTCGCCCATGGCGGTGCTCCAGAAGCGGCGCTCCACCTCCTCCCAGGCCCCGTCCTGGTCGCCCCAGCTGCCCGTGCGCGCCGTCGTCTGACGGGCCCGGACCTTGATCGTGGTGCGGCGGAGCTTCCCGGCGGCGCGCTGCGCGAGCATGGGCAGCTGCTTGGTCTGCGGCTCCTTGGAAATACCGGTGCGGGCACCGGAGGCCACCTTGTTCATCTCCAGCTCAGCCCAGATCACCTTGATGCTCTGGGTCTTGAGTATGGCCCGGTCCTGCGTCGGGTAGGACAGCGGGTAACGGAGCCGGGACAGCCGCCGCCGCAGCGTCTTGCGCGGGGGCAGCCGACGCAGCGTCAGCCGGTGGATCCGCGCGTCGCCGATCTTGTACTTGTCGGGGCCGGACGCGGGCGCCCGACCGATGAGGTGGACCTCCCAGCCCGCCTCGGCCATGGCCCGGGCGCTCTTCTGAACGCGCGAATCACCGTCGATGGTGTTGTCGACGAGCATCACGACTCGTCCGGGTCGTCTCTCCTGCATGGTTTCCTTTTTCTCTGTAAGTGGGCGTTCAGCCACCGATGACCACGCGGCGTACGCCCGCCCACTTCGCCGGGTCCGTGGTGCGGCGGCCGTCGACCAGGACGCGGACGTCCGGCAGGTCGGCGGCGGAGAGCTCGCGGTACTCGGCGTGGTCGGCCTGGAGGATCGCCGCGGTGACGGCCTGGCCCTCGTGCGGGACGAGGCCGTGGGCGGTCAGCTCCTCGGCGGTGTACATCGGGTCCGAGACGAACGGCACCGCGCCGCGCGCCCTGAGCGCCTCGACGGTGCCGAAGACACCGGAGAACGCGGTCTCCTTCACACCGCCGCGGTAGGCGGCACCCAGCACCAGGACCCCGACCCCGTCCAGGTCGCCGTAGGCGGCGGCCAGCAGGTCAACGGCGTACGCGGGCATCGCGGCGTTGGCCTCGCGGGCCGAGCGCACGACGGTCGCCTCGGGGTCGTTCCACAGGTACATCCGCGGGTAGATCGGGATGCAGTGGCCGCCGACGGCGATGCCGGGCTGGTGGATGTGGCTGTAGGGCTGGCTGTTGCAGGCCTCGATGACCTTCTTGACGTCGATGCCGTTCTTGTCGGCGAACCGGGCGAACTGGTTGGCCAGCCCGATGTTGACGTCCCGGTAGGTGGTCTCGGCGAGCTTGGCCAGCTCGGAGGCCTCCGCCGTGCCGAGGTCCCAGACGCCGTTGGGGCGGGGCAGGTCCTCGCGCTCGTCGAAGTCGAGCACGGCCTCGTAGAAGGCGACACCGCGCGCGGACGACGCCTCGTCGATGCCGCCGACGAGCTTGGGGTAGCGGCGCAGGTCGGCGAAGACCCGGCCGGTGAGCACCCGCTCCGGGGAGAAGACCAGGTGGAAGTCCTCGCCCGGGGTCAGGCCGGAGCCCTCGGCCAGCATCGGCGCCCAGCGGTCCCGGGTGGTGCCGACGGGCAGCGTGGTCTCGTAGCTGACCAGGGTGCCGGGCTTCAGGCCCGCCGCGATGGCCTTGGTGGCGGAGTCCATCCAGCCGAAGTCCGGGGTGCCCTCGGCGTCCACGAAGAGCGGGACGACGACCACGACGGCGTCGGACGCGGCGACCGCGGCGGTGGTGTCCGTCGTGGCGGAGAGCAGACCGGCGGCGACCGTCTCCTTGAGCTTGACGTCGAGGTCGTGCTCGCCGGGGAACGGCTCCGTGGCCGCGTTGACGAGCTCGACGACCTTCTCGTTGACGTCCGCGCCGATGACCTTGTGGCCCTTGGCGGCGAACTGCACGGCGAGCGGAAGTCCGATCTTGCCGAGCGCGACTACACAGATGTTCATCGGGGTTACTTCCTCTTCGACCTGGAAAGCGTTCGGCGCAGCCGTGCGCCCACGCCGGGCTTGGGTTCCCACAGGGGGGCCGTGGTGATCACGAGCCGCCCCTTCGTGTTCGGGCTCGCGGCGACCCGGTGGGGTGTGGTCCTCCCCCACCGGCGGGCCAGCGGCATCGGCAGCCCTTCGGTGCGGACCGGGATCTCGTACGTGGAGCCCGCGACGTCGACGTAGACGCGGACGCCGCGCTTGGCCCGGGCGGCCTGGACCGGGACACGGGCGTCCAGCAGGGTGCCGGTGCCGTCCTCGGCGGGCTGGGCGGTGAACGTGCCGAGCGCCTTCGGGCGCAGGGCGGCCTTGGGCAGCTTGCGGGCGCCGGGCTTGTCGGCGGTGTTCGGCATGGCGCCCTGGGCGAGGGCGACGAAGGCCGACGAGGTGTCACCGGCGACACCCAGGCGCAGCTTCAGGGCGAGCGTGAGCTGCTCCCCGTCCTGCTCCCACTGCGCCGACTCCAGCTTCGTACCGGCCGCGAGCCTGCCCGCCACCGTCTCGTGCGCCTCGTACCACCGCTCGTCGAGGCCGACTCCGGCCTCCCGGAAGCCCGGGTAGAGCGCGAAGGCACGGTTCCCCTCCAGCAGGAAGGGCGGCGCTCCGTGCTCGGCCTCGTCCTCGATGGCCCGGGTGAGCTCGTCGACGGCACCGCGCTGGGCGAGGCCGAACCGCACCCGGCGCTTGACCCCCGTACCGTCGCGCAGCGCGTCGGTGAAGTACGTGTCCACCAGCGCGCCGACGCCCTCGCACACCTGGCGCCGGGTGTCGGCGCCGAGGGCGGCGAAGTCCTTCTTCAGGAGCTTGGAGAGCTCCCAGTCGAAGTGCCGCTTGAGCACCGCGTCGCGCCGGGGCCCGGCCGGGACGAGCCCCGCCGTGTGGTCCATGATGCGCGCGGTGCAGCGCAGCCGGTCCAGGTGGTCCGCCCGGTAGGTGATGTTGCTCGCGTCGCCGCGCTTGACCGCGTAGTAGTACGTGTAGTCGGAGAGCACGGAGATCTTCCGGGCCCGGACGCACGCCTCGATGGTGAACGGCTGGTCGCTGCCGACGGGCAGGTCCTCGGGGAACCGCAGCCCGTGCTTCTCCACCAGTTCACGGCGGAAGAGCTTGGTGTTGGCGAGCGTGTAGGGCAGCTCCGAGTCGTAGAGGCTGATGTCGGCCCGCTCGCCGGTGTACAGCTTCTGGTGGACGTAGCGCCCGTTGGTGCCGACCATCTTGCCGATGACCACGTCGGACTCGTTGGCGTCCGCGCACGCGACCATGCGCTCCAGGGCTTCGTCGCCGAGGTAGTCGTCCGAGCCGATGAAGTACACGAAACGGCCGGTGGCCAGCTCCAGGGCCCGGTTGCTGGGCGCGGCGGGGCCACCGGAGTTCTCCTGGTGGATCACCGTGACCGTGCCGGGGTAGCGCTCGGCGAACCGGTCCAGCTCCCGGCCGCTGTCGTCGGTGGACCCGTCGTCCACGGCGATGACCTGGAGCCGTTCCGTACCGATGCTCTGTCCCACGAGTGAATTCAGGCACTCGGTGAGATACGGCATGGTGTTGTAGACGGCAACGACGACGGTGACATCGGGTTCGGTCAATTGGCCACCCCCTGAAGCGGTTCGTCCGCGGTCCTGAGCGACACCGAGAGGCCGGTCCTCGCCGACTCGATGACCGCGGCGGCCACCTCCACCGTACGAAGCCCCTGGCGCAAGGTGCAGATATCGGCAGGCTTGCCCTGTACAGCGTCACGGAAGAGCTCGTGCTCGACAAGCAGCGGCTCGCGCTTCGGGATCGCATAACGGATCATGTCGCCCTCGGATACCCCGCGGAAGGCGCGCAACGCCTCCCATTCGGTGGTGACCGCGGCGTTGGAGTGAAATGTGAGGTCGGCGGTGAGGGTGTCGGCGATGAAGCAGCCGCGCTCGCCGGTGACCGAGGTGAATCGTTCCTTGAGCGGGCTCAGCCAGTTGACGAGGTGGTTGACCATCGTGCCGTCGGAGAGCTGGCCGACGGCGGAGACCATGTCCTCGTGCGGGCGGCCGGACTTGGAGACGGTGCGCGCGGCGATCGACGTGTACGTCTGGCCGGTGACCCAGCCCGTCAGGTCGATGTCGTGCGTGGCGAGGTCCTTGACCACGCCGACGTCCGCGATCCGGTGCGGGAAGGGCCCCTGACGGCGGGTGACGACCTGGTAGACATCGCCCAGCTCGCCGGCCTCCAGGCGGCTGCGCAGCGAGAGCAGGGCGGGGTTGCAGCGCTCGATGTGGCCGACGCCCGCGACCAGACCGCGGGTCTCGAACGCCTCGACGAGGCGGCGGGCGCCCTCGACGGTGTCCGCGAGCGGCTTCTCGATCAGGGCGCAGACACCGGCGTCGGCGAGCTGGAGGCCGACCTCCTCGTGCAGGCCGGTGGGACAGGCGACGACGGCGTAGTCGACGCCCCGGGCGATGAGCTCCTCGACGGTGGAGAGCACCGGGGCGCCCTGTGCCCAGCCGTTCCTGTCGCCCATCGGGTCGACGACGCCGACCAGCTCGACGCCCTCCAGGCTCGCGAGGATGCGGGCGTGGTGGCGGCCCATGGAGCCGAGGCCGATGAGCCCGGCCTTCAGTACGGCGCTCACAGGTTCTCCCCCAGCGCGTTCACGGCGGTGACGATCCGCTCCAGGTCGTTTCGGCTGAGCGAGGGGTGCACGGGGAGCGAGACGACCTCGGCCGCGGCCTTCTCGGTCTCGGGCAGCTCCCAGGTGCGGCCCGCCTTCTGGTCCGGCTCCCAGTAGGGCTTGAGCCGGTGGATCGGCGTCGGGTAGTAGACCGCGTTGCCGACGCCCGCCTCGGTGAGCTTGGCCATCGCGGCGTCCCGGTCGCCCCGGACGCGCACGGTGTACTGGTGGTAGATGTGGCGCGCGCCCTCGGCGACCGGCGGGGTGGTGACGCTCGGAGCGGTGATGTGGGCGTCGAGGTAGGCGGCGTTGGCACGGCGCTGCTCGGTCCAGCCCTCGACCTTGGCGAGCTGGACCCGGCCGACGGCCGCGTTGACGTCCGTCATCCGCATGTTGGCGCCGACGATCTCGTTGGCGTACCGCTGCTCCATGCCCTGGTTGCGCAGGAGGCGCAGCGTACGGGCGAGCTCGGCGTCGCCCGTGGAGACCATGCCGCCCTCCAGGGAGTGCATGTTCTTGGTCGGGTAGAAGCTGAAGGTGCCGCCCGCGCCGAACGCGCCGACCGGGGTGCCGTTCAGCGCCGCCGTGTGGGCCTGGCAGGCGTCCTCGACCACAGCGAGCCCGTGCTTCTGGGCGATCGGCATGATCTTGTCCATCGCCGCGGGGTGGCCGTAGAGGTGGACCGGCATGATCGCGGCGGTGCGCGGGGTGATCGCGGCCTCGACGGCCGCCGGGTCCAGACCGAAGCTGCCCGGCTCGATGTCGGCGAAGACCACGTCGGCGCCGACCAGGCGGACCGCGTTGGCGGAGGCCGCGAAGGAGAACGAGGGGACAATCACCTCGTCGCCGGGGCCGATCCCCAGCGCGAGGAGCAGCAGCTGGAGGGCCGAGGTGCCCGAGTTGACGGCGACGCAGTGCCGGCCGTCGACCAGGCGCGAGAAGCCCTCCTCGAAGGCCGCGACCTCGGGCCCCTGCACGACCCGGCCGCTGCGCAGTACGCGTACGGCGGCCTCGATCTCGTCTTCCCCGATGACCGGACGGGCAGCAGGAATCGGCTGCTCGTTGATGCTCGTCATGGACGTCCTCCTTGAACACCGCAAGAGCTCGTTACAGGGCAGAGCTCTGGGGTGCGGGACGTCTTACGAGGCCGCGCGTAACCCCACCGGCGCGATGCCGACGCCCTGCCGAGGAAACTGGTCCCCGGCTTGTCTGACTCACCGGGCCGGTCACCGGTTGTAGTTTCTGTGAAGAATCCTCACAGTCCAGCGACCGCCGTCACATTATCAGGGATTTCTCATCCCATTTCGGGCCCGTTAACCGGTGCTTGCATCAGTTCAGAAACAAAGACCGTGGCCCGCCCCGAAAGTATCGGGGCGGGCCACGGAAAATGAACAACCGATTACGGATTCGTCAGTTGCCCGACGAGTCCCCCTCTACGGAAGACGCCGAAGCGGTTACGGAAGGCGACGACTGCTCGGCGGCGACGGTCTTCTTCGTCGCCTTCTTGGCGGCCGTCTTGGCCGTCGTCTTCGCGGTCGTCTTCTTCGCGGCGGTCTTCTTGGCGGCCGTCTTCTTGGCCACCGCCTTCTTCGCCGGAGCCTTCTTGGCGGCGGCCTTGCGGGCCGTCTTCTTCGCCGGAGCCGCTTCGGACGCTTCGGCCGCTTCGCCGGACGCACCGGCCTCGGGGGCCGCCGCCTCCGCCTGCGGGGCCTCCGCCTGCGGGGCATCGGCCTCCGAGGCCTTCGTCTCGGGGGCCGACTCGACCACGACGACCGCCGCGTCCTGCGCACCCGTGGGCGAGCCCGCCGGAGCGGTGACCTTACGGGTCACCCGGCGCCGGGCACGCGGCGGAGCGGCCTCCTCGGGGGCCTCCGCCTCGGGCGTCTCGGGCATCTCCTGTACGGGAGCGGCCTCGGCGGCCGGTGCCTCTGCGGGCGCCTCGACGACCGGGTCCTCGACGGCGACCGGTTCCTCGACGGCAACCGGTTCCGTGGCGGGCTCGGCCTGCTTCGGCGAACCCGCCGGAGCGGACGCCTTACGGGTGGCGCGACGGCGCGTACGGCCCTGGGGCGCGGCCTCGGGGACCTCGGCGGCTTCCTGGGCCACCGGCTGGGCGACCTCCTGCGCGACCGGAACCTCCGGAGCCTGCGGCTCGGGCGTGTCGGAGACCGGCTCCGCCTCGGCGACCGGAGCGGGCGCCTGGGCCACCGGAGCCTCGGACTTCGGCGCACCGGCCGGGGCCGACGCCTTGCGGGACGCCCTGCGGCGGCCCCGGCGGCCGGCGGCCGCCTCGGCCTCGGCCGGGCTGCTGTAGAACTCCTCGTCGGCGGCGACCGGCTCCAGATCGGCCAGGGCGACCGGGGCGGCGACCTCGGCGGCCAGCTCGGCCTCCGTCTCGGCCGGCTCGGCAGCGGCGTGGTCGTCGTGGCCGTGGTCCTGCTCGTGACCGTGCTCGTGCTCCTGGCCCGCACCACCGCGGCGCTTCCTGGACTTCTTGCCACCGCCGCCGCCACCGACGGACGTCGGCTGCTCCATGTGGACGATCACACCGCGCCCGTTGCAGTGGACGCAGGTCTCGGAGAAGGACTCCAGCAGCCCCTGGCCCACCCGCTTGCGGGTCATCTGGACCAGGCCCAGCGAGGTGACCTCGGCCACCTGGTGCTTGGTGCGGTCGCGGCCCAGGCACTCCAGGAGGCGGCGCAGGACGAGGTCCCGGTTGGACTCCAGCACCATGTCGATGAAGTCGACGACGACGATGCCGCCGAGGTCGCGCAGCCGCAGCTGGCGCACGATCTCCTCGGCCGCCTCCAGGTTGTTCCTGGTGACGGTCTCCTCCAGGTTGCCGCCCTGGCCGGTGAACTTGCCGGTGTTGACGTCGACGACGACCATCGCCTCGGTCTTGTCGATCACCAGCGAACCGCCGCTGGGCAGGTAGACCTTGCGGTCCAGCGCCTTCATCAGCTGCTCGTCGATGCGGTACGTCGCGAAGACGTCCACCTCGGAGGTCCAGCGGGAGAGCCGCTCGGTGAGGTCGGGCGCCACGTGCGAGACGTACCCGTGGATGGTCTCCCACGCGTCGTCACCGCTGACGATGACCTTGGAGAAGTCCTCGTTGAAGATGTCGCGGACGACCCGGACGGTCATGTCCGGCTCGCCGTAGAGCAGCGTCGGCGCGTTGGAGCCGCTGGTGCCCTTCGCCTTCTTCTGGATCTCCTCCCACTGCCCCTGGAGCCGCTCGACGTCACGGCGCAGCTCGTCCTCGCTGGCGCCCTCGGCGGCGGTGCGCACGATGACGCCCGCGTCCTCGGGGACGATCTTCTTCAGGATCGTCTTGAGGCGGGAGCGCTCGGTGTCGGGCAGCTTGCGGCTGATCCCGGTCATCGAGCCCTCGGGCACATAGACCAGGTAGCGGCCGGGCAGCGAGACCTGGCTGGTGAGGCGGGCGCCCTTGTGGCCGATCGGGTCCTTGGTCACCTGGACCAGGACCGACTGGCCGGACTTGAGCGCGGTCTCGATGCGGCGCGGTCCGTGGGCCATGCCGAGCGCCTCGAAGTTGACCTCACCGGCGTACAGGACGGCGTTGCGGCCCTTGCCGATGTCGACGAAGGCGGCCTCCATGGAGGGCAGGACGTTCTGCACCTTGCCCAGGTAGACGTTGCCGACGTAGCTGGTGGCCTGCTCCTTGTTGACGTAGTGCTCGACGAGCACGTTGTCCTCAAGGACGCCGATCTGGGTGCGCTCGCCGCTCTGGCGGACGACCATCACCCGCTCGACGGCCTCGCGGCGGGCCAGGAACTCCGCCTCGGTGATGATCGGGACGCGGCGGCGGCCCTGCTCGCGGCCCTCGCGGCGGCGCTGCTTCTTGGCCTCCATACGGGTCGAGCCCTTGATGGACTGGACCTCGTCGAAACCGGTGCCCGGCTCGCGCTCCTCCTTCTTGCGGGGCTCGCGGACCTTGACGACCGTACGCTCCGGGTCGTCCGTGCCGTTGTCGGCCTCGGCCGCGCCCTCACCGCTGCGACGACGACGGCGGCGGCGACGCCTGCTGCTGCTCGAACCGGAGGCGGCGGAGTCGTGGTCGTCCTCCTCCTCGTCGTCGGCTTCCTGGACCTGGGCCGGTGCCTGGTCGTCCTCGGCGCGGGACGGCGCGGGCGCCTCGTCGGCGTGCTGCTGCTCGGCCTCGTCCGTGTCACTGGCCTCGCCGCGACGGCGACGGCGGCCACCGCGACGACGACGGCGCGAGGGGCGGTCGCCGTACTCGTCGGTCTCCTCGCCCTCGTGCTCGTCCGCCTCGGCCTCGGGGGCGTCCTCGGCGCTCTGCTCGGCGGGCGCCTCCACCGGGGCGGCGGGTGCGGCGGCCTGCTCGGCCTCGGCGGCCTCACCACGGCGGCGGCGACGGCGGCGCGAGCCGCCCTGCGGCGCGGCCTCGGCGGGTGCGGGGGTCTGCTCGGCCTCGGCGGTCTGCTGCTCCTCGGCCTCCTCGACCTCGTCGTACGGGGAGGAGGAACCGGCCGCGGCAGCGGCGGCGGCCGCCGTCTCGGGGGTCTGGAACATCGGCTCGGCGAAGACCGGGGCCTGGAACACGGCGACGGCGGGGCGCGTGGCGCGGCGGCCCTTGCGGGTCGGCTCCTCGGTCTTGGCGGTGAACTCGGGGCGGCCCGCGGCGGCGGTGGCCCGGCGGCGCTGGCGTCCGCGCGGAGCGGCCTCCTCGACCTCCTCCACCTCGGCGGCGAGCTCCTCGGCCACGGCGGCGGGCAGGCTCTCGCCGGTCTCGACGGGCTCCTCCACAGGGGCGGCCTCGGTGACCTGCGGGGCACCGGCAGGGGCGGAGGCCTTACGGGAGGCACGGCGGCGGCTGCGCGGCGCCGGGGCCTCCTCGGCGGGCTCGACGGCCTCAGAAGAAGGCTCCGCGGCGGGCGCGGGCTCGTTCACGGCTTCCGAGGCGGCGGCCTGCGGGGCTCCGGCCGGGGCGGAGGCACGGCGGCGGGTACGGCCACGGGGCGCGTCGGCGGCGGGCGCGGGGGCTTCGGCGGCGTCGGGGATCTCGACCTTGACGACCGTCTCGTCGGGATCGGCGGACGCGACCGGCTCGACGATCACAGCGGCCTCGGCGGCCTGCGGCGCACCGGCGGGCGCGGTCGCCTTGCGGGAGGCACGGCGGCGGCGCGGGGCCGGGGGCTCGGGGGCGGCCTCGGGCTCGACGGCCTCGGCCACCAGCTCCTCGTCCTCCTCCTCTGCCTCCACCAGCGGCTCGACCGGCTCGGCCGGGGTCTCCACGACCTCGGCGGCCTGCGGGGCACCGGCCGGAGCCGTCGCCTTGCGGACCGCGCGGCGGCGGGTGCGGGGGGCCGGGGCTTCCTCGGCGGAGGCTTCCTCGACGACAGGCGCCGGAGCGGCTGCCTCGGCGACCACCTCGGCGGTCTCCGGAGCGCCTGCGGGCGCGGTCGCCTTGCGCACGGCGCGGCGGCGCGTACGGGCGGGCGGAGCGGTCTCGGGGGCCGTCTCCTCGGGCGCGGCGGCCGGGGTCTCCACGACGACGGCTTCGGTAGCGGCTTCGGCGGCGGGGGTCGCGGCGGCGCCGGGCGGGCCCGCCGGGCGGGAAGCGGCGCGGCGCCTGCGGCGCGGCGGCAGCTTGTCGCCGGGGGTGTTCTCGTTGTTCTCGTTGATCCCGTGGGAAACGGGTTCGTTCGGCTGAGGCATGCGGGCGGTTCTCCCGTCGTGCTCCCGGGCGCCGCGTCTGTTTCCGGTCCGGCACGGTCCGCAGTGGTGCGATACCGCTCGTCCGGGGCGCGGGCGCCGCACGGGAGCTGATGTCTGGCTCGCCGGTTCCGTACGCGGTGTTGCGGACGGCCTGGCGAAAGTCTTATGGGTCAGTGCGCGGCCCGACCCAGGTGGCTCCCGGGTCGGAGGGCTGCGCTACAACGACCGCCTTACGCGGAACCTGCACCTTCCGGCGCCGTCGCGACGGCTGCTGCGACCGCGGGATGTGCGGTCGGGGCGGCCTCGCGGTCGGGCGCGAGCGGGTCGGTCACCGTGCCGGACTCCTCGTCGAAGAGCCCCTGCGCCAGCCGGGTCACCGCTGCGGGGACCGGCGGCGCCAGGTCGGCCACAGCGCGGAGACCGGACAGGACGTCGTCGGGTCGCACGGCAGGTGTCACGTGCCGAACAACCAGCCGCAGTATCGCACAGGGCCTGTCCCCCGGCCTATCAGCCGGTGGATCAAGGGCCTCCAGGTCGGCGACGGCGGCACGGGCGTCGAAGGTCCGGATGCCGTTCTTCGCCTTGCGCTGGACCTCGACGGTCTCGGCCGCGTTGAAGGCGGTCACGGCCGCGCGGAGCTCGTCCGGCTCGACCCCGTCCAGCCGGAGCTCCCAGACGGAGGCAGTGAGCCGGTCGGCGAGGCCCGAGGTGCGGGCCTCCACCGCGTCGATGATGTCGAGACCGTCCGGCAGCGAGCTGTCGAGCAGCTCGCGCAGCAGGTCGGGGTCGCGCGCCTCGGTGAGGGCGATCTCCAGGAACTCGGCCTCGCTGCCCGTGCCGGTGGGGGCGGCATTGGCGTAGGAGACCTTGGGGTGCGGGGTGAAACCCGCCGAGTACGCCATCGGCACCTCGGAGCGGCGCAGTGCCCGCTCGAAGGCCCGCTGGAAGTCGCGGTGACTGGTGAACCGGAGGCGGCCGCGCTTGGTGTAGCGCAAACGGATGCGCTGCACTGCCGGTGCGGGCGGCGGGCCTTCGGGCTGTCGCTTGCCCAGTGGTTCTTCTCCTCGGTGCGGGGCGGGCGCGGTGGAGCGCCGCCCACGAAATACGGGGTGGTCCCCGGGGTGCCGCTCCGGCTCACCCCTGCTTGGCGAGTTTCTCGCCCGGCAGGGAGGTCTCGGACGCCTGCGCCGCGCTGGGGACAGTCGTTGTACTACCCAGAGTACGCGCAGGCACCCCCGGCGGTTCCCCGGACCGCGCCCCGCCCTTCCCGCCGCCCAGTGCGCGCCAGGCGTCGCGGCGGGCCTGCCGCACGGTTTCCCGGGCGGTGGCGAGGGCCGAGCGGGCGGCCCGGCCCGCCTCGGCGGCGGCGCGCCGGGCGGGGGCCCACAGGGCGTCCCGGACGACGTGGCCGACCGGGACGCACACCGTGCGGTAGACCCACGCCGCCGGTACGCCGATCAGGTGCCGGAACAGCCAGGCGATGCCCCGGCCCACCGCCCGCGAGAGGTATCCGGTGATCCGCCAGGCCACCTCGGCGGCCGCCGCGATCTCCCGGCCGACCGGGGCGAGGACGGCCCCGTACAGCCACACCAGCGGCACGACCACCCCGTACCGCACCACCGGGACGAGGACGTACCGCCACAGGCCCACCACCGGCCGGACGAGCAGCGTGGTGAGGAGCCAGGCCAGCCCGGTCCCCAGGCCGCGTGCCGCCGGGACCAGGACGGCGGTGCCGATCCACCGCAGGCCGTGGCCGAGCGGGGTGAGGGCGTTCGCGTACAGCCACACCGCCGGTGCCGCGATGCCGTGGCGGGCCACCGGGACCACCCCGTACCGCCACAGTCCGGCCCACGCCCGTACGAGGACGGCGGTGGCGAGCCAGGCGGCGCCCCGGGCCAGCGGGGTGAGGACCCACGTGTACAGCCACCTCAAGGGGATCAGCACCAGGGTGGCGATCAGCCACCCCAGCGCCCAGCCGATACCGCCGAACAGCCGCTCCAGGCCGCGCCCCAGCGCGCCGACCAAGGCTTCGAGCGCCCGCCGGGCCGGGGGCAGTACGGTCCGGTCGACGGCGTACCAGCCCGCGACCAGCAGGTCCCAGACCATGCGGACCGGCAGGACCACGACCAGCACGACGATGCGCACCGGAATCCTGATCAGCCGGGTCAGGGCCGACTCGCCCGCGTACCGGTCCAGTGGCTGGTTCTCGCTGTCGTCCATGCCCTCACATGACGCGCAGGCCCGGTCCGTGGTTGCCGGACCGGGCCTGCGGAGCGTCAGGGGCGCGCTACTTGTTCACCACGCTCAACGGAAGCAGCTTCTTGCCGGTCGGGCCGATCTGGATGTCCAGGTCGAGCTGCGGGCAGACACCGCAGTCGAAGCAGGGGGTCCAGCGGCAGTCCTCGACCTCGGTCTCGTCGAGCGCGTCCTGCCAGTCCTCCCAGAGCCAGTCCTTGTCCAGGCCGGAGTCGAGGTGGTCCCAGGGCAGGACTTCTTCGTAGGTGCGCTCGCGGGTGGTGTACCAGTCGACGTCGACCCCGAACTCGGGCAGCGTCTTCTCGGCGCAGTTCATCCAGAGGTCGTAACTGAAGTGCTCGCGCCAGCCGTCGAAGCGGCCGCCGGACTCGTAGACCGCGCGGATGACGGAGCCGACGCGCCGGTCGCCGCGCGAGAGCAGGCCCTCGACGATGCCGGGCTTGCCGTCGTGGTAGCGGAAGCCGATGGAGCGGCCGTACTTCTTGTCGCCGCGGATCTTGTCCCGGAGCTTCTTCAGCCGGGCGTCGGTGTCCTCGGCGGAGAGCTGCGGGGCCCACTGGAAGGGGGTGTGCGGCTTGGGCACGAAGCCGCCGATGGAGACGGTGCAGCGGATGTCGTTCTGGCCGGAGACCTCGCGGCCCTTGGCGATGACGTTGACCGCCATGTCACCGATCTGGAGGACGTCCTCGTCGGTCTCGGTGGGCAGGCCGCACATGAAGTACAGCTTCACCTGACGCCAGCCGTTGCCGTACGCGGTGGCCACCGTCCGGATCAGGTCCTCCTCCGAGACCATCTTGTTGATGACCTTGCGCATCCGCTCGGAGCCGCCCTCGGGGGCGAAGGTGAGACCCGAGCGACGGCCGTTGCGGGTCAGCTCGTTGGCCAGGTCCACGTTGAACGCGTCGACGCGGGTGGAGGGCAGCGAGAGGCCCACCTTGTCGTCGGTGTAGCGGTCGGCGAGGCCCTTGGCGATGTCGCCGATCTCGCTGTGGTCCGCGGAGGAGAGGGAGAGCAGGCCGACCTCTTCGAAGCCGGTCGCCTTGAGCCCCTTGTCGACCATTTCGCCGATGCCGGTGATGCTTCGCTCCCGCACGGGGCGCGTGATCATGCCGGCCTGGCAGAAACGGCAGCCGCGGGTACAGCCGCGGAAGATCTCCACGGACATCCGCTCGTGCACGGTCTCCGCGAGCGGGACGAGGGGCTGCTTGGGGTAGGGCCACTCGTCGAGGTCCATGACGGTGTGCTTGGAGACGCGCCACGGCACCCCGGACCGGTTGGGCACGACCCGGCCGATGCGGCCGTCGGGCAGGTACTCCACGTCGTAGAAGCGCGGGACGTAGACGCCACCGGTCTTCGAGAGCCGGAAGAGCACCTCGTCACGGCCGCCGGGGCGGCCCTCGGCCTTCCAGGCGCGGACGATCTCGGTGATCTCCAGGACGGCCTGCTCGCCGTCGCCGATGACCGCGCAGTCGATGAACTCCGCGATCGGCTCGGGGTTGAAGGCCGCGTGGCCGCCCGCGAGGACGATCGGGTGGTCCACCGTGCGGTCCCTGGCCTCCAGCGGGATGCCCGCCAGGTCCAGGGCGGTGAGCATGTTGGTGTAGCCGAGCTCGGTGGAGAAGCTGAGCCCGAAGACGTCGAAGGCGCCGACGGGGCGGTGGCTGTCCACGGTGAACTGCGGCACGTTGTGCTCGCGCATCAGCTCTTCGAGGTCCGGCCAGACGCTGTACGTGCGCTCCGCGAGGACGCCCTCGCGCTCGTTCAGTACCTCGTAGAGGATCATGACGCCCTGGTTGGGCAGCCCGACCTCGTAGGCATCCGGGTACATCAGGGTCCAGCGGACGTCGCAGCTGTCCCAGTCCTTGACGGTGGAGTTCAGCTCACCGCCGACGTACTGGATGGGCTTCTGCACATGCGGGAGCAGAGCTTCGAGCTGTGGGAAGACCGATGCGGCAGACATCTCGCGAACCTTCGTGAGCCGGCAGGGGTGACCATCCAGCGTACCGCGCGTCTCAGTGGTTCAGATCCGCCCGCAGTACGGGATCGGCGGCCCGCTCCCACACCTCGGGCAGCTCGCGCTCCCGGGCGTCGGCGGCCGCCTCCTCCTGTCCGTACAGAAGTCCCCAGGTGAACGTGGTCTCCCCGGCCGCGTGGGACTGGATCGCGAGGGTGCGCAGGGCTTCGCGGGCCACCACGCTGTCCTGGTGGTCGCCGAGGACGGTCTGCACGGCCTTCACTCGCTTGGCGAACCGTTTGGCGGGTTTGCCCAGGGCGGGGCGGGCGGCCTCGGCCGCGTACCGGGCGCGCTTGGCGGACTTGCGGGCCTCGTGCATCGCCTCGTCCCGCTCCGGGCCCGGCGGCTGCTCCAGGGCGTGGTCCATGCGGCGCGCGAGCTTCTTGTAGTCCTTGAGCACCGCACTGGGCAGGGCCTTTTCGGGGGCGCGGGAGGCGGCGGGGCGCAGCGGCGGGTCGGCGCTGAGCGCGTCCAGGGTGTCCAGGAGGGCGAGGTAGCGCTTCCCGTCCAGTACGGCGACGATCCTGCGGCGCGATCCGGTGCGGCGCGCGGCCGACCAGATCTTCAGCCGCCCGCGCACCGGGCCGAGGACCAGCGTGCCCGGCAGCGCCTCGATCCGGGCGGTCAGCCGGTCGTCCAGGACCTCCTGGTCACGGTCGACACCCAGTTCACCGGCGAGCCACTTCAGCTCGGCGCCGACGGGGTCGGTGACCTCCCGGTCCAGGATCTTCCGGTACGTCTTGAAGGCGCTGCGGAGCCGACGGGTCGCCACACGCATCTTGTGCACGGAGTCGGGCAGGTCGCGGCGGACGGCGGGGTCGAGGTCGACGATGGTGCGGATCTGCTTGCGTACGTAGGTGAGGACGTGGTCCCCGGCGGTGTGCGGGGCTTCCTTCTCCCGCCCCTTCCCCTCACGTACGGGAGTGGTCTCCGCCAGCGCCCTGGCCAGCTTCGACGAGGACTCCGAGGGGCGCACCCCGGCCTTGCGCAGCCGCTTCTCGACCGCGTCCAGGAAGGCGGGGTCGCCGTCGTCGGCGAGCTCGACCTCGATCTCGGTCCAGGTGGCGGTGGTGCCGGTCCCCTTCCCCGCCAGCCGTTCGGCGCGGACCGTGTCGACGCTGACCTCGGCGAGGAGGGTGCCGTCGGGGGCCGTCAGGTGCTGGACGTCACGGGAGGAGAGCAGCCGGACGACGGGGGCGGGCTCGTCGTGGCGGAGGCGGGAGCGGAGGAGGGCGGCGAAGGAGCGCGGCAGGGTGTCGGCGAGCGGTTCGTGGAGCTCGTCGCGGATGCCGGTGGCGACGGGGAACTTCAGGTGCCAGCCCTCGTCGGCCCCGCCGGTCCGGCGGCGCAGGGTGAGGGAGTCGGCGGCGAGGCGGAGGCCTGCGGTGTCGTAGTAGACGGCGTCCAGCTCGGTGACGCCCCGGGGGACGGCCCGGTCCACCCCGGCCACCCGGCTCAGGTCGGGCAGCCGGGTGGCGTCGGTGGCCTCGTACTTCCGCTCGATCTCGCGTTTGGTGTCCGCCATGTACGGACACCTACCCGCGTGCGCCGGTTTCAGGCGGACATCGGCCGCTGCACCCGGATCGACTGGAGCAGTCCGATCGCCACCCAGACGGCGAACATCGAGGACCCTCCGTAGGAGACGAAGGGCAGTGGCAGACCGGCCACGGGCATGATGCCGAGCGTCATGCCGATATTCTCGAAGGACTGGAAGGCGAACCAGGCGATGATCCCGGCGGCGACGATCGTGCCGTACAGCTCGGTCGTCTCGCGGGCGATCCGGCAGGCGCGCCACAGGACGACGCCGAGCAGGAGGATGATCAGCCCGGCGCCGAGGAAGCCCAGCTCCTCCCCGGCGACGGTGAAGACGAAGTCGGTCTGCTGCTCGGGGACGAACTGGCCGGTGGTCTGGGTGCCCTGGAAGAGCCCGGTGCCGGTGAGTCCGCCGGAGCCGATCGCGATGCGGGCCTGGTTGGTGTTGTAGCCGACGCCCGCCGGGTCGAGCGCCGGGTTGGCGAAGGCGGCGAAGCGGGCGATCTGGTAGTCGTCGAGCAGATTGAGCTGCCAGACCGATACGGCTCCGGCGGTGCCCGCGCCCAGCAGGCCGAAGACCCAGCGGTTGGAGGCGCCTGAGGCCAGCAGGACACCGAGGACGATGACGACCATCACCATCACCGAGCCGAGGTCCGGCATCAGCATGACGACGGCCATGGGGATGGCCGCGATGCCCAGCGCCTTGGCGACGGCCCGGTGGTCGGGGTGGAGCTGGTCGCCCGCGTCGACCCGGGAGGCGAGGATCATCGCCATGCCGAGGATGATGGTGATCTTCGTGAACTCGGAGGGCTGGATCGAGAACCCGGCCGGGAGCTTGATCCACGCGTGGGCGCCGTTGACGGTGGTGCCGAGCGGGGTGAGGACGGCGAGGACCAGCGCCACCGAGACGGCGTAGAGGACCGGGACGGCCCCGCGCAGAGTGCGGTGGCCGAGCCAGATCGTGCCGATCATCAGGGCGATGCCGATGCCGGTGTTCAGGACGTGCCGGAAGAGGAAGAAGTACGGGTCGCCCTGGGTGAGGTGGTCGCGGTTGCGGGTCGCGGACCAGACGAGCAGCGAACCGAGCAGGGAGAGCGCGAGCGCGGCCCCGAGCAGCGGCCAGTCCAGCCGCCGTACGAGGGAGTCACGGGCGGTCAGCTTGGCCCAGGAGCCCTCGTCGGGGCCGTACCCGGAGACGGAGAAGCCACCTGCCATCAGGGCCGCCTCCCGAACGCGGGTGAGCCGGTGAGCCCGGGCTGGCCCGCGGGCTGCGGCAGCAGTTCCTCGGACTCCGTCGCCGGGGCCTCCGGCTCCGCCGACCGGGGCTTGTACGGCTTGATCTTCGGGGCGTGGATCGAGCCGTCGGGCTGGATCTTGGGCAGCTTCTTCTGGGGCTCGGGCAGCAGGGCCTTCTTCACATCCTGGTTGCCCTGGGCGTCGAGGCCGTAGAGCGCGTCGTAGATCTTGCGGACGGCGGGCCCGGAGGCGCCGGAGCCGGTGCCGCCCTGGGAGATCGTCATGACGATCGTGTAGTCGTCGGTGTAGGTGGCGAGCCACGAGGTGGTCTGCTTGCCGTAGACCTGGGCGGTGCCGGTCTTGGCGCGCATCGGGATCTTGTCCTGGGGCCAGCCGCCGAACCGCCAGGCCGCCGTGCCGCCGGGCTCGACCACGGCGCGCAGGCCCTTGTCGAGGTCCTTGACGGTCTTGGCGTCGACGGGCAGCTTGCCCTGGGCCCTGGGCTTGATCTCCTGGACCGTCTTGCCGTCGGGGCTGACCACGGCCTTGCCGACCGTGGGCGCGTGGAGGGTGCCGCCGTTGCTGATGGCGGCGTAGGCGGAGGCCATCTGGATGGGGGTGACGAGGACGTCACCCTGGCCGATGGAGTAGTTGATGCTGTCGTACGCCTTGAGCTGGTTGCCTTCGAGGCAGTTCTCGTAGGAGATCTGCTGCACGTAGGTGCCGCCCTTCTTGCCCTCCTTGCACCAGGCGTCCTTGTTCGCCTTCCAGAAGTTCTGCTTCCACTCCCGGTCGGGGATGCGGCCCTTGACCTCGTTCGGCAGGTCGATCCCGGTCTCGGAGCCGAGGCCGAAGTCCCGGGCGGTCGTGTAGAACCAGTTCTTGGCGTCCTTCTTCGGCTTTATGCCGCCGTCCCGCGACCACTCCTGGTGGCCGAGCCGGTAGAAGACGGTGTTGCAGGAGTACTTGAGCGCGTCGCCGAGGGTGATGGGGCCGTGCCCCTGGGACTCGAAGTTCGCGAAGGTCTGGCTGCCGAGGCTGTAGGAGCTGCTGCAGTCGTAGCGGCCGTCGAAGGGGTAGCCCGCCCGCACGGCGGCGCTCGCCGAGACGATCTTGAAGATGGAGCCGGCCGGTGCCTGGCCCTGGATGCCCCGGTTGAGCAGCGGGTAGTTGGACTTCTCGCTGGTGAGCTTGGCGTACTGCTTGCCGGAGATGCCGCCGACCCAGTCGTTGGGGTCGTAGTCGGGCTGGGAGGCCATCGAGACGATGCGGCCCGTCCGGGACTCCATGACGACGACGGCACCGGAGTCGGCCTCGTACGGGCGGCCGGTGATCTTGTCGGTGATCTTCCGGGCCTCCTTGATGGCGTCGGCCAGCTCGTACTCGGCCACCGCCTGGACCCGGGCGTCGAGGCTGGTGATCAGGTTGGAGCCGGGCACCGCGGGGTCGTTCTCCGCCTCACCCATGACACGGCCGAGGTTGTCGACCTCGTACCGGGTGACGCCCGCCTTGCCGCGCAGCTCCTTGTCGTACGTCCGCTCAAGGCCCGAGCGGCCGACCTGGTCGGAGCGCAGATAGGGCGAGGGGCCGTCCAGCGCCTTCTTGATCTCGTCGTCGGTGACGGGCGAGAGGTAGCCGAGGACCTGCGCGGTCTTCGCCTTGCCGGGTGCGGCATAGCGGCGTACGGCGGTGGGTTCGGCGGTGATGCCGGGGAAGTCCTCGGCGCGCTCGCGGATCTGGAGGGCCTGCTGGGTGGTGGCCTCGTCGGTGACCGGGATCGGCTGGTAGGGCGAGCCGTTCCAGCAGGGCTGGGGGGTCTTGGCGTCGCAGAGGCGGACCTTGTCCCGGACCTCCTCGGGCTTCATGTCCAGGACGTCGGCGAGCCGGGTGAGGACACCGACGCCGTCGTCCTTCATCTTCAGCAGCTCGGTGCGGCTCGCGGAGACGACGAGCCGGGTCTCGTTGTCGGCGAGCGGGACGCCGCGGGCGTCGAGGATCGAGCCGCGCACGGCGGGCTGGACGACCTGCTGGACGCCGTTGCCCGCGGCTTCGGCGGTGTACTCGTCGCCGTTGCGGATCTGGAGGTACCAGAGGCGGCCGCCGAGGGTGAGCAGCAGGGAGAAGACGAGGACCTGGATGACGATGAGCCGGATCTGGACCCGCTGGGTGCGCCCGGTCTCGGGGATGTTGCTCACGGGGTGCCCCCGGTGGTGGTACGGCTGGGGGTACGGGGGTCGTCCCCCGGGAAATACGGCCTCACGGGGTGCCCCCGGTGGTGGCTTCCGTCGCGTACGGCTTCACAGGCGCTTGACCCCCTTGATGCGGCCCGCGCGGGCGGCGCGGTTGCGGGCGGCCTTGACGCGCAGGCCGCCGCGCTGGTTGCCGATCCGCAGGCCGGTGCCGGAGGAGAGCCAGCCCGCGGCGACGTCGTTCCCGCCGCCGGCCGCCTCGGAGACCGGGTCGTTCTCGGTGCGTCTGGCCAGCGCCATGATCAGCGGCACGGTGAAGGGGGCCAGCAGCAGGTCGTAGACGGCGGCGGTGAACAGCAGGCTGCCCAGGCCCACATGGCGGGCGGCCGTGTCGCCGACGAGGGCGCCGACGCCCGCGTACATCAGGGTCGAGCCGATCGCGGCGGCGACCACCACGGCCATCGGCGCGAAGGCCGACTTGAGCTGCCCGTTCTCCGGCCGGGCCAGGCCCGCGAGGTAGCCGATGACGCAGAGCACCAGGGCGTAACGCCCGGCGGCGTGGTCGGCGGGGGGTGCGAGGTCCGCGAGGAGGCCCGCGCCGAAGCCGATGAGCGCGCCGCTGACGTGCCCGTACACGAAGGCGAGTCCGAGGACGGTGAGGAGCAGCAGGTCGGGAACGGCGCCGGGGAGCTGGAGGCGGGCGAGGACGGAGACCTGGACGACGAGGGCGACGACGACCAGGACGGTGGAGAGCAGAGTCCGGTTCAGGCGCATGGGGATCAGCTCTACTCCTGGTCGTTTGCCGCGTTGTCGGGTTGCTGGTTGCCGGGCTGCTGAGCGTTGCCCTGGGCATTGCCCTGCTGATCGCCTGCCGCGTCACCGGCCGCCGTGCCGTCGCCCTGGTTCTCGTTGACGTTGCCGACGACCTTGCCCGAGCCGTCGACGAGGTCGCCGTTGGGCTGGACGGTGACGGTGACCGTGGGGGTCGGCTTCGGCTTCGTCTTGGCGGGCTGCTTCGGCAGGACCGCGTCACGGGGGTCGGAGCGCGGGGCCTGGACGACGACGCCGACGATGTCGAGCTTGGTGAACCCGACGTACGGCTTCACATGGACCGTCCGGGTCAGCGCGCCGCCCGCCGGGTCGACGCGGACGACCTCGCCGACCGGGACGCCGGGCACGAAGGGCTTGTCCTTGCTGGAGCCGAAGGTGACGAGCCGGTCGCCCGCCTTCACCTTGGCCTTGCCGTTGAGGAACTGGACCGAGAGCGGCCGCGAGCCCTGGCCGGTGGCGAAGCCGAGCTCGTCGGTCTTCTCCATCCGGGTGCCGACGGTGAAGTCGGGGTCGCTGGCCAGCAGGACCGTCGAGGTGCTGGGGCCGACGGTGGTGACCCGGCCGACCAGCCCCTCCCCGTTGAGGACGGTCATGTCACGGCGGATGCCGTCGTTGGACCCGGCGTCGATGGTGATCGTCCAGGAGAAGCCCTGGGCCGCTCCTATGGCGATGACCTGGGCGCCCTTGATGGCGTATTGCCCGGCGCCCGCGTTCTTCAGCATGGCGTCGAGCTGGCGGACGCGGCTGTTGTTGCGGTCGTCGCTGCCGAGCCTGGCCTTCAGCGCGGCGTTCTCCTGCTCCAGGGCGGCGATCCGGTCGTGCCGTTTGCCGGAGTCCCGTACCGCCCCTATGGCGTTGCCCACCGGGTCGACCGCTGCCGCGACGCCGTTCTCCACCGGTCCGAAGACCGTGGCCGCGGCATGCCGTGCGCCGTCGACCGGTGAGCCTTCGCCGCCTCGGATATCCACCGTGATCAGGGCGAATGCGATGGCGATCAGCAGCACCAGGAGCAGCCGGCTCTCTCGTGTGTCCCTCACGTGCGGCGGCCGTGCCTTCCTCGTCGGAATGTTCGTGCCTGTGTGTCCGTGTCCGTACGGCCGGGCGGTGCGGCCGCACCCGTACAACACGATCTATATCAACGATCCGACGGGCGGACCCGCAGGTTCCGCCCGTCGGATCATCGCGTTCCTACCGTCGGGGCTGGGCGTCCAGCACCTGCTGGAGCGCCTCGAACTCCTCGACGCACTTGCCGGAGCCGAGCGCCACGGAGTCCAGCGGGTCCTCGGCGATGTGGATCGGCATGCCCGTCTCGCGGCGCAGCCGCTCGTCCAGACCGCGCAGCAGCGCGCCGCCGCCGGTGAGGACGATGCCCCGGTCCATGATGTCGCCGGAGAGCTCGGGCGGGCACTTGTCCAGCGTCGTCTTCACGGCGTCGACGATCGCGTTGACCGGCTCTTCGATGGCCTTGCGGACCTCGGCGGCCGAGATGACGACCGTCTTGGGCAGCCCGGAGACCAGGTCGCGGCCGCGGATCTCGGTGTGCTCGTCCTTGTCCATGTCGTACGCGGAACCGATCGTGATCTTGATCTGTTCGGCGGTCCGCTCACCGAGGAGGAGCGAGTACTCCTTCTTGATGTGCTGGATGATCGCGTTGTCCAGCTCGTCACCGGCGGTCCGGATCGACTGGGCGGTGACGATCCCGCCGAGCGAGATCACCGCGACCTCGGTGGTGCCGCCGCCGATGTCGACGACCATGTTGCCGGTGGCCTCGTGGACCGGCAGGCCGGAGCCGATGGCCGCGGCCATGGGCTCCTCGATGATGTGCACCTGACGCGCGCCGGCCTGCGTCGACGCCTCGATGACGGCGCGGCGCTCGACCCCGGTGATACCGGAGGGCACGCAGACGACGACCCGGGGGCGGGCCAGGTAGCGGCGCTTGTGGATCTTGAGGATGAAGTAGCGGAGCATCCGCTCCGTGATCTCGAAGTCGGCGATCACGCCGTCCTTCAGGGGGCGTACGGCAACGATGTTGCCCGGTGTCCGCCCGATCATCTTCTTGGCCTCGGAGCCGACCGCCAGAATGCCGCCGGTGTTGGTGTTGATGGCCACGACGGACGGCTCGTTCAGGACGATGCCGCGCCCCCTGACGTACACCAGCGTGTTGGCAGTCCCGAGGTCGATAGCCATGTCACGGCCGATGAACGACATTGAGTTCCCCTTGTTCCCCATGAGGATGCGTCGGGCCTTCCCAAGAAGCGATGATGGCTCGTTCTGGTAGGCGAGGTGGGCGCTGCGGGCGCGGAAGCTTCATCGTAGTGCCGTATGCACGGACACAGCGCGAGGGTCCTTCGCCGGTGTGAGCGGAACGGGTACCCGTTCTACCCATGGTGACGTTACGTCGGAGGGATGCGTTCCCGCGATCCCGAACCCTATGCCGAGGGGCGACCGAATTACTTCGGTCGCCCCTTCCAGGCAGCGCTGTTTGGCCGATCGGGTCAGGAAAGTCCCGGAAAGAAGAGCTTCAGTTCTCGCTCTGCGGACTCCTGCGAGTCCGAGGCGTGGATGAGGTTCTCCCGGGTGATCGTGCCGAAGTCACCGCGGATGGACCCGGGCGCGGCGGCGATCGGGTCGGTGGGACCGGCCAGGGCACGGACGCCCTCGATGACCCGCTCGCCTTCGGCCACCAGGGCGACGACCGGGCCGGAGGCCATGAACTCCATGAGCGGCTCGTAGAACGGGCGGCCCTTGTGCTCGCCGTAGTGCTGCTCCAGCGTGTCGTGGTCCAGGGTGCGCAGCTCCAGCGCGGTGATCCGCCAGTCCGCCTTGCGCTCGATGCGGCCGACGATCTCGCCGATCAGTCCGCGGCGGACCGCGTCGGGCTTGAGCAGGACGAGGGTGCGCTGAGTCATGTGCGGCTCCTTGCAGACTTACGGGTGCGGTGAGGGCGAGATTACAGGGGTACGGAAGCGGGTCTGCGCCCGGGTTCACCCAGAGTCACCCCCGGGCCCGGCCGCCGGTGGCCGGGTGCCCCGGCCCCGGTGCCCCGGGTCCCACCCGGTCCGCCGGGCCCGCCGTCAGGCCGTGGCCTCGCCGGCCTCCTGCCGGCCCTGCTGGTCCGCCCAGCGGGCCTTGGCCTCGTCGACCTTGCGGCCGTAGTGCACGGAGGCCCACCACAGTCCGCCGAAGACCAGGCCGAGGATGAACATCATCGGGACCACGAAGCCGCTGAGGACCAGCGCGGCCTGGAGCGCCCAGCCGAGCTGGATGCCGCCGGGCCGGGTGATCATCCCGCAGAGCAGCAGGGAGAGCGCCATGCCGATCCCGCAGACGGTCCAGACCGCGGCCATGGAGACGTCGTCCAGCTTCATCGCGACGAGTCCGGCGAAGCCGATGACGAAGAACTCACCGAGCAGTGTCGAGGCGCAGAGCGTACGCATCCGGCTTCTCAGCCCCTTCCCAGAAGCAGCCGGGCCTCGCCGACCGTGATCACCGATCCGGTCACCAGGACCCCGGCGCCCGCGTACTCGTCGTCCTCCTCGGCCAGCGTGATCGCCGCCTCCAGCGCGTCGTCGAGACGCGGTTCGACCTGGACCCGGTCGTCGCCGAAGACCTCGACGGCGATGGCGGCCAGCGCGTCCGCGTCCATCGCGCGGTCGGTGGAGTTCTGCGTGACGACGACCTCGGCGAAGATCGGCTCGAAGGCTTCGAGGAGCCCGCGGACGTCCTTGTCACCGCTGGTGCCGACCACACCGATCAGCCGGGAGAAGCTGAACGCCTCGGAGATGCCCTCGGCCGCGGCCCTGGCCCCCGCCGGGTTGTGCGCGGCGTCCAGGACGACGGTCGGGCTGGAGCGCAGGACCTCCAGACGGCCGGGCGAGATCACCGCGGCGAACGCCTTGCGGATGGCGTCGATGTCGAGCGAGCGGGCCTGCTCGGCGCCGATCCCGAAGAAGGCCTCCACGGCGGCGAGCGCGACGGCCGCGTTGTGCGCCTGGTGGGCCCCGTACAGCGGGAGGAAGATCTCCTCGTACTCCCCGCCGAGTCCGCGCAGGGTCAGCAACTGGCCGCCGACGGCCACCTCGCGGGAGGTGACGCCGAACTCCATGCCCTCGCGGGCCACGGTGGCGTCGACCTCGACGGCCTTCTTGAGCATCACCTGGGCGGCGTCCACCGGCTGCTGCGCCAGGATGACCGTGGCGCCCTGCTTGATGACACCGGCCTTCTCCCCGGCGATCTCGGCGGGCGTGGTGCCGAGGCGGTCGGTGTGGTCCAGGGAGATCGGGGTGACGACCGCGACCGTGGAGTCGATGACGTTGGTCGCGTCCCAGGTGCCGCCCATGCCGACCTCGACGACCGCCACATCGACGGGCGCGTCGGCGAAGGCCGCGTACGCCATGCCGGTGAGCACCTCGAAGAAGGAGAGCCGGTAGGGCTGCTGGGCGTCGACCATCTCGACGTACGGCTTGATGTCCTCGTACGTCTCGATGAACCGCTCGGGCTCGATCGGGGAGCCGTCGAGGCTGATCCGCTCGGTGATCGACTGGACGTGCGGGGAGGTGTAGCGGCCGGTGCGCAGCTCGAACGCGTTGAGCAGGGCCTCGATCATGCGGGCCGTGGACGTCTTGCCGTTGGTCCCGGTGATGTGGATCGAGGGGTAGGCGCGCTGCGGCTCGCCGAGCACGTCCATCAGGGCGGCGATGCGCGTGACGGAGGGCTCCAGCTTGGTCTCGCCCCAGCGTCCGGCGAGCTCCTGCTCCACCGCGCGCAGCGCCCGGTCGGTCTCGGGGTCGGTGGGTCGGGCGGGGACCGCATCGCCCTGGGGAGCGCCCCCGTAGGTGCGCAGGGTGCGGCTCCCGGCCTCGATCACCGCCAGGTCGGGGTCGCGCTGGGTCTCTTCGCCGACGATCTCCGCGAAGGTGTCGTCGGGCTCGGACGCGTCGTGCCGGTCTGAAGGGCGGGGCTCACTCACGGGGCCAGTCTACGGATGGGCACCGACATCGCACGCAGCGCCCGGCAGACTGCCCGCGGACGGTACGGGGAAGCCCCCGCTCCCCCGGTCGGTCGGGGGTGCGGGGGCTTCGCCCTCAGCTCATCAGCCCTGCGGGAGCGCCGCCAGCTGGGCGGAGATCCGCTCGATGTCGGCCTCGGCCTTGGAGAGCCGGCCGCGGATCTTGTCGACCACGTTGTCCGGGGCCTTGGCGAGGAACGCCTCGTTGCCGAGCTTCGCGGTGGCCTGGGCCTTCTCCTTCCGCGCCGCCTCCAGGTCCTTGGTGAGGCGCTTGCGCTCGGCCGGGACGTCGATCGTGCCGGACAGGTCCAGGGCGACGGTGGCCCCGGCGACCGGGAGGGAGGCCGTGGCGCTGAAGCCGTCCCCGGCCGCCTCCAGCCGCAGCAGCTGGCGGATGGCCGGCTCGTGCGGGGCCAGGGCGGTGCCGGTCAGGGTCAGCTCGGCCGGGACGCGCTGGCCGGGCTTGAGCCCCTGGTCGCCCTTGAAGCGGCGGACCTCGGTGACGACCTGCTGGACCAGCTCGATCTCCTTCTCGGCCGCTTCGTCGCGGAAGCCGGAGTCCTGGGGCCAGTCGGCGATGACGACGGACTCGCCACCGGTCAGCGTGGTCCAGAGCGTCTCCGTGACGAACGGGACGATCGGGTGGAGCAGCCGCAGGGTGACGTCGAGGACCTCACCGAGGACCCGGCCGGAGACCTTGGCCTGCTCGCCGCCCGCGAAGAACGTCGTCTTGGACAGCTCGACGTACCAGTCGAAGACCTCGTCCCACGCGAAGTGGTAGAGCGCGTCGGAGATCTTGGCGAACTGGAAGTCGTCGTAGAAGCGGTCGACGTCCGCGACGGTCTCGTTGAGGCGGGAGAGGATCCACCGGTCGGTGGCCGTCATCTCCGCCGGGTCCGGCAGCGGGCCCTCGACCGTCGCGCCGTTCATCAGGGCGAAACGGGTGGCGTTCCAGATCTTGTTGGCGAAGTTGCGGGAGGCCTTGACCCAGTCCTCGCCGATCGGCACGTCGGCACCGGGGTTGGCGCCGTTGGCCAGGGTGAAGCGGACGGCGTCGGAGCCGTACGCGTCCATCCAGTCCAGCGGGTCGACCGCGTTCGGGTTCGACTTGGACATCTTCTTGCCGAACTCGTCGCGGACCAGGCCGGTCAGGGCGACCGTCTTGAAGGGGACCTCGCCGTCCATCGCGTACAGGCCGAACATCATCATCCGCACGACCCAGAAGAAGATGATGTCGTGGCCGGTGACCAGGACGTCCGTGGAGTAGAACTTCTCCAGGTCCGGGGTCTGTTCGGGCCAGCCGAGCGTGGAGAACGGCCACAGCCCGGAGGAGAACCAGGTGTCGAGGACGTCCTCGTCCTGGGTCCAGCCCTCGCCCGTGGGCGCCTCGTCGTCGGGTCCGACGCAGACGACCTCGCCGTCCGGGCCGTACCAGACGGGGATGCGGTGGCCCCACCACAGCTGGCGCGAGATGCACCAGTCGTTGAGGTTGTCGACCCAGTCGAAGTACCGCTTTTCCATCTCCTTGGGGTGCAGGACGACCCGCTCGTCGCGGACCGCGTCACCGGCGGCCTTGGCGAGCGTGTCGACCTTGACCCACCACTGGAGGGAGAGGCGCGGCTCGACGGTCGTCCTGCAGCGGGAGCAGTGGCCGACCGAGTGGACGTACGGGCGCTTCTCGGCGACGACCCGGCCCTGCTCGCGCAGGGCGGCGACGATGGCCGAGCGGGCCTCGAAGCGGTCGAGCCCCTGGAAGGGGCCGGGCACGGTGATGACACCGCGCTCGTCCATGACCGTGAGCGACTCCAGGTCGTGGCGCCGGCCGATCGCGAAGTCGTTCGGGTCGTGGGCCGGGGTCACCTTGACGGCGCCGGTGCCGAACTCCGGGTCGACGTGCGTGTCGGCGACCACCGGGATGGTGCGGTCGGTGAGCGGGAGCTTGATCCGCTTGCCGATGAGGTGGGCGTACCGCTCGTCGTCGGGGTGGACCGCGACGGCGGTGTCACCGAGCATCGTCTCGACCCGGGTGGTGGCGACGACAAGGGTCTCGTCGCCCTCGCCGTACTTCAGGGAGACGAGCTCGCCGTCGTCCTCCTGGTAGTCCACCTCGATGTCCGAGATGGCGGTGAGACAGCGCGGGCACCAGTTGATGATGCGCTCGGCGCGGTAGATCAGGCCGTCGTCGTACAGGTCCTTGAAGATCTTCTGGACGGCCCGGGACAGGCCCTCGTCCATGGTGAACCGCTCGCGCGACCAGTCCAGGCCCGCGCCCAGGCGGCGCAACTGGCCGAGGATGCGGCCGCCGTACTCTTCCTTCCACTGCCAGACGCGCTCGGTGAACGCCTCCCGGCCGATGTCGTGGCGGGACTTGCCCTCCTCGCCGAGCTGCTGCTCCACCTTGTTCTGGGTGGCGATGCCGGCGTGGTCCATGCCGGGCAGCCACAGCGTCTCGAAGCCCTGCATCCGCTTGCGGCGGGTGAGGGCGTCCATGAGCGTCACCTGGAAGGCGTGGCCCAGGTGGAGGGCGCCGGTGACGTTGGGCGGCGGGATGACGATGGAGAACGGGGGCTTGTCGCTCTTGGCGTCGGCTTCGAAGTAACCGCGTTCTACCCAGCGCTCGTACAGCTTCCCCTCTACGTCGGCCGGCGCGTACTGGGTCGGCAGTTCGGGGTTGCTGGCTGGCTGCTGCTGAGTGTTCTCGGTCACGGGAGACAGTTTAGGGCCGTCACAGTCCCGTACTGAAACGGGATAGTTCGGTAACGGTGTCCGGGCCGGTCGCCCACGTCACGGCGGGTTCCGTCAGGATGTCCGCGACGCACCAGGTTTTCGGGAGGGGACACCGCGATGAGCTACAACCAGCCGGGCCCGTACGGCGGACAGCCGCCGCAGGGCCAGCCGGGACCGTACGGACAGCAGCCCGGCCCGTACGGCGCTCCGCCGCCCGGCCAGCCCGGCTACGGCTACCCCCAGCAGCCCGGCCCGTACGGTGCCCCGCCGCAGGGCCCGCCCGGTTACGGCACCCCTCCCCAGGGCCCGCCCGGTTACGGCTACCCGCAGGGCCAGCAGCCGGGGCCGTACGGGCAGCAGCCGCCCGCGCCCCCGTACGGCGGGGAGCCGGGGTACGGGGCACCGCCCCCGCCGCAGCCCAAGAAGCGGACGGGCCTGATCGTGGGCTCCGTCGTGGTGGCGCTGGCGGTCGTCGCGGCCGGGGTGTACTTCCTGAACTCGGGCGGCGACGGGACGGACGACAAGAACATCGCCACGTCCACCAAGGGCTACCGGGTGACGCCCCCGGAGTCGCTGGACGAGTACAAGCGGTACTCCACCATGAAGAGCCCCTCCGGCCCCCTGGTCGGGGCCAGGAAGGCCAAGGCCGAGGAACTGGGCATCAAGAACCCCGGCAAGTCCGCAGGCGCCTACGCGGTGGGCGAGCCGCGCACGGCGAACAAGCTGCTGGACCTGGACGCTTACTGGGGCGAGATCGCCGACCCGGTCACGGTGCTCGACGGCATCATGGAGATGACCCGGCAGGAGCTGACGACGGCCGATCCTTCGGTGCAGGCCGATTTCGTCGGCCCCGCCGAGGTCGTCGAACCGGCCGGGTTCGAGGGTGCGGTGATGAAGTGCCGGAACATGAAGCTGGTCAACACGAAGGCGGACGGCACGCCGCAGAACGGGCCCAGGGAGGCCGTGCTCCCGATGTGCGTCTGGGCCGACTACGGCACGATCGGGGTCGTGACGCACGCGGACCGGATCCTGGCACTGACGGGGAAGAGCCCGTCCAAGGAGGACGCCGCCGCCCTCGCCACCAAGCTCTACAACACCTCCCGCACCAAGCTCTGACGCGGCCCCGCCCGGAGCAACAGCGAAGGGGCGCCCACCGGTTGACCGGTCGGGCGCCCCTTCGGCGTACGTAACTGCCCTGCCGCTACGCGGACTTCTCGTGGCGGCCGCCGTCGTTCTTGCCGATCGTGCGCGGCTCGCGCGGAACCAGCGTCGGGTTGACGTGGTCGCGGACGACGTCCGGGGTGATGACGACGCGGGCGACGTCCTTGCGGGAGGGGACCTCGTACATCACGGACTGGAGGACTTCCTCCATGATGGCGCGCAGCCCGCGCGCGCCGGTCTGGCGCAGGATCGCCTGGTCGGCGATGGCCTCCAGCGCCTCGCGTTCGAACTCCAGCTCCACACCGTCGAGTTCGAAGAGGCGCTGGTACTGCTTGACCAGGGCGTTGCGCGGCTCGATGAGGATCTGGAGCAGCGCCTCGCGGTCCAGGTTGTGGACCGAGGTCAGCACGGGGAGACGGCCGATGAACTCGGGGATCATCCCGAACTTCACCAGGTCCTCCGGCATGACCTCCTGGAACTGGTCGCTCGCCTGGATCTCCAGCTTGGAGCGGATCGTGGCGCCGAACCCGATGCCCTTGGCACCGGCCCGGGACTCGATGATCTTCTCCAGTCCGGAGAAGGCGCCGCCCACGATGAACAGCACGTTCGTCGTGTCGATCTGGATGAACTCCTGGTGCGGGTGCTTGCGTCCGCCCTGCGGCGGGACGGAGGCGGTGGTGCCCTCCAGGATCTTCAGCAGGGCCTGCTGGACGCCCTCGCCGGAGACATCGCGGGTGATCGACGGGTTCTCGCTCTTGCGGGCGACCTTGTCGATCTCGTCGATGTAGATGATCCCGGTCTCGGCCTTCTTGACGTCGTAGTCGGCCGCCTGGATCAGCTTGAGCAGGATGTTCTCGACGTCCTCGCCGACATAGCCGGCCTCCGTCAGCGCGGTGGCGTCCGCGATGGCGAACGGGACGTTGAGCATGCGGGCCAGCGTCTGCGCGAGAAGCGTCTTGCCGGAGCCCGTGGGGCCCAGCAGCAGGATGTTGGACTTGGCGAGCTCGATCGCGTCCTCACGACCCGCGCCGCCGCCGTTCTCCCCGGCCTGGACCCGCTTGTAGTGGTTGTACACCGCGACCGAGAGGGCCTTCTTCGCGGGCTCCTGCCCGACGACGTACCCCTCCAGGAACTCGTAGATCTCGCGGGGCTTGGGAAGCTCTTCCCAGCGGACCTCGCTCGTCTCCGCGAGCTCCTCCTCGATGATCTCGTTGCAGAGATCGATGCACTCGTCGCAGATGTACACACCGGGTCCCGCGATGAGCTTCTTCACCTGCTTCTGGCTCTTGCCACAGAACGAGCACTTGAGCAGGTCGCCGCCATCACCGATGCGTGCCACGAGGTGCTTCCCCTTCGCCTGGGAGGCCGCCTGGTTCAGCGGCTTCCTGGTGCCTCTATCCGACGGTACCTTGCCTGGGCCCCCGTTCGGGCCCCCCTTGGCACGGTTCACACGGCCGAGACCGCGCGGACGGAATGTGCCAAGGGGAAAGACCTACGTCAGAGCGATGCGCCCGCGGTCGTCTTGCGGGTGGACACGATCTGGTCGACGAGCCCGTACGCCAGGGCGTCCTCGGCCGTGAGGATCTTGTCGCGCTCGATGTCCTCGCTGATCTTCTCCAGCGGGGTGGTCGAGTGCCGGGCCAGCATCTCCTCCAGCTGCGTACGCATACGGAGGATCTCGTTGGCCGCGATCTCCAGGTCGGAGAGCTGCTCACGGCCCGTCTGCGAGGACGGCTGGTGGATGAGGACACGGGCGTGCGGGAGCGCCATGCGCTTGCCCGGGGTGCCGGCGGCGAGCAGGACCGCGGCGGCGGAGGCGGCCTGGCCCATGCAGACCGTCTGGATGTCCGGCTTCACGAACTGCATCGTGTCGTAGATCGCGGTGAGCGCGGTGAACGAGCCGCCGGGGCTGTTGATGTAGATCGAGATGTCGCGGTCCGGGTCCATCGACTCCAGGCAGAGCAGCTGCGCCATGACGTCGTTGGCCGAGGCGTCGTCGATCTGGACGCCCAGGAAGATCACGCGCTCCTCGAAGAGCTTCGCGTACGGGTCGTACTCGCGCACACCCTGCGAGGTGCGCTCCACGAAGCGCGGGACGACATAGCGGTTGTCCACCTGCGGGCCGGTGTAGAGGCCGCTCGCGGAGGCGCCGGAGAAGTTGTTCATGTGGGTGTTCACCATCCTGGTGGCGGTCTGTGGGCTGGAGGTCTCGGCGTACGAGAGGGGTGCGGGAGGTGCGGCCGGTCCGGTGGGAACCGGATCAGGCACCGGTGCCGCCGCCGCCCGGGATGCCCGAGGCGAACGTGATGATCTCGTCGATGAGGCCGTAGTCCTTGGCCTCCTCCGCCGTGTACCAGCGGTCGCGGTCGCCGTCGCGGATGATCGTCTCGACGGTCTGGCCGGAGTGCTGGGCGGTGATCTCGGCCATGCGCGTCTTCGTACGGAGCAGGTACTGGGCCTGGATCTTGATGTCCGAGGCCGTTCCGCCGATACCGGCCGAACCCTGGTGCATGAGGATGTCGGTGTTGGGGAGCGCGAAGCGCTTGCCCGCGGCACCGCCGGTGAGCAGGAACTGGCCCATGGAGGCCGCCATGCCCATCCCGATGGTGACCACGTCGTTCGGGATGTACTGCATGGTGTCGTAGACCGCCATGCCGGCCGTCACCGAACCACCGGGGCTGTTGATGTAGAGGTAGATGTCCTTGTCCGGGTCGGCGGCAAGGAGCAGGAGCTGTGCGGTGATCTTGTTGGCGATGTCATCGTCGACCTGCTGACCGAGGAAGATGATGCGCTCGCCGAGCAGTCGGCTGTAGACCTGGTCACCGAGGCCTCCACCGAGGGACGGCTCTCCGGCGGCGTAGGGCATCAGATTCGTCACGTATCCACCTGCTCGTCTCTGACGGCTCCGGCCGTCTCAGCGTCTTCGTACCGGGCGGGTGAGGGACTCCCCCACCCTTCCTCTTCATGGACCCTAACGCGCAGGTGGGACAACGCCATCCCGGTTCCGCAACTGTTCGCTGGGAGCGCAAGGTCCGCAGGGGGCACAGGGGTTCCGGGGCCGTACAGCGGTACGACGGGACATGGCGACGGGCCCCGGACGCGTGGTGCGTCCGGGGCCCGTCGTTGCCGGTCGGCCGGGACCGGCGTGGATCAGGGCGAGGCTCAGGCCTCGTTCTTCTCCTCGGCCTTGTCGGCCGCCTTCTCCTCGGTGGTGGCCTCGGCGGCCGCCTCCGTGGTCTCGGCGTCCTCGTCGTCCTCCAGGTCGACGATCTCACCGTTGGTGTCGACGACCTTGGCGGCCTCGACGACGACGGCGAGCGCCTTGCCGCGGGCGACCTCGCCGACGAGCATCGGCACCTGGCCACCCTCGACGACGGCCTGGGCGAACTGGTCCGGGCTCATGCCGGAGGAGGCGGCACGCCGCATGAGGTGCTCGGTGAGCTCCTCCTGGTTGACGTTCAGCTTCTCCTTGTTGACGAGCTCGTCAAGGATGAACTGGGTCTTGATGCCCTTGATGGCCTGCTCGGAGGTCTCGTTCTCGAACTCCTCCAGGGTCTTGCCCTGGATCTCCAGGTACTTCTCCAGGTCGAGACCCATCTGACCGAGCTGGTGGTGCTCCAGGTTGTGCTTGCGGGTCTGGACCTCGTCCGCGAGCAGCTTCTCCGGGATCGGGACCTCGGCGAGCTTCAGCAGCTCCTCCAGGACCCGCTCCTGGGCCTGGGTGGCCTGGTCGTACTGCTTGGTGGTCTCCAGGCGCTTGCGGCTGTCGGCCTTCAGCTCCTCCAGCGTGTCGAACTCGCTGGCCATCTGGGCGAAGTCGTCGTCCAGCTCGGGGAGCTCACGGGCGGCGACGGCGGTGACCTTGACGGTGACCTCCGCGGCCTTGCCCTCGGCGGAGCCGCCCTTCAGCTCGGAGGTGAAGGTGGCCTCGCCACCGGCCTCCAGGCCGGTCACGGCCTCGTCGATGCCGTCGAGGAGCTCGCCGGAACCGATGGTGTACGAGACACCCGCGGCCACGCCGTCCTCCAGGACCTCACCGTCGACCTTGGCCTCCAGGTCGATCGTGACGACGTCGCCGTCGGCGGCGGCGCGCTCGACCGGGTTGGTGGAGGCGAAGCGCTCGCGCAGCTGCTCCACGGCCTTCTCGACCTCTTCGTCGGTGACCTCAAGGGCGTCGACGGTGACCTCGATGCCGGAGTAGTCCGGGATCTCGATCTCGGGGCGTACGTCAACCTCGGCGGTGAAGGCCAGCAGCTCGCCGTCCTTCAGCTCGGTGATGTCGACCTCGGGCTGGCCGAGGACGTTCAGCTCACCTTCGTTGACCGCCTCGGTGTAGAACTTCGGGAGGGCGTCGTTGACGGCCTCCTCCAGCACCGCACCGCGGCCGAACCGCTGGTCGATGACCCGGGCGGGGATCTTGCCCTTGCGGAAGCCCTTCACCGTGACCTGCTGGTTGATCTTCTTGTACGCCGCGTCGAGGCTGTCCTTGAGCTCCTCGAAGGGCACCTCGATGCTGAGCCGAACCCGGGTCGGGTTCAGGGTCTCCACGGCGCTCTTCACGGTTCGGTCTCCTTGGTGGCTGACTTCTTTGGGTTCTGCTCGACCGCCGATCGGCGGCTTCGCGGACCGAGCCCGGTACATCAGACACACGGGCACGCATTCTGCATAGTAACGGCAAGGAGGAGGACTCCCCCAATGCGATCTTGCCGGTGGTCGGGGTGGCCGGATTCGAACCGACGACCTTCCGCTCCCAAAGCGGACGCGCTACCAAGCTGCGCCACACCCCGTCGGTGCGACACGTAGGGTACATGGACCGGAGCCGTGCGTCGGCCGCTTTGCGCGGCGGCCGGGTGGTGGTGGCCCGGCGGCCGGCACCACAGGTGTGCGGACACCGCCGCCGACCCGCTACGATGCTCTTCGTGCCGCGGTCCTCCGGACGTGCGGTGCGGTGCTTGCGGGCGTAGCTCAATGGTAGAGCCCTAGTCTTCCAAACTAGCTACGCGGGTTCGATTCCCGTCGCCCGCTCCATGCCTGGGCCCGGTCCGACTCCCCGTCGGACCGGGCCTCTTGCGTGTTCGGACCGGGGAGCGTGCGCGGACCCGGGGAGGCCGCCGGTCCGGCCGTTCAGAAGCTGATCTTGTTGATCGTGTCCGCTATCGAGTTCATGAACCTGTTGATGGACGGCGCCATGCCGGTCGACGCCAGGAAGAAGCCGAAGAGCACGGCGACGAGCGCGGGCCCGGGCTTGATGGAGCCTCCACGGATCAGCACCACCAGGATGACCGCGAACAGCAGCACCATAGACAGTGAAATAGCCACGTCTGATCACACCCTCGGTCGGTCCGCCTTGCCGGCCCGGAAGCGTGCACCGCCGCGCGCCCCGTCGCGTCCATCGTGCCACCAACTCCCCGGTGGCTGCTGCCGGGTGACGGATCACACTGACCGGATCCCGCCATCCTGCCCAGTCCGCCGGGCCCCTACTCCGGCCGGGCCGCGCTTCCGCCGCGAAATCGGCGCGCCCGCATATTCGCAGAACCCCACCGCAGTGATCGTTTCCATATCCCCACAGGTCGTTCACAGGTAATTGGGGCGTTCGAGTGCGACGTAATTCACTCCTCCAACACCCCACCGATATGCCCCATTTAAGCGGGATCAAGGGTGTCATAGTGGGCAGTGTTCGACGGTTTCACATTCGAATAGAGAGGAACACGCGATATCTCATCGCGGTTTTACGCGAAGCAATCGACGGGTCTAAGGTGCCTTAGATGTTCCAAGCTCCGAGCGTATTCACCAGGGCCCCGCTCCCCCCGGCGACCCGGGAACCGGAGCCCAGACGCGAGCAGACGCCCACCGCCACAGCCGCCCCCGCCGCCACTGCCCCGGCCCCCTCGTCGGCACCTGCGTCAGCACCGGCGTCGGCGGCGGCGAAGAGGGAGCGCGACCCCTACTTCGACAATGTGAAGTATCTGGCCATCGTCCTGGTCGCGGTGGCGCACGCCTGGGAACCGGTGATGGACGGCAGCCGGGCCACCCGGGCGCTCTACATGATCGTGTACGCGTTCCACATGCCGGCCTTCATCCTCATCTCCGGTTATTTCTCCCGCTCGTTCGACATGTCCGCACCGAAGGTGAAGCGTCTGATCACCGGTGTCGCCGTGCCGTACGTGCTGTTCGAGACGGCTTATTCGCTCTTCAAGCGGTATGTGGGCGATTCGCCCGGTGAGCCGATCAGCCTGGTCGATCCGCTGTATCTGACGTGGTTCCTGATCGCCCTGTTCGTCTGGCGGGTCACCACACCGATCTGGCGGACGCTGCGCCATCCGCTGCCGGTGGCCCTCGCGATCGCGATGCTGGCCTCGGTCTCGCCCGACATCGGCGACGATCTGGATCTCCAGCGGGTCTTCCAGTTCCTGCCGTTCTTCGTTCTCGGCCTGCTGATGAAGCCCGAGCACTTCCGGCTGGTCCGGCGCCGGGAGGTGCGGCTGCTCGCCCTGCCGCTCTTCGCGGGCGCCCTGCTGTTCGCCTACTGGATCGCCCCGCGCATGCAGCTCGGCTGGCTCTACCGTGCCAACAGCGCCCAGGAGATGGACGCCCCCTGGTGGTCCGGTGCGGTGATGTCACTGGCCCTGTTCGGCTGCGGCCTGGCGCTGACCATCGCCTTCCTGGCCTGGGTGCCCCGCAGGAGGACATGGTTCACGGCGCTGGGCGCCGGGACGATCTGTGGCTATCTGCTCCACGGCTTCCTGATCAAGGGCGCTGTGTACACGGGCCTGTTCGACCGGTACACCTGGCTCTCCGACCCGGTCGGCCTGGTCACCGTCTCGGCCGTGGCCGCCGTCGCCGTGACGCTGATGTGCTCCCCACCAGTGGGCCGGGCGCTGAAGTTCGCCACCGAGCCGGACATGAAGTGGGCGTTCCGGAAGGACCCCGCGAAGCGCTGAGACCGCCCCGCCCCCTCTCCCCCGACCTCCGCGACCACCGCATCCACTGATCCACCCACGGGACGTCCCGTGGGTGGATCAGTGCGTTCAGGGTTGGCCGAAATCTTTCGGTGCACGGGCGATCCCCCGCAATCCCCGACCGGCTCCACCCAAACAGACAAAAGCAGACAATAAGGCGGACTCATAGTTGCAGAGTCAATCGTTCGGTAAACTAATTACTGATGGTTTGTTGACACCCTCTTGACGCCCTCTTGACCTATCCCGAAGGAACAGGCTCATCGGACACGCAGACACCCTCCTCGCCATGGGCGGCGCCTTCCTGGCCGCTGCCGTCCTCGCCCGCCTCGGCGGCCGCATCGGGCTGCCGACGATCCCCCTGTTCATCCTGGCCGGCATCCTCCTCGGCCCGCACACCCCCGGTTACACCCTTCTCTCCAACCCGCACGATCTGGAGATGCTCTCCGCTCTGGGACTCGTCCTCCTGCTCTTCTACCTCGGGCTCGAGTTCCACATGGACGATCTCAAGACGGGTGGCCGGAAGATGGCCATCGCGGGCGGGACCTATCTGGTCCTGAACGTGGGTGCCGGTCTCGGCTTCGGTTTCGCGTTGGGCTGGGGCACGTCGGAGGCGCTGGTCCTCGCCGGTGTGCTCGGCATATCCTCGTCCGCCATCGTCACCAAGATCCTGGTGGACCTGGGGCGCATCGGCAATCCCGAGACCCGGCCCATCCTCGGCATCATCGTCGTCGAGGACGTCTTCCTCGCCCTCTACCTCGCGGCGCTCCAGCCGATCCTGTCCGGTGCGGACAGCCTCTCGGCGATGCTCATCGACGGGGGCAAGGCCTTCGGCTTCCTGCTGCTGCTCGCCCTGGCCGCCCGGTTCGGGACGAAGCTCATCGGCAAGCTGATGAACACCAAGGACGACGAGCTCCTCGTCATCTCCTTCCTCGGTGCCGCGGTCTTCGTCGCCGGAGTCTCCGAGATGTTCGGCGTGGCCGACGCGATCGGTGCCTTCATGGTCGGTCTGATGCTCGGCTCGACGGCCTCCGGCGAGCGCATCCTCAAGCTGGTCCACCCGCTGCGGGACGCGTTCGGCGCCATCTTCTTCTTCGCCTTCGGTCTCTCCATCGACCCGGGCGACCTCCCGAGCGTCTTCTGGCCGGTGCTGGCGGCCGTGATCCTGACGCTCGCCATGAACGTGGCCGCCGGTCTCGCGGCGTCCAAGGTGTACGACTTCGGCTCCCAGGCCACCGCCAACATCGCCACCACGCTGGTGGCACGGGGCGAGTTCGCGCTCATCCTGGCCACGATGGCGGCGGCGGCCGGGCTGGACAAGCGGCTCTCGCCGTTCATCGCCGGCTATGTGCTGCTGCTCGCCGTCCTCGCCCCCCTGGCGGCCGGACGCTCCCACTGGCTGGCCCGGATCCTCCCCGGAGGACGCGGCAAGGACAGCGGCGGCAGCAAGGACGACGACAAGGATCAGGAACAGATCCCGGTGTCGGTCTGAACGGAAACACCGGCCTGAACGGAAGCTGCGGTCCGAACGGAAGCGGAGAGGCGCCCTCGTGCCTCACCCGGGAGTGATGGTCACCACAGTGCGGTGGCCGCCCCGGGTGATGGGTGCCTCTCCGTCGACGTACGGCGGGCTGAATCACGTACACGCTGTACGGCGTGTGCGCAGCAGGCCGGGCGGTCTCAGGGCCTGCGGGAGAGCAGCAGCAGCGCCCGGTCGTCGTTGACGTCCTTGGCGCAGGCCTCGATCAGATGCCAGGCCGCGCCCTCGAAGCCGGTGGAGACATAGTGGTCGGCCTCGCCCGTCAGCCGGTCGATGCCCTCGCTGATGTCCCGGTCGGACGCCTCCACCAGGCCGTCCGTGAACAGCATCAGGACGTCCCCCGGGGCCAGTGAGCCCTTCACCGCGTCGAACTCGGCCCCGTCGTAGACGCCGAGCAGCGGTCCCTCGCCCGACTTCTCCTCCCACTGCCCGCTGCCCGAGTGCAGTTGCAGGGCGGGCGGATGACCGGCCGAGAAGATCTCGTAGTCGCCGGAGTCCAGGTCCAGCACCAGGTGGATCGAGGTGGCGAACCCCTCGTCCCAGTCCTGCCGCAGCAGATACCCGTTGGCCGCAGTGAGGAAGCCGTGCGGCGGCAGCGAGCCGAGCAGCCCGCCGAAGGCGCCGGAGAGCAGCAGGGCCCGGGAGCCCGCGTCCATGCCCTTGCCGGACACGTCGGTGAGGACGACCTCCAGGGTCCGGCCGCCGTGGGTGCGGGCCGCCACGACGAAGTCCCCGGAGAAGGACTGTCCCCCGGCCGGGCGCAGGGCCATCTCGCGGTGCCAGCCCTGGGGCAGCCGGGGCAGAGAGCTCTGGACCCGGATGCGTTCGCGCAGGTCGAAGAGCATGGTGCCGCCGCGCCGCCACGGCACACCGACCCGGGCCCGGAACTGGGCCAGGACCAGCCCGAAGAACCCGCAGGCGGCGACCACCAGGACGGTGCCCGGGGTGACCCTGGCCGGGCCGTCCGCGTACGGCCCCAGCGTCAGCGCCTCCACGATCAGGGCGGCGGCGGCCGTGGCGTACAGACCGAGCAGGCTGGCGGGGCGGAGCAGGAGGCCGCCCGCGACGATGGGCAGGGCGAGCGCCGCCGGGTCGAACCAGACCGGGCTGGTGACGGTGGCGCACGTGATGGCCGGAATCGTCAGCAGCAGACCGGCCAGGGCGATCCAGTCGGAGCCGTCGCCCCGGAAGTAGTCCACCCCGGATTTGCGCAGCCCGATGCGGGCCCGGTGCACCGATCTGCGCCACCGGGCCCAGAAGTCGTCCACTGCTCCGCGACGGGCCATTGCCGGGACCCTATCCACCCGGACGCCTCCGGTGCAGGGGGACCCCGGTGACGATCCACGCGAAATGGAGTCGTCCGCTTCCGCGCGCCCTGGTAGGGATGGCATATGACTTCAGAACTCCGTGTGCTGCGACCTGCTGATTGGGACCCCTGGTTCGCCTGTCTGGAGCGTGCGTTCGGGGGCGTGGAGAGTGCTCCGGAGTCGCGCGAGCTCTGGCGGGAGCTGACGGCGTACGACCGGGCCATCGGGCTCTGGGACGGGGAGGTGTGCGTCGGTACGGCGGGGGCGTACCGCTTCCGGCTGACCGTGCCCGGCGGTGCGGCGGTGCCGACGGCGGGGGTGACGGCGGTCAGCGTCGCCGGTACGCACCGGCGGCGGGGGCTGCTGCGGTCGATGATGCGGAGCCAGTTGGACAACGTACGTTCCTGGGGCGAGCCGCTCGCCGTGCTGACCGCGTCGGAGCCGGCCATCTACGGGCGCTTCGGCTACGGGGCCGCGACCCGGGCGCTGAGCCTGAGCGTCGACACCACCCGTGTACAGCTCGCGCTGCCGCCGGGCACGGACGGCATACGGGTGCGGTACACGGACCCGGTGGCGGCCCTGCCCGCCTGCGAGCAGGTGTACGGGCGGCTCGCCGCTGAGCGTCCGGGTACGCCGGTGCGGCAGCCGGGGTGGGAGCGGAGCGCGGTGATCGACACGGCGCAGGACCGGGCGGGCGCCTCGCCGTTGCAGTGCGTGCTCGCCGAGCGGGACGGGGAGGTGCTGGGGTACGCCACGTTCCGGACGCGGCCCGACTGGGACCGGGTGGGGCCGAAGGGGACGGTGGTGCTGCGGGACCTGGGGGCGCTGGATCCGGCGGCGTACGCGGCGCTGTGGCGGTTCCTGTTCGGGATCGACCTGATGTCGGTGGTGGAGGCCGGTGCGCGGCCGGTGGACGAGCCGCTGCTGCATCTGGTCTCGGACGTGCGGCGGTGCGAGGTGCGGGTGCAGGACGCGCTCCACGTACGGCTGGTGGAGGTGGGGGCGGCCCTGGAGGCGCGCGCCTACCGGGCGCCGGTGGATGTGGTGCTGGAGGTGGAGGACGCCTTCTGCCCGTGGAACGCGGGGCGCTGGCATCTGGTGGCGGACGCGAAGGGCGGTGCCTCGTGCCGGCGTGCGCCGGATCGCGCGCCGGATCTGGAGCTGTCGGTGGCAGATCTGGGCGCCGCGTATCTGGGCGGGGTGTCGTTCACCTCGCTCGCGGCGGCGGGGCGGGTGCGGGAGGTGCGGCCGGGGGCGGTGGCGGAGGTCTCGTCGGCGTTCTCGTGGCACGTGGAGCCGTGGCTGCCGCACGGGTTCTGAGCGGAAACGGGTAGGGGTGCGGAAACGGGTAGGGGTCAGGCTCCGGACGACGGGCCCGGGTCCTGGCAGCGCGGGCACCAGAAGAGGTTGCGGGCGGCGAGGCCGGCCGTCCGGATCTCGCTCTCGCAGATGTGGCAGGGCAGGTTGGCCCGGCGGTAGACGTAGACCTCGCCACCGTGGTCGTCCTTGCGGGGCGGGCGCCCCATCGCCTCGGGCAGGTGCTCGGGGCGGACGGTGTCGATCCGGTTGTGCCGCACGCCCTCGCGCATCAGCTCCACCAGGTCCGCCCAGACCGCGTCCCACTCGGCGCGGGTGAGGTCCTTGCCCGCGCGGTACGGGTCGATGCCGTGGCGGAAGAGGACCTCGGCCCGGTAGACGTTGCCGACGCCCGCGATGACCTTCTGGTCCATCAGAAGGGCGGCGACCGTGGTCCGGCTGCGGGAGATCCGCTGCCAGGCGCGCTCCCCGTCCTCGTCGCCCCGGAGCGGGTCCGGGCCCAGCCGCTCGTGTATCGCGCGCTTCTCGGGCTCGGTGATCAGGGCGCAGGTGGTGGGCCCGCGCAGATCGGCGTGGTGGGCCGCGTTGACGAGCCGGAGGCGGACGGTCTCGGTGGGCGGCGGGGGCGGGGCGGTGCCGAAGCCGAGCTTGCCGAAGAGGCCGAGGTGGATGTGGACCCAGCCGGTGTCGCCGAAGCCGAGGAAGAGGTGCTTGCCGTGGGCGTCGGTGGTGGTGAGGGTGCGCCCGTCGAGCAGGGCCGCGCTGTCGGAGAACTTGCCCTGCGGGCTGCTCACCCGGACCGGGCCGCCCACGAACCGCTCGGCGTGGTCCTGGGCGAGGCGGTGGATCGTGTGTCCCTCGGGCACGGCGGGGTGCTCCCTGTGGTTCCTGTGTTCCGGTGGAAGGGCGGGCGGTACGGGGTGACATGGCCGTGCCGCCGGGTACGGGCCCCGGCGGCACAGGTGACGTAAGAGGTGGTCAGCCCTGCTGCGGGTGGTGGGCCGGGATCGGGGGGAGCTCGCCGGTGGTCTCGTACGCCGAGAGCATCTCGATGCGGCGCGTGTGGCGCTCCTCGTTCGAGTACGGCGTGGCGAGGAAGATCTCGACGAACTTGGTGGACTCCTCCACCGTGTGCATCCGCCCGCCGATCGCGACGACGTTGGCGTTGTTGTGCTCACGGCCGAGGGCGGCGGTCTGCTCGCTCCAGGCCAGTGCGGCGCGGACGCCCTTGACCTTGTTGGCGGCGATCTGCTCGCCGTTGCCGGAGCCGCCGATCACGATGCCGAGGCTGTCCGGGTCGGCGGCCGTCCGCTCGGCGGCACGCAGGCAGAACGGCGGATAGTCGTCCTGGGCGTCGTAGATGTGGGGGCCGCAGTCGACGGCCTCATGGCCGTGGGCACCGAGCCACGCGACGAGGTGGTTCTTGAGTTCGTAACCGGCATGGTCGGATCCGAGGTACACGCGCATGGTGCGAAGTGTGGCACGAACTTCGCGGGGTGGCGGCCAGGGGGGTCGGAGCCCGCTGACCGTCGGCCGTGTGGCGAACGCCACTTCGCTGGCGAGGCCGGGCCACGAGCCCGGTGAGCCGGACCGGCCGGACTCGTCGGGCGGGCTTCAGGCCGGCCTGAAGAACCGCCACCTCTCGATGATCGCGATCGGCGGTGTGATCGGTGCGGGCCTCTTCGTGGGCTCCAGCGCGGGTATCGCGGCCGCGGGTCCGGCGATTCTGCTGTCGTACGCGATGGTCGGCCTGATGGTCGTCCTCGTGATGCGCATGCTCGGCGAGATGGCCGCCGCCCGGCCGAGTTCGGGCTCCTTCTCCGCCTACGCCGACCGGGCGCTGGGCCGTTGGGCCGGTTTCTCCATCGGCTGGCTCTACTGGTTCTTCTGGGTCGTGGTGCTGGCCGTGGAGGCCACGGCGGGCGCCAAGATCCTGGAGAGCTGGATCCCGGGCGTCCCGCAGTGGGCCTGGGCGCTGATCGTGATGGTCGTACTGACCGCGACGAACCTGGTCTCGGTGGGCAGTTACGCCGAAGGGCCGGGGGCGATCCTCACCGGGGTGCTGATGGTGGTCTTCTCGTTCATGGGCAGCGAGATCGTGACCCTGGCGGCCGGAGAGTCGGCGGACCCGCAGCGGGCCGTGTCGAAGGCGACCAACAGCGTGATCTGGCGCATCGCCGTCTTCTACCTGGGCTCGATCTTCGTGGTGCTGACGCTGCTGCCGTGGAACGACCCGTCGATCCTGGAGAAGGGCAGCTATGTGGCCGCCCTCGACTCGATCGGCATCCCGCACGCCGGCCAGGTCATGGACCTCATCGTGCTGACGGCCGTGCTGTCCTGTCTCAACTCCGGCCTCTACACGGCCTCCCGGATGGCGTTCTCGCTCGGCGAGCGGGGCGACGCCCCGAAGTCCTTCGCCAAGGTCAACCGGCGGGGCGTGCCGCAGGCGGCGATCCTGTCCTCGGTCGTCTTCGGCTTCGTGGCGGTGTTCTTCAACTACCAGTGGCCCGACACGGTGTTCCAGTTCCTGCTGAACTCCTCGGGCGCGGTGGCGCTCTTCGTCTGGCTGGTCATCTGCTTCACCCAGCTGCGGATGCGCGGGATCATCCTGCGCGAGACCCCGGGCAAGCTGGTCGTGCGGATGTGGCTCTTCCCGTATCTGACCTGGGCGACGATCGCGATGATCTCCTTCGTCCTGGTCTACATGCTGACCGACGACACCGCCCGCGAGCAGGTCGTGCTGTCGCTGCTGGTCGCGGCGCTGGTGGTGGGGATCTCGCTGTTCCGCGAGGCGCGCGGCCGCAGGGCCGTCGCGGAGTGAATCCGTGTAGCCGTCGCGGAGTGAATCCGTACATCTGACGGCACATGCCGGGTTTTCCCGCGGGCGGGGTGCTCGGGGACAGTGCGGTGCTCGGGGCGCTGGACGCGGAGCGGACCGTACAGGACTGTGAAGAGGCCCGCCGGTCCGGTCTCCCAGGACCATCCGGCGGGCCTCTTCGGTGCCCCGTACGGGGCCAGGGGTTCCAGAGGCCTCAGTCGCGGCGGCCGAGGAGCTTCCAGGCGGCGGGCAGGGCGCCCATCGCGAGGGCCGCCTTGAGCGCGTCGCCGATCAGGAACGGGACGAGCCCGGCCGCGGCGGCGGCGCTCAGGGACATGCCGGTGGCGAGGGCCAGGTAGGGCACGCCGACGGCGTAGATGATCGCGGAGCCGACCACCATCGTGCCCGCCGTGCGCAGCATCGAGCGGTCACCGCCCCGGCGGGCGAGGGCGCCGACCACGGTGGCGGCGAGCAGCATGCCGAGGATGTAGCCGAGGGACGGCATCGCGTAGCCCGAGGTGCCCTGCGCGAACCACGGCATCCCGGCCATGCCGACGACCGCGTACACCGCGAGGGAGAGGAAGCCGCGGCGGGCGCCGAGCGCGGTGCCGACGAGGAGGGCGGCGAAGGTCTGGCCGGTGACGGGGACCGGGGAGCCGGGGACCGGGACGGCGATCTGGGCCGCGATGCCGGTGAGGGCCGCGCCGCCCAGCACGAGGGCCGCGTCCACGGCGTAGCGGTGCCGGACTGCGGGCAGCAGGTCGGCGAGGACCGCTCCGGAGCGGACGGGGGCGGCAGCAGTGCTCATCGGGGGACTCCGCGGGTGAGGGCAGGCAGATGGGGTGGGGCTGGTGGAGACGTTAGCCCAGGAGTTAACGCTCGATCACCATCAGCCGCCCACAAAGCGGTGGTTGACGGGTTGGTGGGGTTCAGACAAAGACCACCTAGTAATCACTCCCGGACGTGACGCTCGTCACTGAGGTGGAGGGGGTGATGGCCCGTTTTGCCGGGAGGGGCATCGCGGCCCCAGACTGTAGGTTCCCCATAAATGACCCGAGAGTGACCCGCACCCCATGCACGAGGCTCCGCCCACCTTGCCCGCAGTCTCCCCGACTCCCCCCGAGCCGCTCGCCCACGGCCTGAAGCAGCGTCATCTGACGATGCTCGGGCTCGGCGGGGTGATCGGGGCCGGGCTCTTCGTCGGGTCGGGCGCCGGGATCGCCGTCGCGGGGCCCGCCATCGTCGTCTCGTATCTGATCGCGGGCGCGCTCGCGATGCTGGTGATGCGGATGCTCGGCGAGATGTCCGCCGCGATGCCCGCCTCCGGCTCCTTCTCCGTGCACGCGGAGCGGGCGCTCGGGCGGTGGGCCGGGTTCAGCGTCGGCTGGCTGTACTGGTTCCTGCTGGTCGTGGTCCTCGCCGTGGAGGCGACGGCCGCCGCGCAGATCGCCCACGGGTGGGTGCCCGCGGTCGAACCGTGGGCGTGGGTGCTGCTGTTCATGGTGGTGTTCACCGCCGCCAACCTGACGTCGGTGAAGAACTTCGGCGAGTTCGAGTTCTGGTTCGCCTCCTTGAAGGTCGGCGCGATCGTCGTCTTCCTGGGGCTCGGGCTGCTGGCCGTCCTCGGGTGGCTCCCGGACACCGACCCGGTGGGCATGGCCAATCTGACCGGACAGGGCGGCTTCCTGCCGAACGGCTGGGGCGGGGTCGTCTCCGGCGTGCTGGCCGTGGTCTTCGCCTTCGGCGGGCTGGAGGTCGTCACCATCGCCGCCGCCGAGACGGACGACCCGGCCCGCGCGGTGGGGCGCGCGGTGCGCAGTGCGGTGGTGCGCATCCTCTTCTTCTACGTCGGCTCGATGCTGGTCATCGTGACCGTGCTGCCGTGGACCGCCCAGCAGGCCGGGCTGAGCCCGTATGTGAAGGTGCTGGACGCGATCGGGGTGCCGTCGGCCGGGCAGATCATGAACATCGTGGTGTTCGTGGCGCTGCTCTCCGCGCTCAACGCCAATCTGTACGGGTCCTCGCGGATGGTCTTCTCACTGGCGGAGCGGGGCGAGGCGCCGCGCGGGCTGCTGAAGGTGTCCCGCAAGCCCGGTACGGAGGGTGGGGTCCCCCGGCGGGCCGTGCTGGCCTCGGTGGCCTTCGGCTTCGTCTCCGTACTGCTCAACCTGTTCTGGCCGGACACCGTGTTCCTCTACATGCTCAACTCGGTGGGCGCGGTGCTCCTGTTCGTCTGGGCGCTGATCGCCGCCTCCCAGCTGCGGCTGCGCGCCCGGCTGGAACAGGAGGCCCCGGAGGCGCTCGCGCTGCGGATGTGGTGCTTCCCGTATCTGACCTGGGTGACGCTGGCCGGGCTGTTCGGGGTGCTGCTGCTGATGCTGACGGACGCCGGCGCGCGCCCGCAGGTGCTGTGGTCGGCGGGGGCGACGGGGCTGGTGCTGCTGGTGGCGGTGGGGCGTCAGTGGCGGGAGCGGCGGGAACTCAAGGGGTCCGCATCCACCGACCGCACGGGTTCCGCTTCTACCGGCCGGTAGGCGCGTGTGCACCTTGTGTGAGCCTCGTGCCCGTATAGCGGACACCCGTTCCGTGTGAGCGGTGAGGGTGCTCAGACTGTGGGGTCGTCCCTCGTCTCAGCTACCGAACAGAGCTTGTCCATGTCTCGGACCTCCGTGTCTCCCCCCACCGCTGACTCCGCAGCCCTCACCGGAGCCTCGACGGACTCCGCGCTCACCCACGGTCTCAAACAGCGGCACCTGTCGATGATCGCCCTCGGCGGGGTGATCGGCGCCGGACTCTTCGTCGGCTCCGGGGCCGGGATCGCCGCCGCCGGGCCCTCGATCATCGTCGCGTACGCCATCTCCGGGCTGCTCGTCATGATGGTGATGCGCATGCTCGGCGAGATGTCCGCCGCCAACCCGGCCTCCGGTTCCTTCTCCGTGCACGCCGAACGGGCGATCGGGCCCTGGGCCGGATTCACCGCGGGCTGGTCCTTCTGGTTCCTGCTCTGCGTCGCCGTCGGCCTGGAGGGCATCGGCGCCGCCCAGATCGTCAGCGGCTGGCTGCCCGGGACCCCGGAGTGGGCCTGGGTCGCCCTGTTCATGGTGATCTTCCTGGGGACGAACCTGGCCGCCGTGAAGAACTTCGGCGAGTTCGAGTTCTGGTTCGCCTCCTTGAAGGTCGGCGCGATCACCCTGTTCCTGGTCCTCGGCCTGCTGGCGATCCTCGGCGTCCTCCCGGACGCGGACGCGCCCGGCCTGACCAACCTCACCGGAGACGGCGGCTTCCTGCCCAAGGGCATGGACGGTTTCATCATCGGACTCCTCGCCTCCGTCTTCGCGTACGGCGGTCTGGAGACCGTCACCATCGCCGCCGCCGAGTCCGAGAACCCGGTGCAGGGCGTCGCGAAGGCGGTCCGTACGGCGATGTGGCGCATCGCGGTCTTCTACATCGGCTCGATGGCGGTCATCGTCACCCTCGTCCCCTGGGACAACCCGAAGGTGGCCGAGGTCGGCCCCTTCTACGCGATGCTCGACCACCTCGGTATCGGCGGTGCGGCGCAGATCATGAACGTGGTCATCCTCGTCGCCCTGCTCTCCGCGATGAACGCCAACATCTACGGCGCTTCGCGAATGGCCCGGTCCCTGGTCGCCCGGGGCCAGGGACCGGCCCTGCTCGGCCGGATCTCCTCCGGGGTGCCGCGCAACGCGGTGCTGTTCTCCTCGGTGTTCGGCTTCCTGTGCGTGCTGCTCAGCTACTGGCGGCCGGACGACGTCTTCCCCTGGCTGCTGAACATGATCGGGGCGGTGATCCTGGTGGTGTGGATCTTCATCGCCGTCTCCCAGCTGATCCTGCGCCGCCGGACCGAGCGCGAGGAGCCGGAAAAACTGGTCGTGCGGATGTGGCTGTTCCCGGTCCTGACGATCGTCGCCCTGGTGGGCATGGTGGGCATCTTCCTGCTGATGCTGCGCCAGCCGGACACCCGTGACCAGTTGCTGGCCACGGGTGCGCTGACGGCGGGGCTGATCGGGATCGGTGTCGTACGTCAGCGGCGGCTGCCCCGGGACGGTGCGGAGGCCTCGATCCCCGCTCAGCGGAAGTAGACGGCCTGGGGCGCGGTGGTCACAGCAGGAGCAGCACCGCCGCGCCCCACAGCGCCGACAGGGCCACCAGCGGCGGTCCGACCGGCATGCCCTGCCGCCCTGTCGGCGCCTCCTCCAGCGGCCGCAGCTCCGGGCGGAGCAGCAGTGCCCCCAGCTCATCGGCGGCGCGCTCCGCAACCGGTTCGCCGCCCAGACGGCGCTCCAGCCAGGCCCAGCCGGTGGGCGAGAGTTCGACGGCGGAGTCCTTGCCCCGGAGGATACGGATGCCGTCGTCGGCATGGCGTACGGCCGTGATCGCCTCCCACGGGACCCGCCGCACGCGCCACGCCCCGGTCACCCACAGCCCGTCGCGGTCGGCGGTGATCCGCCAGGTGAGCGCCGTCGCCACGGCCGTCACCAGCCACGGCAGCCCGACGGCCAGCCACAGCCAGGTCCACGACAGCCCGTCGTCGAGCATGGCCCAGATGCCGCCGCCCTGCACCACCAGCAGTCCGAGGCCGACCGCGCGCGAGAAGCCCTGCGCCTTCCACACCCGGGGGTCCGCCGTGGGCGTCAGACCGGCGGCGATCTCGTCGACGGACCTCCGCTCGCTCTCCCGCCCACCGGGCCGCGCACCACGCTTGACCCGCCCCGGCAGGGCCGACTTCACGGCGGTGGTGCTGCACTGCACCGACACCCCGTCGTCGTCCGGGTCGTCCGGCTCGTCCGCGTCGTCCCGCGCGGCGAAGGCGAGTTCGGCGCCGGTACAGGGGACGCCGTACAGGACGGCCTCCCGCAGCGGCGGGGGCGGGTCCTCGCCCCGGAGAATGTCCGTGACCTTGTTGAAGTCGATGACGGCTTCGGAGCCCTCGCCCTCCTCACCGCCTTCCTTTTCCTCTTCTTCTTCCTCCTCCTCGAAGGAGTGCAGCGAGTGGAAGTGCAGGATCGGCCGGAGGCCCTCCGTGTCGTCGGCCGCGAACACCCAGGTGCGGCTGTCGTCGTGGTCCTCGCGCACCAGCACGCGCAGCACCGGCAGCGGCCCGCGCCGCAGCCGCCGCGCACGTGTCCGCCCGTCCACGCCGTTCGCGAAGAACGCCAGCCCCGCGACGGAGCCGACCAGCACCAGCATCTCCCAGTCGAAGGCGTCGTACGGCTCCGCGACCAGCGCCGCCCAGTCGCCGTCCACCACGATGTCGACCCGGCTGCCCTCGGGGAAGTCATCGGGAGAGTCCGTCTCGAAGCGGTGGGTGCGCCCGTCCGCCTCCACCTTGAGGATGTCGGCACCGTCGTCGTCCTGCTCCACGGCCACGACCTCTCCGGACAGCCGGGTGGCGCCTGCGGCCCGCTCCTCGTACGCGTCGGCGACCCGCTGGACCTGCCAGCCGCCGAACACGGCGGCGGCCAGCAGCAGCGCGGCCAGGACGAAGGAGAACCGCCCCCGGCGGAAGGTCCGCGCGGCGGCGGGCAACGGCTGGGCGACCGGCCCGGCCGCCTCCAGGGCCAGCGCCCGCTGCCGCCCCGCGAGGGCCAGCCGGTGGACGAGCCCGGCGGCGGTGAACGCGGCGGCCAGAAGGAACACGAACGCGGAGATCTCTTCGAACACCGCCGTGGGACGGCCCTCCAGGAAGAACGCCACCAGTACGGCCCCGAGCGCCACGAGTCCGAGCCGGGGCTGCCGCACCACCCAGTACAGGGTCAGCGCCAGGAGGCCCATCAGCCCGATGCCCGGCCAGTCAGTGCCGCACGGGGCGGCGGACGTACAGGCGTCGACGGGGGACACCGCTATGTCCCAGATCAGCGCGGCGGCCAGCACCGGCACGGCCAGCAGGGGGCGCGCCCACCGGGCGGGCGCGGCGGCGAGCCAGCGCTGGGCGTCGGGGGTCCGCCAGTCGGCGGTGCCGGCGGGTATGTGTTCGGCGGGCAGCGGCACGGGGGGTCTGTTCACCCGCGCATTATGACCAGGCGCGATGTCCGGTCTGCCCGGGACCCCGGCGTTCGCGGCTCCGGTGCCTGTTTCCCGGACCGGCCGGGACCGGCCCTGCGCTGCCCGGGCCGGACCGGCCCTGCCCGGCCGGGAGAAACACGGGGTCACACGTGGACTACCGGACATGGCAGGGTCGCGCTCCGTACGCCGGGCCGTCATCCGCCCTCGCTTCCGTGGTGGGTCCGCCACCCGAGGAGCTGTCATGTCCCTTGCACCAAGGCGCCGTTCGGTCCTCCTGGCCGCCACGGTCGCCGCCACCGCCCCGGCCGCCCCCGCGATCGCATCCGCCCCGGCCGGCGCCCCCGCCCCCGCAGGCCGCCGCCCCTCGGGCCCGCTGGTCATCGGCCATCGCGGGGCGGCGGGCTGGCGCCCCGAGCACACCGCTGACGCCTACACCTACGCGGTACGGGCCGGGGCCGACTGGATCGAGCCGGACCTCGTGCCGACGAAGGACCATGTCCTGGTCGTACGGCACGAGAACGAGATCGGCGGGACGACGGATGTCGCCGGGCGGCCCGAGTTCGCGGGGCGCCGCACCACGAAGACGGTGGACGGCAAGGCGGTGACCGGCTGGTTCACCGAGGACTTCACGCTCCGCGAGCTGAGGACGCTGCGTACGGTCGAACGGCTGCCGCTGGTCCGCAACCGCAACACGGTCTTCGACGGGCGGGGGCGGGTGCTGACCTTCCAGGAGGTCGTCGACCTGGCCCGGCGGCTGTCGAGGGAGTCGGGCAGGCGGATCGCGGTCTTCCCGGAGACCAAGCACCCGACGTACTTCCGCTCGATCGGACTGCCGCTGGAGGAGGAGCTGATCCGGGTGGTCCGCCGCAACCGGCTGACGGCCCGGGAGTGCGTCGTCCAGTCCTTCGAACCGTCCAGCCTGCACCGCGTCGCCGCCGCCCGTCTCGGCCTCCCCCTGTGGCAGGCGCTGGGCACGAGCGGCTCTCCTTATGGTCACGCGGTCACCTATAAGGACATGATGAGCCCGGCCGGGCTGCGCGAGATCGCCTCGTACGCGCAGTGGATCGGCCCGGACAAGTCCTCCCTCGTCCCGCCGCACACGCTCCTCGCGGACGCGCACGCGGCGGGGCTGAAGGTGGGGGCGTACACCTTCCGGGCGGAGAACCAGTACCTCCCGGCCGCCCACCGCCGGGGCACCGCGCCGAACGACTTCGGCGACGCGTTCGCCGAGTACGCCTTCCACTACGGGCAGGGGGTGGACGCGGTGGTGACGGACTTCCCGGACCTCGCGGTGCAGGCGCGGGAGGAACTGCGGGCGTAACGGGGGCTGGTGATGACTCGCGAAAAATCGGACAAGGCCTGTCTGGTACTCGGGCTGGTCCTGCTGCCCTTCTGCCTGGGGCTCGGGTACGTGGTGGTGGGGGCGGCCGGGCGGCTCGGGCGGTTCCTCTGGACCGAGGGCGGCCCCCTGCTCGCCGAGGGCAACCTGAAGGCGTGGGCCGTCCTCGGCATGGTCCTGTTCTTCGTCGCGGTGGTGGCCTTCATCAACTGGGACGCAGGCCGGAACGGCGGCCCGAGCCCCCGGCCCGGCCGGATGGTCTACCGGGGAGAGGACTCGTACTGGGAGGCGGATCCGATCGAGTACCCGCGGAGGCCGGAGGACGATTCCCGACGCCCGCCTTCCCCGTGACCCGCCCCCCCGAATCCCCTGACCTGGCCCCGTCCTCGGCCCGCCGGCCATGATCGGCCGGACAGGTCCTAACCGGCGTCGCCGGTGCCGCCCTCGGTCGGGGAGGCGCCGGGGCGTTCGCCGCCGGGCGGGACCGGGCCCGTGGCCGCGCGGATGCTCGCCCGGGCGGCGTCGGCCACCGCGCGGGGCGTGATGCCGAACTCCTCGTACAGCCGCTCGTAGTCGGCCGAGGCCCCGAAGTGCTCCAGGCTGACCATGCGGCCCGCGTCGCCCACGACGTCCCGCCAGCCCTGGGCCACGGCGGCCTCGACGCTGACCCGGGCCCGTACGCCGGGCGGCAGCACCGCGTCCTGGTACACGTACGGCTGGTCGGCGAACCACTCGCGGCAGGGCAGGGAGACCACCCGCGCGTCGCACCCCTCGGCGGCCAGCAACTCCCGGGCCTCCAGGGCGATATGGACCTCCGACCCCGTACCGACGAGGATGACGTCGGGTGTGGCGCCACGGCTGTCGGCGAGGACGTACCCGCCCCGGGCGGCCCCTTCGGCGGAGGCGTACCCGCCCTCCCCCCGCTCCAGGACGGGCAGCGGCTGCCGGGTCAGGGCGAGGCCGGCGGGCCGGTCGTGGTGCTCCAGGACCGTGCGCCAGCAGACGGAGGTCTCGTTGGCGTCGGCGGGCCGTACGACGTCGAGGCCGGGGATCGCGCGGAGTGCGGCCAGTTGCTCGACGGGCTGGTGGGTGGGGCCGTCCTCGCCGAGGCCGATGGAGTCGTGGGTCCAGACGTAGGTGACCGGGAGCTTCATCAGGGCGGCGAGGCGGACGGCCGGGCGCATGTAGTCGCTGAAGATCAGGAACGTACCGCCGTAGGGCCGGGTGAGGCTCTGGAGCGCGATGCCGTTGAGCACGGCCCCCATGGCGTGCTCGCGGATGCCGAAGTGGAGCGTGCGGCCGTAGGGGTCGCCGGGGAACTCACCGGTCTGCTTGCCCTCGGGCACGAAGGACGGCTCGCCCTCCATGGTGGTGTTGTTGCTGCCCGCGAGGTCCGCCGAGCCGCCCCACAGCTCGGGGAGCACGGGGGCCAGCGCGGTCAGCACATCGCCGGAGGCCTTGCGGGTGGCGATGCCCTTGGGGTCGGGGTCGAAGACGGGGAGGCTGTCGGTCCAGCCCTCGGGCAGGCGCCGCTCCCGCAGCCGGTCGAGGAGCACGGCGCGTTCGGGGTGGGCGGTGCGCCACTCCTCGTAACGGGGCTGCCAGGAGCGGTGGGCCTCGGCGCCCCGCTCCCGTACCGCACGGGCGTGCTTCAGTACGTCGTCCTCGACGGTGAAGTCCGCGTCCGGGTCGAAGCCGAGCAGCTTCTTGGTGGCGGCGACCTCGTCGTCGCCGAGGGCGGAGCCGTGGGCCTTGCCGGTGTTCTGCTTGGTGGGCGCGGGCCAGCCGATGATCGTACGGAGCAGGATCAGGGAGGGGCGGCCGCTCTCGTTCTTCGCGGCCTCGACGGCGGCGAGAAGGGCGTCGACGTCCTCCACGTAGTCGCCGGTCCGGGTGAAGTCGACCGTCTGGACGTGCCAGCCGTACGAGGAGTAGCGGGCGGTCACGTCCTCGCTGAACGCGATGTCGGTGTCGTCCTCGATGGAGATGTGGTTGGAGTCGTAGAAGACGACGAGGTTGCCGAGCTCCTGGTGTCCGGCCAGCGAACTGGCCTCGGACGTGACGCCTTCCATCAGGTCGCCGTCGGAGGCGACGACGTACACATGGTGGTCGAAGGGGCTGGTGCCGGGCGCCGCGTCGGGGTCGAGCAGGCCGCGCTCCCGGCGGGCCGCCATGGCCATGCCGACGGCGGAGGCGAGCCCCTGGCCGAGCGGTCCGGTGGTGATCTCGACGCCCCGGGTGTGGCGGTACTCCGGGTGGCCGGGGGTGCTGGAACCCCAGGTGCGCAGCGCCTTCAGGTCGTCCAGCTCCATCCCGTACCCGCTCAGGTACAGCTGGATGTAGAGGGTGAGGCTGGAGTGGCCGCAGGAGAGGACGAAGCGGTCCCGGCCGAGCCACTGGTCGTCGGCCGGATCGTGGCGCATGACCTGCTGGAAGAGCAGGTACGCCAGCGGGGCCAGGCTCATCGCGGTGCCGGGGTGGCCGTGGCCCGCCTTCTGCACGGCGTCGGCGGCCAGCAGCCGGACGGTGTCGACGGCACGGACGTCGAGCGGACCCCAGCCCGCCGCGTCCGCGACCGGCGGGGCGAGCTTCGGATCACGGCCTCGGCCGGGACCGTCCGGCGCTTCGGGGGCGTCCGGGCCGTCGGGGGCGTCGGTGGGTGCCATCAGGTCCTCCTGGTCGGTGGGGGCGGGCGGCGGCGAGCGGCGCACCTGCGGTCCCCCGGCCCCGAGCCGCCCGGCTGCCTGGCCGGGTCCCCCGGAACAGCGGGTCCAAACGTGCGGTGGCGTACACAGAACGACAGAAGGAGCAAATCACTTGTGCGGGACAAAAGGGAGGAGGGGTGGTGCGGCAGGAAGAACAGCGCCGCAGGTCCTAGGCCGAAGGGCTGATCACTTCGGATCACTCCTGCTGTTAGCCTGCTCTTGCATATAGGTTGCAATAACAACTGGACGGCATTCCCAGCAGTCGGAGGGCTCGCATCATGGCCACGTACACGCTCCCGGAACTCCCGTACGACTACGCGGCGCTCGAACCGGTCATCAACCCGCAGATCATCGAGCTGCACCACGACAAGCACCACGCCGCGTACGTCAAGGGCGCGAACGACACCCTGGAGCAGCTGGAAGAGGCCCGCGACAAGGAGGCCTGGGGAGCGATCAACGGCCTCCAGAAGAACCTCGCGTTCCACCTCTCCGGCCACATCCTGCACTCGATCTACTGGCACAACATGACCGGCGACGGCGGCGGCGAGCCCCTCGCGGCGGACGGCGTGGGCGACCTCGCCGACGCGATCACCGAGTCCTTCGGCACGTTCGCGGGCTTCAAGTCCCAGCTGACGAAGGCCTCGGCCACCACCCAGGGTTCCGGCTGGGGCGTGCTCGCGTACGAGCCCCTCAGCGGCAAGCTGATCGTCGAGCAGGTCTACGACCACCAGGGCAACGTGGGCCAGGGCTCGGTCCCGATCCTGGTCTTCGACGCCTGGGAGCACGCCTTCTACCTTCAGTACAAGAACCAGAAGGTGGACTTCATCGAGGCGATGTGGCAGGTCGTCAACTGGCAGGACGTGGCGAAGCGTTACGCGGCCGCCAAGGAGCGCGCGGACGTGCTGCTGCTCGCTCCCTGATGTGACGCCGACGCACCACAGACGCCCTGCCTCGTGATCGTCTTCTCAACCTTCACTTCGGCAGGCGGATGGACGGAAAGCCCCCGCGAGGACGTGACTCGCGGGGGTTTTCCCATGCCCGGACCTCGGTTGTTAGCTGCTTAGCTCATATGCTAAATATGGAGCATGGAACCACCTTCCACCGCCCCCGACGACGAGGCGAGCGCCTTTCGTGCCCTCGCCGACCCCACCAGGCGCCAGATCCTGGAGGATCTGCGCGGGGGCGAGCTGGCCGCCGGGGAGATCGCGAGCCGGTTCTCGATCAGCGCCCCGTCCATCTCGCGCCACCTCGGCGTCCTCAAGGGGGCCGGGCTCGTCACCGAGCGCCGCGACGCCAACCGCATCCTCTACTCGCTCGCCGAGGAGCGCCTCGCCATGTGCGTGGGGCGCTTCCTGAGCGCCGTATGCCCCGAACAGATCGTGCTCCGCCACACCAAGTGGCGCCCCGCCCCGGAAGGCGATGCCCAGTGATCCGGTCCCGGCTCTCCAGCGTCATCGAGCGGCGCCTCCTGGTGAACTACCGGGTGGACCCGTACATCGCGGCGGCCCTGCTGCCCGCGCCGCTGCGGCCCCAACTGGTGCGCGGCCAGGCGGTGGCGGGGATCTGCCTGCTCCGGATCGGCGGCGTCCGCCCCGGCTGGGCCCCGGCCGCGACCGGCCTGACCAGCGAGAACGCGGCGCACCGGATCTCCGTCGAGTGGGACGGCCCGGACGGTGTGGAGCGCGGCGTCTACATCCCGCGCCGCGACACCGCCTCCCGCCTCAACGCCTTCGCGGGCGGCCGGATCTACCCGGGCGAGCACGGCCGGGCGGACTTCACGGTGCGGGAGGAGGCCGACGCGGTACGGGTGGCCTTCACGACCCGGGACGGGCAGGTGGAGGTCGACGCGACGGTGGAGCAGGCCGAGGAGCTGCGCGGGAGCGAGCTGTTCACGGACCTGGGGGAGGCGTCGGAGTTCTTCCGCCTGGGCCACCGGGGCCTCTCCCCCAACACCGGGGGCACCCACCTGGACGTCCTGGAGCTGTCCACGGACGCCTGGAAGGTGACCGCGGGCCGACCCCGTACCGTACGCTCCTCGTTCTTCGAGGACCTGGACCGCTTCCCGCCCGGCAGCGCGGTGCTGGACAGTGCGCTGGTGATGCGGGGCGTACCGGCGGACTGGTCGCAGGGGGAGCCGTTCCGGGTGGAGTGCGGGGCGGGGGCCGCGTAGGTCAGCGGGGCGTCGCCGAGGGGGCTGCCGAGGGGGCGGCCCCGGGGAGGTGGCGACCGGAACCCTGGCTGCCGGACAGCAGGCGCAGCGCGTCGGCCGAGGGTTCGTCGTTGGCGGTGTAGATCTCCAACCGGTGGTCGGGGATGTCGGGTTGGAGCCACACCTGGTAGTCGACGCTGACCCTGCCGACGGTCGGGTGCCGCATCAGCATGGTGCCCACGGTGCAGTCGGCGACATCGCCGGTGGCCCACAGCCGGGCGAAGTCGTCGCTGCGCATGGCGAGTTCACCGATCAGCTCGGCCAGTCGGCGGTCGGTGGGGTACCGCCCTGCGGTGAACCGCAGGTAGGCCACATGGATCCGGGCGAGTTCGGCCCAGTTCTCGTGCAGGTCGCGGGTGTGAGGGTCGAGGAAGAACATCCGTGGGACGGACGGCCGTCGTGCGGGGTCCTGGGGTGCGTCGAAGTCGATGTGCTCGGCGGTGAGGGCGTGTCCGGTGCGGTTCCACGCCAGTACGTCACCCCGGCGGCCGAGGACGACGGCCGGGGTGTTCCGCCCCAGGGACGTGAGCAGCGCGAGCACCCGGGGATGCAGCCGTGGGCGCTGCGGGCGGACCATACGCGGCTCCGCCCGCCGGAGCGCGAGGTTGTGCAGGTGGGCGGTCTCCGCGGGGTCGAGCATGAGGATGCGGGCGAGTGCGTCGAGGACCTGCCGGGAGGCGGTTCCGGCCTGGTCCTGCTCCAGCCGGGTGTAGTAGCCGACGCTCACCCCGGCGAGCTGGGCCAGCTCCTCCCGCCGGAGTCCGGGGACGCGGCGGGAGGTGCCGTACGTACGGAGTCCGATGTCGGCCGGTGTGACCCGGGCGCGGCGGGTCCTGAGGAACGTCCCGAGGCTCTGCGGTTCCATGGCCATGGCTCCGAGTGTAGGAGCGCGGGGCGGGGGCCAGGGGCGTCCCTGGATATCTCGGGGTATCCCTCCTGGCTATCCCTGGGCATCCCTGGGCATCCCTGGGCATCCCTGGGCATCCCTGGGCATCCCTGGGCATCCCTCCTGGGTATCCCTGCGGGGTGTCCCCATGGCGTGGGGCTGGTTGCCTGCCCCGGGCGATCCCACGCTCGTATGCATGAAGGAAACTGCTGCTCCCCACAAGCCCGGTCTGCGGGCCTGGCTGGGCCTCTCGGTGATTCTCGGCCCGGTTCTGCTGGTCGCGATGGACGGCTCGGTGCTGTTCCTGGCCATGCCGAAGGTCACCGAAGCCCTCTCGCCGACCGCCGACCAGGCGCTGTGGACGCTGGACATCTACGGATTCGTCGTCGGCTCCCTGCTCATCACCTTCGGCGGCATCGGTGACCGGTACGGCCGGCTGAAGCTGCTGATGGCCGGTGTGACGCTGTTCGGTCTCGCCTCGCTGGGCGCGGCGTTCGCGTCGAGCCCCGACCTGCTCATCGCCTTCCGGGCGCTCATGGGTCTGGCCGGGGCGACGCTGCTGCCCTCGGCGCTCGCGGTGCTCAGCGAACTGTTCGCCGACCCTCGGCAGCGGGCCCAGGCGATCGGCATCTTCGCCGCCGCCTTCGCCGCCGGGTTCGCGATCGGGCCTGCTGTGGGTGGGCAGTTGCTGAGCCACTTCTGGTGGGGCTCGGTCTTCCTGGTCAACCTCCCGGTGCTCGTACTGTTCCTGGCCGTGGCCCCGTTCCTGCTCCGCGAGGTGGCGACCTCGCGGACCGGCCGTATCGACGTCCTGGGCGTCGTGCAGTCCGTGACCGGCCTCCTGCTGACCATCTACGCCGTCAAGCACCTGGCGGCGGAGGGGTGGTCGGCGGGCATCGCGGCCGTGGGGCTGGCAGGCCTGGCCGTCCTGGTCTGGTTCGCCCGGCGGCAGCTCACTCTCGAACATCCGCTGATCGACTTCGGCCTGTTCCGGGACCGGGTCTTCACCATCGCGATCGTCACCGGGCTTCTGCCGCTCGCCGCGTGGTCGGCGACCGCCTACCTGTCGGGGGTCTACCTCCAGTCCGTACTGGGGATCTCCATCCTGCGCGCCGCGCTCCTCGCCGTCCCCGGGGCCCTGCTGCTCACCGTCACGTGCATCGTGACGCCGCTGCTGGTCGCCCGGATCGGCAAGCGGTCGGCGCTCGTCACGTGCCACCTCTTCGTCGCCACCGGCCTTCTCCTGCTGCTGCCGGTCGCGTCCTCCGGCGGGGTGGTCTGGTACATCGCCTCCACGGTTCTCGCCGGGGTCGGCTACGGCATCTCGTTCAGCCTCGTCGCCGAGACGGCCGTCGCCGCGGTTCCCGCAGAACGGGCCGGTTCGGCGGCCGCGATCGCCGAGACCAGCAACGAGATCGGCAACGCCCTCGGCATCGCGCTGCTCGGTTCGCTGTCCGTCCTCGTCTTCCGCGTGCAGGGCCCTGACCTCGCCGGTACGTTCGGCGAGACGCTCGGCCTTCCCGGACTCGCGCCCGCGGTGATCGACCAGGCGAAGGGGGCCTTCGTCACCGGCCTCCGGGCCGTCGCCGTCACCGCCGGTCTGCTCCACGTCCTCCTCGGCCTGCTGACCCTGCGCTGGGTTCCGAAGGTGCTGGATGACGGGGCTCAGGGAGAGGCCGCTGTCGTGGAGGGCGTCGCTGCGGGTGGTGGTGGAGCAGTCGGCGCTCGCTGATCGGGACCGGCTCCTGGCTCAGTGCATCGGACCGTCGCACCGAGCCCGGAACAGGACAGCAGGAGATACGAGTTCATCCGGGCGTACGCCGCCGATGCGCAGGCACGCGTCGGGGGTGCCGTCCTCGGGCGGATAGTGGAGTACGACCTGTTCGAGGAAGGCGATGCGGCCGAGCCTGTGGAGCTCGGCCGCCTGCGTACCGTCGTCGCCCGGGAAGCGGCCCGCGAGCACTCCGAAGGCCACGGCACCGTCGCCCTCGCCCTCGCCCTCGCCCTCGCCCTCACCCTCGGCCACGGCCACGGCCTCCTGGACGTCGAACCGCCAGTGCTCGGCTGCCTCGGCGAGCAGCCACTTGCCCTCGCGCCCCGATGCGGCGAGAAGGTCGGCGCCGCCTCGGAGGTGGTCCGCGAGGGCGCAGCAGATCGGGGCGGCTTCGGCGTACGGGGTCGCCACCCGGGTACGCCGCCCGTCGCGGGTGGCTCGGGTGGCTCGGGTGGCTCGGGTGGCGAACGCCAGGGCGTCGTCGAGCAGTCCGAGGGCGGTGGCCCCGGCCTGCGGGTGCCCGTGCCAGGCGATGGCGAGGAGGAAGGGGGCAGCGGTGACGGCCGCGGGGAAGACCGCCCCGCTGTGGTCGTGCAGAAGCCCGCCGCCCGCGAGGAGCGCGCCCGCGTCGGCGGCCTGGACGAGGCCCGTCGCCGCAGCGAGGGCGCGCAGGCCGGTGGCGGCGTGGTCGGGCCGGTACAGGTCGGCGGGGCCCGGCAGTCGGCCCCAGTCCACGGCTTCGATCGCGTTCAGCACCGGTGCATCGTCGCACCCCGGCCGCACGGAAGAATACCCGCGGTGGGTGGAGCGCGGCTGCCACGATGGTCTTCCCCCCGTACGCTCCCGGAAAGCGGCCCCATGAGTTCTGCCCCCACCCCCGTCCCGGCCGACCCCACCGTCCTGCACCCGATGCCCGGCCAGCCACGGGTGGTGCAGCTCAAGCCGCTGGTCACCTCGGAGCTGATCGAGGCCGGGGAGTACTCGTACTACGACGATCCCGAGCACGCCACGGAGTTCGAGACCCGGAACGTGCTCTACCACTACGGCCCGGAGCGCCTGGTCATCGGCAAGTTCTGCGCGCTGGGGACAGGGGTGCGGTTCATCATGAACGGCGCCAACCACCGCATGGACGGCCCGTCCACGTTCCCGTTCCCGACGCTCGGCGGCTCCTGGTCGGACCACTTCGACCTGCTGACGGGCCTGCCCAACCGGGGCGACACGGTGATCGGCAACGACGTGTGGATCGGCTACGAGGCGGTGATCATGCCGGGCGTCCGGATCGGCCACGGCGCGATCGTCAGCTCGCGGTCCGTGGTCGTCTCGGACGTCCCGGACTACGGCATCGTCGGCGGCAACCCGGCCCGCCTGATCCGCACCCGGTACGAGGAGGCGGACATCGCACGCCTGCGGGCGGTGGCCTGGTGGGACTGGCCCGCGGACCACCTGACCCGCCACATCCGTACGGTGATGTCGGGCACGGTGGCCGAGTTGGAGGCGGCGGCTCCGGGGACGGGGCACTGAGGCTTCCCAACTCCTCGGCAGCGTGCGGATCTACTGCCGACAGCTACGAAACACCTGGTCGGAGACCCGCCCCCAAGTAAAGTCACCGCCCATGACCACAGTTGATCAAGAACGCCCGGAGCCTCCGCTCGCCGGTGACGAGGCCGCTGCCCTTCTGGGCTCCCTGGAGCGCCAGCGCGCGACTTTCGCATGGAAGTGCGGCGGCCTGGACGCGGCCGGTACGAGGGCGACGGTCGGCGTCTCCACGATGACCCTGGGCGGCCTGCTCAAGCACATGGCCCATGTCGAGGACGCCCATTTCTCCCGCCTCCTGCTCGCCCAGGGCCCGGGCGCCCCCTGGGACACGGTGGACTGGGACGCCGAACCCGACTGGGACTGGAAGTCGGCCGCCGACGACACCCCGGAACAGCTGATGGAGCTGTGGCAGGCCGCCGTGGCCCGCTCCCTCGCCGTGGTCGACGAGGCACTCACGCACGGCGGCCCGGAGCAGCTGGGCCGGTTCACCACCGCCGACGGCAAGTCGCCCAATCTGCGGCGCATCCTGATCGACATGATCGAGGAGTACGCGCGCCACATCGGGCACGCCGACCTGATCCGGGAATCGGTGGACGGGCTCGTCGGGGAGTAACACGCCGCCGGGCGGCCGCCGAAAACCCCGGCCCGCCCGGCCCGCCGCCCGCCCCGACCCGGTCAGCCCTCGAAGGCACCGGCTTTCACACCGTCAATGAACGCGGCCCAGTGCCCGGGGCCGTAGAACTGGAGCCCGCCACCCGGGTCCTTGCTGTCGCGCACGGCCCGGCCGCCGTCGGCGGTGTGGGCGACCTCGACGCACTCCTGCTGGCCGCCCTGCGAGGCGCTGGACTTCTTGAACTCCGTGATGACCTGTTGCCGCTTCACCGCTGTCCCCTCTCGCCGAAGCTCTGCTCTGACGGTCAGCCCTCGAACGCGCCGACCTTCACCCCGTCGATGAACGCTGCCCAATGGCCAGGGCCGTAGAACTGGAGCCCGCCAGCCGGGTCCTTGCTGTCCCGCACCGCGCGGCCGCCGTCAGCCGTACAGGCCACCTCGACACACTCGTTGGCCGACCCTCCCCCGGAGAAAGTCGACTTGGCGAAAGGACTGACGACTTGCTGGCTGGTCAAGATTCCTCGTTCTCCGTGGTGATGCCGTCCATGGCGCTACGGATGAAGGCGATGCTCCGATCAGGAGTGAGGGCCGCAGACCTGAGCGTGTCGAACGCGTGGACGTACCCCGCCATGTCCTCATGATCTTCCAGAATCACGCTGTTGACCAGTGTGTCCTGCACGATGGCTTCGGGCGATGCCTCATGCGCATAGGAGAGCGCTACGAACCCGGGCGAGACACGGGCCGCCGCCCACTCGCTCTGGGGCAGCACCTGGATGGTCATATTGGGCTGCTTGGCCATCTTGACGAGGTGCGCCAACTGCTCGCGATGAACGGTCGGCGAAGGCATCGGGCCGGCGATCGCGGGCTCCCAGATGACGGCGGCGAACCGCGCGCCCGACTCCTCGAAGACCCGCCGCCGCTCCTGCCGCACCTTGACGATGCCGTCGGCCGCTTCGGCGCTGAGGACCTCAGGATTGGCCTCGGTCAGGGCCTTGGTGTAGTCCGGTGTCTGGAGCAGGCCAGGAATGAAGACGGGCTGCCAGGACCGGATGTACGTCGCGTCCGTCTCCAGCGACAGGAAGTCGCCCAGCCGCTCGATCGTGGGTGACTGGAAAGGGAAGTTGAGCCACCAGCCGCGCTTGTTGCTGTCGCGCGCCAGCTTCTCCAGTCGACTGCGCTCGACCTGATCCTTGACCCCGTAGAGGTCAAGCAGCACGCGAACGTCACCGATGCGCGCACTGACCGTGCCGGACTCGACTCTGCTGATCTTGGCAGTGGAACAGTCGACCGCTTCGGCGGCGTGCTCCTGATCGAGGCACGCGTTGAGCCGTAGCCGCTTGAGCGTGGCCCCCAGCCTTCGACTGCGGACCGTGGACTTCCCACCTGCGGGCATAGCTCCCCCTCTCCCTTCTGGCCAGTCTGCCTGGCAACTGTTCGCTCTCGCTAGCGAGTTGCCCCGTACGAGTGAATGCAAGCTTGCATCACAGAACTGCTTGCCTTGCGTTCCACCCGACCCCTAGCGTTGATTGCGTCACACCGAGTGCTGAACCCAGCACGTCAGGTGATCTTGGTTCCGCCTGCCCACGACCTTGGGGGACGTATGTCCGGGCGCACAGACAGCAAGAGGTTCCGGGTCCGCAGGGACTCCATCCCCGCCGCTCGACGGCACGTCAGAACGGTCCTGGTCGGGTGGAAGCTCGGCGGGCTGGCCGACGACGCGTCGCTGATCGCCAGCGAGTTGGCGACCAACGTCGTCACCCACGCCCACGGCACCGGCGACTACTTCGAGTTGGGGTTACGGCGCCGGAACGGCGTGCTCATCCTGGAGGTGGCCGACTCCTACCAGTGGCTGATGCCGGAGCTCCGCAAGCCCGCCGACGACGACACGTCCGGCCGGGGACTGCTCATCGTCGACGCGCTCGCCGAGCGGTGGGGCGTGCGCCCGCGCAACCCCGGAAAGACCGTCTGGGCTCAGCTCACCACCGGAACCCCTTCCCTGTGAAGCCCCTCCCCCACCGCCCGCGCTCACCCTTCGCCGAGCTGGTGCGCATCGAGGCCGACCCCGCGTACCGGGCTCTGTTCCTTGCCGAGTTGGACGCGGCGATCGCGGACCAGGATGCGGAGCGGGAGGCGGTGGTGAGCGCGGTCGAGGTGGCGGCTGAGCGGTTGCGGCGTGTGGTGTGTCCGGACCGTGGTGGGCGTGGCGTATGAGGGATCTGGATTATGTGGCGGCTGTCACGGTGAGGGCCGGGGGGAGGGCGTTGTGGCTCGGTGGGGTCTCCGTACCCAACCGGCGGCTGGTCCTGCGGTGGCTCCGGCGGCAGGCGTTGCGGCTCGCGGACGGGCATGGGCGGGACCTGCCTGCGTCCTCGCCGTGGCTGCGGGCGCGGGATGTCCGCCCGGTCACCTTCCACGGCTCCGACGCCCCGGAAGGACTCCGGGCCTGGGCCGGTGACGACGACCTCCAGGACGACGCGATACGCGCCCTGGAGTCCGGGCTCCCCGCCCTGCTCACCGTGGCCGACCCCGCCACCGGACTGCGCGTCACCCTCGCCGGATGGCCCGTACAGCCGCACCGGGCCGTCGACCGCGCGCTCTCATCGGGGAAGCCCACCCCGCCGTATGGGGCCCGGACCCGAAACTCCGCCCTGGCCGGATGACCTTTGCTCAGCAGCACAAGGCAGGCGCCGCCCCGGAGGACCAACCGACACAGAAGAAGGGACCGCTCATGGCGGCATCGACTTTATCGTCGCTTCGATTCGCATGGCTGGAGATCACAGCGCTCTGCAATGAGTTCTGCGATCACTGTTACGCCGACTCGTCCCCTCAAGGGACGCACGGGTCCATGTCCGTACCGGACTGGGTGGACGTAGTGGACCAACTCGCTGACATGGGTGTCCTGGACGTGCAGTTCATCGGCGGCGAGCCGACTCTCCACCCGGGCCTGCCCAAGCTGATCGAGCACGCTCACAGGCGCGGGCTCGGCATTGAAGTGTTCTCGAACATGACGCACATCCGCGAACCCTTGTGGCACGCGTTCCAGCGGTACGGCGTCAAGCTCGCCACCTCGTACTACTCGGACGCTCCCGGGGAACACGACCAGGTGACACGGCTTCGCGGCTCGCACAAGAAGACGCGTGACAACGTCCGGAAGGCCCTGCAACTCGGCATTCCCGTGCGAGGCGGAGTCGTCGCCGTACGAGAAGGGCAGCGTGTGCAGGAAGCCGCCCGAGACCTGGTGTCGCTCGGCGTTCCGCAGGTGGGCGGAGACCGGACCCGTGCGTTCGGACGGGCAGGCAAGGGGGACTCGCCCACCGTCAAAAATCTGTGCGGGCACTGTGCGCAGGAGAAGTGCGCCATCGGCCCCACGGGCGACATGTGGCCATGCGTCCTCGGACGGTTCCTCACGATGGGCAATGTCAGGACCACTTCGGTTGCCGAGGCATGGACCGGAGAGAAAGCGGCAAAGGTCACCGCAGAAATCACGGCTGTGCACGGAAGCGGTGTCCAGTCGTGCACCCCACCGCAGTTCCTGCCGATGTGCGGACCATGCGGCCCCTGCGTCCCGTCTGTGGGGCACTGTGACCCGCAAGAGGCAAGCAAGTTGGCGGACGGCGCCTGATATCGGCACACCCGCCCGACCCGTACAGGAGACAGCGAGCATGCACGATCACGGAGACGACTTCGGCGCGTGGTGCGGCGACCTGGGCAGCGCCACCCAGCACCGGAGCGAGGAGGAGTGGCTGAGCGTCGCACGGTATGTCCGGCACTCCGCGAACAAGCTTCTGCCTGAACCCCTGCCGCTGTGCCTCCCCGGTGAACCACAGCAGTGCGGACGAGCCGCGCAGCAGCACGTCCTGGCCTGGGGCGCCGTACTCAAGGCCGCCGCACAACGCGTGATCGAGGACGCTTCGCCTGCTCCCGCCCACACGAACTACGCGGGAGACACCCTGTATCACCGTTCGCTGGCCGAGTTGCGAGCGCGGGCCTCGAACGTGAGCACACCGGAGAGCGAAAACCGATAGAGCCGCCTACCTGAACCCGCTCTCCAGCCCCCCTCCGAGAGCACGAGCCCCGCCCCCGTACTGCCTGACCCGAGCCGTGGGCGGGGCTTCGTACTGCCCACGGCACCACAAAGGAAAGACCCACTCCCGTGCTGCAATGCACCGCCGTGACCGACGTCCCCTACTTCGAAGCGCTCCTCGCGCTCGCCACCATGAAAGGCGGCCCCGCCCACCCGCCGGACGTCCTCCACCGGGACGACTTCCTCCTCTGCGAACTGGGCGAGCACGACGAGACGGTGGAGCACGCCGCCCACCTCTGGACCGCCGACACCCGAGACGACCGCGACCTCTGGCTCCTGTGGACCGGCACCGGAACCCACCGCCTCTACCGGCTCGACGTCCTCCCCGCCTGCCCCGCCCTTCTCCGCAACTTCCTCACCCACACCGTCACTTCATGCGCGTACGCCGACCATCACCACGGCCCCCACTCCTTCTCCGTCACCGACCCACTCGGCGAACTCATCACCCAACACAACGGAGCAGGCACCGACGAGCCCTGATATCGGCTCCACCCGAGAGGGCAGGAGCAAGGCGATCAGGCGCCGGGGGTGGCCCTGCGCGGAAGCGCCGCCAGGAGCAGGTGCAGTTCCGTCTCCACCGTGTCGGCGTCGACCTCCCCCGGGCGGGTGAGGAAGACCGAGCGGGCCACCGTGGTGCCCACCAGGACCAGGGTCAGGACGTCGAGCCGGGACGCGTCGAGCGGGTCTTCCAGTTCGCCGCGGGTGACTGCCTGGGCGATGAGTGTCTCCAGTTGGTCGCGGACCACCGCGTACACGTCGTCGTGGAGGATGCGGCGCAGTTCCTCGTCGTGCGGGGCCTGGCCCATCAGGGAGAGGAGGGCGGGGCCCGTGGTGTTCTCCAGGATGCGGCGTTTGTGGGACAGCAGCTCCCGGAGGTCGCCCTCCAGGGAGCCGGTGTCGATGCCGCCCAGTTCGTCCAGGGCGATGTGCCGGGCGACGGCACCCGCGAGGGCCTGCTTGGAGGGCCAGCGGCGGTAGAGGGACGCGGTGGAGGCTCCGGCGCGGCGGGCGACGGCCGTGGTGGTGAAGGCGGCCCAGCCCGACTCGTTCAGGACCTCGATCGCCGCGTCGAGCAGCGCCGCGTCCACGCGCGGGTCCTTCGGCCTGCCCTTCGGCGGTTCGGTGCCGCCCTGTGCTGTCATACCCGGATTCTCTCGCGCTGGTGTGTCACTCCCGCCTCCGCTACCGTAAACGAAAAGCATCCGTTTCGGATTTAGGTACGGTGGTTCCATGTCCACGACGACCTCACCCGAGCTCTCCTCCCCCGCCCGTGCGGCCGTGTCCGGGGCGCGCCGGCTCTTCGACTCCGGTGCGACCCGCCCCCTGGCCGCCCGCGTCCGCCGTCTGCGGGCGCTGCGCGCGATGCTCACCGAGAACGAGCCCGCCTTCGAGGCCGCCCTCTGGAGCGATCTGCACAAGAGCAGCGGCGAAGCACAGCTGACCGAGATCGGCGTGACCCTCGCGGAGATCAACCACACTCTGCGCCACCTGCGGCGCTGGGCGCGGCCCCGGCGCGGTCCGGTGCCCGCCTCGCTGCGGCCGGCCCGGGCGCGGCTGGTGTCCGAGCCGCTCGGCGTGGTGCTGGTGCTCGCCCCGTGGAACTATCCGGTGCAGCTCCTGCTCGATCCGCTGGCCGGGGTGCTGGCCGCGGGCAACACGGCCGTCCTCAAGCCGAGCGAGCTCGCGCCCGCCACCTCGGCGCTGGTCGCCCGGCTCGTGCCCCGGTACTTTCCCGACGGTGCCGTACGGGTCGTGGAGGGCGGGGTTCCGGAGACGACGGAGCTGCTGGCCCAGCGGTTCGACCACATCGTCTTCACCGGCAGCGGGACGGTCGGACGCATCGTGATGCGGGCGGCGGCCGAGCATCTGACGCCGGTCACGCTGGAGCTGGGCGGCAAGTCGCCCGTCTGGTTCGACGACGACGCCCGGCTGCGGCAGGCGGCGCGGCGCATCGCGTGGGCCAAGTTCACCAACGCCGGTCAGACGTGCGTGGCCCCGGACTACGTGATGACCACCCCCGACCGGGTCCCTGCGCTGGTGGACGCCCTGAAGGACGCCGTCGCCGATCTGTGGGGCGCCGATCCCCGTACCGGGCGCGACTACGGCCGGATCGTCAACGAGCGGCAGTTCGACCGGCTCGTCGGGCTGTTGGAGGGGGCGGATGTTGTCATCGGCGGTGATCACGACCGGGCCGAGCGGTACATCGCCCCCACGGTGGTGCTCGTACCGTCCGGCGGCGAGCGGCCGGCCGTGGGGCCCGACGCGGCCCACCCCGTGCTGCGGGAGGAGATCTTCGGGCCCGTCCTGCCCATCGTCGCGGTCGGGTCGGCCGAGGAGGCCGTCCGGGTGGTCAACGGCTGGGACAAGCCCCTCGCCCTGTACGTCTTCAGCTCCTCCGCCCGCACCCGCCGCCTCTTCGAGCAGCAGACCTCGTCCGGCGCGGTGGCCCACGGCGCGGGTCTCGTCCATGTCGCCGCGACCGGGCTGCCGTTCGGCGGGGTCGGTGCCAGCGGTATGGGCGCGTACCACGGCGCCCACTCCTGGCGCGCCTTCTCCCACCTCAAGCCCGTGCTGCGCAAGCCGCTCACGCCGGACACCCTGCGCCTGGTGCAGCCGCCGTTCACCGGCCTCGGGCTGCGGCTGGTCAAGCGTCTGATGCGGTACGGGTGAGGAGACCCCTGCCTGTCCTTCCGTCCACACCCCTCCACGTGATCGAGCCTCCCCGAAGGGTGAGATGCATGCTGAACGACAACCCCATGGATGACGCGGCAGCGTATAGGAAGCCGGACAAGGAATCGGCAGAGCCTGACGCGGCGGTGATCGTCGTGGGGGCCGGGCTCTCGGGGCTGACAGCCGCCCGCGATCTGCGCCGCCGTGGCATCGAGGTCATCGTCCTGGAGGCCGCCGACCGGATCGGCGGACGCGTCATGGCCGAGACGACGGCCCTGGGGTCCCGGCTCGATCTCGGCGGGCAGTGGATCGGGCACGATCACCACCGGATCATGGCCCTCGCGAGCGAGCTCGGGGCCGTCAGGTACCAGATGCGCACCGGGACGCTGCCCCAGGTGATCGACCGGGGCCGCAAGCTGCCGGTCGCCTCGCCGTCGGTGCTGCCCGCCGGGGCCGCCCTCGCCGGGCTCGGCGTGCTGTCGCTCACCGGGACCCCGGACCGGTGGAACGGCGCCACGCTCGACGCGTGGCTGCGCAGGCTGCCCGGGCGCACCTCGCGCAGGCTCCTGGAGGTGATCGCGTCGATCTCCTGGACGGCCGACCTCGACCGGTACTCCGTCCACGCGGCGGCCCGGATGGTCCGGCAGCAGGGCGGAGTACGGACCATCCTCTCCACCAGGGGCGGGGCTCAGGACTCCCTGCTCGTCGAAGGGGTGGGGACGCTCACCGACCGGCTCGCCGCCGAACTCGGTCCGCGCGTGCGCACGGGGCAGCAGGTCACCTCCGTCGTCCGCGACGAGCACGGGGTCACCGTGCACACCCCGTCCGGCGCGTTCCGGGCGGCGAAGGCCGTCGTCACCGTGCCGCCGCCGGTCGCGGCCCGGATCGAGCACCACCCGCCGCTGCCCGCGAGCCGGGTCGCGCTGGAGCGGAACACGTACATGGGGTCCGTGTACAAGGCCATCGCGGTGTACGAGCGACCGTTCTGGCGGGAGCGGGAGCAGGAACGGGAGCGGGGGCGGGCCGAGTTCCTGGTGCTGGACTCCCCCGGCCGGGCCGTGTTCGACACCACCGCGCCCGGCGGCCCGGGGCACCTGTGCACGCTCGTGGCCGGTCCCGAGGCGCGCGCACTGGACAGCCTGGACGCCGAAGGCCGCCGACACGCCCTGCTCGCCCCCTTGGTCCCGCACCTCGGGTCCGGCGTCCTGGAGCCGACGGGCTGGTACGAGAAGGCCTGGCACCTCGACGAGCATGCGGGCGGCGGCTATGTCGTCCTGCCGGAGCCGGGGACCACCGAGGGGATCATGCCCCTGCCCCACACGCCCCTCGGCAACATCCACTGGGCGGGCTCGGAGACGGCCGACGAGCACGCGGGGTACCTGGAGGGTGCCATCGCGTCGGGTCTGCGCGCGGCCCGCGAAGTCGCCGCCGCGCTGCCGCATCCTCGCTCCCGGACGCCTTCGGCCTCCTGACGCCTTCGGCTTCCTGACGGCGGGCGGGCGGGCGTGTCCGACCCCTGCCGGACGCTCCGAGGGGGGCGCCCCGGAGTGTCCGGTGGATCAGGTACGGACGGCCCGCGATCCGCCCGTCCCCGTGCGCCCCTTCGCGAGCCCGGACACCGCCGCGCACGCCTCCTCGTCGGTCACCCCCGCCACCGCCGTGCTCTCGATCAGCGCGTCCAGCCGGTCGCGGGCGGCGAGCAGGCCGGTGACGGCCTCGTCGATGCGCTCCCGCTCGCGGTCCAGGAAGGGGAGCGCGCTGGAGCAGGCCGGTTCCAGGATGCGGTCCTCGTCGACCATGCAGGGCAGCAGCTCGGCGATGGTGGCGGTGTTGAGACCGGCGGCCAGCAGCATGCGGATGCCCCGTACGGCGACGACGTCCGCTTCCCCGTACTCGCGGTAGCCGCTGGGGCGGCGGGCCGGTTGGAGCAGGCCCTGCTCCTCGTAATAGCGCAGCGACCGCTGGCTGACGCCGGTCCGTCGGGAGAACTCCCCCATGCGCATGTGACGACCACCACGTTCGGTTGACTCTCACACCGGTGTGAGACCGCAGTCTATCCCGCATGACGAATCAGCCATCAACACAGTTCACGCGTACGCCCGTTACCGTCATCGGCCTCGGCCCCATGGGGCTCGCCCTCGCCGAAACCCTGTTGCGGAACCGCCATCCCACCACCGTCTGGAACCGCACTTCCGAGAAGGCCCGCGATCTCGTCTCCCGGGGCGCGCACCTCGGGGCGTCCGTGGCCGATGCCGTGTCGGCCAGTCCTCTCACCCTCGTATGCCTGAAGGATTACGCGTCGCTGTATGAAGTGCTCGATCCCGCCGCCGGAGCGGTGGCGGGCCGGACCGTGGTCAACCTCAACTCCGGTACGCCAAAAGAAGCGCACGCGGCAACCGTATGGGCGACCGAGCGCGGCGCCGGGTATCTGGACGGCGCGATCATGGTGCCGCCGCCTCTCGTCGGGGAACCGGAGTCCGTCTTCCTCTACAGCGGTCCGCGCGCGGTCTTCGACGCCCACCGGGCCACGCTGGAGAGCCTGGGCGAACCCCGGTACCTCGGCGACGACCCGGGGCTCGCCGTGCTCCACAACGTGGCACTGCTCGGCCTCATGTACGCGACCATGAACGGGTTCCTGCACGCCACCGCGCTGACCGGCTCGGCGGGCGTGCCGACGGAGGAGTTCGCCCGTCTCGCGGTCGACTGGTTCCTGCCCACGGTGGTGAACTCGACCCTGATCGAGCAGGCGCCCGCCCTCGAAGCGGGCCACTACCCGGGCGACCTCGGCACCATGGAGATGAACCTGAACGCGCTGGACCACATCACCCGCACCTGCGTGGAGCAGGGCGTGCACGCCGAACAGCCCCGGCTGATGCGGGACATCGCGGCGCAGGCCATCGACGACGGCCATGGCGGCTCGAACTACCTGGCCGTGTTCGAGGTCTTCAAGAAGGCGGCGGCCGCGCGGCCTGCCTGATCACGGCCTGCGCGCTCTGCACACCGACCCCAGCTCCCCCTGCCCCGCGAAGGCCAGGATGCCCGCCACCTCCTCCGGGGGCAGGGGGTCGGGGTCCAGGCCCGCCGCCCGCTCGTCAGTGCATCCCGGCGTCCCCCAGACAGAATTCGTTCCCCTCAGGGTCCTGGAGGACCGTCCACGACCCCGGCTCGCCCGTGTGTTCGCCGACCACCGTCGCGCCCAGCTTCACCAGGCGCTCCACGTCCGCCGGGCGGTCGGGGGACGAGAAGTCGATGTGCACCCGGTTCTTGACGGCCTTGGGCTCGGGCACCCGTTGGAAGCCGAGGATCAGCGGGGTGGCGGGGACGACGACGAACTCGTCGTAGTCCTGCGTGCCTTCCACTCCCAGCGCCGTGGCCCACCAGGCCGCAAGCGTCTGGGGGTCGGGGCAGTCGATCGTGATCATCTCCGGTGAGATTCGCATGGTCCTCACCGTACGACCCACCACTGACAACGGGCCGGGAGCACGTCCGCGCTCCCGGCCCGAGGCCCTCCAAAGGCGGAGGTCAGTCGAAGATCGGGCCCTGGGTGCGGGTCCGCTTGATCTCGTAGAAGCCGGGGATGGAGGCGACCAGCAGCGTGCCGTCCCAGAGCTTCGCCGCCTCCTCGCCCTTGGGGGCGGGGGTGACGACGGGGCCGAAGAAGGCGATCTGCTCGCCGTCCGCGCCGGGCACCGCGACGACCGGGGTGCCGACCTCCTGGCCGACCTTGTCGATGCCCTCCTTGTGGGAGGCGCGCAGCTCGGTGTCGTACGTGTCCTTGTCGGCGTACTCGATGAGCTCGGCGGGCAGGCCGACGTCCTTGAGGGCACCGGCGACGGCCTCAAGGGTGGGGCCCTCGCCGTTGTTGTGGAAGCGGGTGCCGAGCGCCGTGTAGAGCGGGCCGACGACCTCGTCGCCGTGGAGCTGCTGGGCGGCGGTGACGACCCGGACCGGGCCCCAGGCCTTGGTGGCCAGCATCTCGCGGTACTCCTCGGGCACGTCGTCCAGCTTGTCCTCGTTCAGGACGGCGAGGCTCATCACGTGCCAGCGGACCTCGATGTCGCGGACCTTCTCGACCTCCAGGATCCAGCGGGAGGTCATCCACGCCCACGGGCAGAGCGGGTCGAACCAGAAGTCGGCCGGGGTCTTGCCGTTCGCCGCGGTGTTCGGGGACATGTCTCTCCTCAGGAAAGTGCCTGTTGCTGCTGCGGTCGTGAACGCCTCCCAGGGGGTCTCCCATTCCCGTACGGGGCTCTCCGGCCCGGCCGCATACCGGATCCGGTCGGACCGCATACCGGATACCGGCTCTCCGGGACGCGTGCAAGGATCAATGGGTTCGAACACGACACATGACGCGCGTCACGAAGGAGTGCCCGTGCCCGGTGAAAACCTGTCCCGCGACGAGGCCCAGAAGAGGGCCGAGCTGCTGACCGTCGACGGTTACGAGGTCGAGCTCGACCTGCGTTCCGCCGTCGGCGAGCCCGAGGGGGCCGACGGGGGCGACGGTGACGCCGGTCCGCGTACGTTCCGGTCGCTGACCACGATCCGGTTCCGTTCCGCCCGGGCCGGCGCCTCGACCTTCGCCGACCTGGTGGCGCCGGGTGTGGACGCCGTGACGCTGAACGGGAAGGCCCTCGACCCGGCTGCCGTCTTCGACGGGGCCCGGGTGGCCCTGGACGGGCTCCTGGAGGGCGAGAACGTCCTCGTGGTCGACGCCCGGTGCGCGTACAGCAGGACCGGTGAGGGCATGCACCGCTTCGTCGACCCGGAGGACGGCGAGGTCTACCTGTACACGCAGTACGAGCCGGCCGACGCCCGCCGCGTCTTCGCCAACTTCGAGCAGCCGGACCTGAAGGCGCCCTACCGCTTCCAGGTGACCGCGCCGGCCGGCTGGCGGGTCTGGTCCAACGGGGCCGAGGAGTCGCACGAGGACGGGGTGTGGCGGTTCGCGGAGACGAAGCCGATCTCCACGTACATCACGGCCGTCGTCGCCGGTCCGTACCACTACGTGACCGACCACTACACCCGTACGTTCGACGACGGCACCACCCTGGAGATCCCGCTCGGCGCGATGTGCCGCAAGGGGCTGGCCAAGCACTTCGACGCGGACGACGTCTTCCTGGTCACCAAGCAGGGCCTGGACTTCTTCCACGACAACTTCGACTACCCCTACCCCTTCGGGAAGTACGACCAGGCGTTCGTGCCGGAGTACAACCTCGGGGCGATGGAGAACCCGGGCATGGTCACCTTCCGCGAGGAGTACATCTTCCGCGGCAAGGTCACCTCGGCGGCCTACGAGCGGCGCGCCAACGTCATCCTGCACGAGATGGCGCACATGTGGTTCGGCGACCTCGTCACCATGGAGTGGTGGGACGACCTGTGGCTGAAGGAGTCCTTCGCGGACTTCATGGGCTCCTTCTCGATGGTGGAGGCGACCCGCTTCACCAACGGCTGGATCACCTTCGCCAACAACCGCAAGGCCTGGGCCTACCGCGCCGACCAGCTGCCCTCCACGCACCCCATCACGGCCGACATCCGTGACCTGGAGGACGCCAAGCTGAACTTCGACGGGATCACGTACGCCAAGGGCGCCTCCGTACTGAAGCAGCTCGTGGCGTACGTGGGACGCGACGCCTTCCTTGAGGGCGCGCGGCGCTACTTCAAGCAGCACGCGTACGGCAACACGACCCTGGGCGACCTTCTTTCGGTGCTCGCCGAGACCTCCGGCCGCGATATGACGGCCTGGTCCCGCTCCTGGCTCCAGACCGCCGGGGTCAACGTGCTCACCCCCGTCGCGACGTACGACGCGGCCGGGGCGCTGACCGAGCTCGTGGTGGTCCAGGAGGCCGCCGCCTCCCACCCGGAGCTGCGCCCGCACCGGGTCGCGGTCGGCCTCTACCGGATCACGCCCGAGGGCGAGCTGACGCGTTACGCCCGCGCCGAGGTGGACGTGGCCGGGGAGCGCACGGTGGTGAAGGAGCTGGCCGGGGCGGAGCGGCCCGATCTGATCCTGGTCAACGACGACGACCTCACGTACTGCAAGATCCGCTTCGACGAGGGGTCCCTCGCCACCCTCCGCGACCACCTGGGCTCCGTCACCGACCCGCTGGCCCGCGCCCTGTGCTGGTCGGCCCTGTGGAACCTGACCCGGGACGCGCTGCTGCCGGCCCGCGACTTCGTCGCCCTGGTGCTGGCCCACGCCGGGCGGGAGACCGACATCGGCGTCCTCCAGATGCTGCACGCCTGGGCGCAGTCGGCGCTGGTGCACTACGCCGCCCCCGACTGGCGCGAGGAGGGCGGCCGGGCGCTGGCCGAGGGCGCGCTGCGCGAGCTGCGGGGTGCCGAGCCGGGCAGCCAGCACCAGCTGACCTGGGCCCGCTTCTTCGCGGCCGTCGCGGGCTCCGAGGCGGACTTCCAGCTGCTGGGCGGGCTGCTGGAGGGCACGGCCCGGGTCGACGGCCTGGAGGTCGACCAGGAGCTGCGCTGGGCCTTCCTCTCCCCGCTCGCCTCGCACGGTGTGGCCGACGAGGCGGCCATCGACGCCGAACTGGCCCGCGACGACACGGCGTCCGGCAAGCGCCACCACGTACGGTGCCTGGCCTCGCGGCCCTCGGAGGCGGTCAAGGCGCAGGCGTGGGCGGCCGTGGTGGAGTCGGACAAGCTGTCCAACGCGCTGGTGGAGGCGACGATCGCGGGCTTCGACCAGCCCTCCCAGCGGGAGCTGCTGGCCCCGTACGCGGACCGCTACTTCGAGGTGATCGAGCGGGTCTGGGCGGAGCGGTCCATCCAGATCGGCATGCATGTGGTGAGGGGGCTCTTCCCCGGCCTCCAGGACAGCCCGGAGACCCTCGCGGCGACCGACGCCTGGCTGACCGGCCACGCGGACGCCGCTCCGGCGCTGCGCCGGCTGGTCCTGGAGGCCCGGGACGATCTGGCACGGGCGCTGCGCGGCCAGGAGTGCGACGCCTCGGGGGTGACCACGGTCCGGGGTGCGTGACCACAACCCCCGAGAAGGCACAGGCACAAGGGCTCCCCAGGGGGCGCGTGGGCTCGGTGTGTGCGCGGCGTGAAAGCGGCGCTCGTACACCCGCCCGGCGCGCCCCCTCCCCATTTCCCGCGCGACAGCCCTTTTCGGTCCTCGAACGCCCGTACTTTAGGGCGGCGTTGTCCGGAATTGTCGACGGGCGTGTAACAGGGGTTAGGGCACCCTGGGTTGGCGGGAAATCATCGGGCATGACCCAGAACACCCCGCTCTCGCCCCTGTTCCCCCGCCCCCTGCACCACCTCCAGGACGTGACGCACCGCGTCCTGTCCGCCGCCCAGCTCCGGGCCCGGGGCGTCTCCGCCGCGCAGACCTCCGCACAGTGCCTGCCCGGCGGCCCCTGGCAGCACCTGCTCCCCGGGGTCTACCTGCTGCACGCGGGCGCGCCCAGCGGCCAGGAGCGGCTGCACGGCGCGCTGTTGTACGCGGGGCGCCCGCCGGTCTCCTCCCGGCGTACGGTCCCGGAGCCGTCGGACCCGGGGTTCGGCGAGGCGATGGTGACCGGTCTGGCGGCGCTCGCGCTGTATGGCTTCGCCTCGGCGCCGGACCTGGGTTCGCTGCACCGCATCGACGTCCTGGTGCCGCGCACCCGGCGGCTGCGCTCCACCCGGTTCGTGGAGGTGGTGCGGGGGGCCGCGCCGCCCGCACCGGTGCGGCTGGCCGGGGTGCCCGTCGCCCCGGTGGAGCGGGCGCTGGCCGACGCGGTGGCGGGGCTGGGCGACGCGGCGGAGGTGACGCGGCTGCTGACCGAGGCCGTACGGGCCGGACACAGCGAACCGGCCGCCGTGGTGCGGGAGCTGAGCGCGGCGAAGCTGCTGGGGCGGCCCGCGGTGGTGGGTGCGGTGGACGCGCTGCTGGCGGAGGGGCGGGCCGCGGCGGAGGCGCGGCTGTACGCGATGGTGCGCGAGCACGGGCTGCCCGAGCCGCTGTGGAACGTCGGCCTGCGGCTGCCGGGCGGGCCGGAGCTGGGCGGGGTCGACGCGTACTGGCCGGATCTCGCCGTCGCCGTCGAACTGGACACCCGGGCGCCCCGGTTCGGTGTGCCGGAAGAAGGGCGCCGGGGCGGGAACCAGGGCCCGGCGCGCGCGGAGGACCCGCAGTGGTCCGCGTACGCCGCCAAGCGGGAGCGGCTGGAACGGCTCGGGGTCACGGTCGTCCACCTCACCCCGAGGAAGCTGCGCGAGGCGATGGACCAGCAGGCCACGGTGGTGCGTACGGCCCTGATGGCGGCGGACGACCGGGAGCCGGCCGCGTACCTCGTGGTGCTGCCGCGCTGAGAGGGGAACGAGGTGTTCCGGGTGCGACCGGCGGCGGGGCGCGAGGGGTGACCGGTGCCACTGGTCCGGACCACAGGCCGGAATGGGTGGTTCCAGCACGCGCTTTCGCCTCATTCATCCCGCGTGACGCATCGCTCCCCGTGGCGGATCTATGCCATGTACCTGTCTCGTCTCCGTCAACTCTCCACAAACCTCTGTCATTTACGACAGGCTGAGCGGTCATCCGGTACCGAATTCCGGACTCTCTCTTTCGATTACAGGGATGCTGATGACCAAGGAATCCCCCAGCTCCATATCCGGGACGAGACGTGCCGTGCGCATCGCGGCCGCCGCCGGCCTGGCTGCCGCACTCGCGGCCTCCAGCGCCGCGCCGGTGTTCGCCGTCGACGACCCGGCACCGGCACCCGTCAAACCGGCCGCCACAAGCGACCGGGGCGACAAGCTCGGCAAGGCCGACGCCGAGGTTCTGGCCAAGGCCGAAGCCAAGGGCGAGAAGAACATCACGATGATGATCGCCACCACCCCGGGGGCGACCGAGCAGGTCACCGAGCAGCTGGACGCCGTCAAGGGCTCCGTGCTCGGCCAGACCTACGACAAGCTCGGCTACGTCCGGGCGACGGTGCCGACCAGCACCGCCGAGGCCACCATCGAGGCGGCCTCCAAGCTGAAGTCCGTCCTCGGCATCGATCTCAAGCAGGAGATCAAGCTGGACGACCCGACGCCCTCGGGCGACCGGGCCGCGGGGGCCAAGCAGGTCAAGGCCACGGGCAGTTACCCCGCCCCCGGCAAGAAGACCCCGGCCGCCAACCCGTACAACCCGTCCTTCGAGACGGGTGCGGTCGAGTTCGTCGAGAAGAACCCGAAGGCCGACGGCCGAGGGATCACCATCGGTGTCCTGGACTCCGGTGTCGACCTCGGCCACCCCGCGCTGAAGAAGACCACCACCGGCGAGCGCAAGATCGTCGACTGGGTCACCGCGACCGACCCGGTGAACGACGGCGACGGCACCTGGCTGCGGATGTCGCAGACCGTCACCGGTCCGACGTTCACGGCCGGCGGCAAGACGTACTCGGCTCCGGCGGGCAGCTACAAGTTCGCCACCTTCGCCGAGGCGGCCACCACCGGCGGCGACATGGCGGGCGACCTCAACCGCGACGGTGACACCACCGACGTGTGGGGCGTGCTGTACGACCCGGTCAAGGGCACCGTCCGGGTGGACCTGAACGAGAACGCGGACTTCTCCGACGACAAGGCCCTCAAGCCGTACAAGGAGAAGTTCCACGTCGCCTACTTCGGCGAGGACGACCCGCGCACCGAGGTCGTCGAGCGCATCCCGTTCGTCGTAGAGACCCGTAAGAACGTCGTCTACAACGCGGCGGGCGCCCGGGCCGACTACGTCAACATCGGTGTCATCGAGGGCTCGCACGGCACGCACGTCGCGGGCATCACCGCGGCCAACAGCCTGTTCGGCGGCAAGATGAACGGCGCGGCGCCCGGCGCCAAGGTCGTCTCCTCGCGCGCCTGCACCTGGTCCGGCGGCTGCACCAACATCGCGCTGACCGAGGGCATGATCGACCTCGTCGTCAACCGCGGTGTCGACATCGTCAACATGTCGATCGGCGGCCTGCCGCCGCTGAACGACGGCAACAACGCCCGCGCCGAGCTCTACAAGCGCCTCATCGACATCTACGGCGTCCAGCTCGTCATCTCGGCCGGCAACAGCGGCCCGGGCCTCAACACCATCGGCGACCCGGCCCTGGCCGACCACGTCGTCTCGGTGGGCGCGTCGATCTCCAAGGAGACGTGGGCCGCGAACTACGGCTCCAACGTCACCAAGAAGTACGACCTGCTCCCCTTCTCCTCGCGCGGTCCGCGTGAGGACGGCGGCTTCACGCCGACCATCTCGGCCCCGGGTGCGGCGATCAACACCACCCAGACCTGGGCCGCGGGCGGTCCGGTCAGGGAGGCGGGCTACGCCCTGCCGGCCGGCTACTCGATGCTCCAGGGCACCTCGATGGCCTCGCCGCAGGCCGCCGGTGCGGCCGCCCTGCTGCTCTCCGCCGCGAAGCAGAAGGGCCTGGAAGTGCCCCCGGCCGACCTCCGGGTCGCGCTGACCAGCTCGGCTACCCACATCAAGGACGTGCCCGCGCACGCCCAGGGTTCCGGTCTGATCGACATCGTCGGTGCCTGGAAGCTCCTCACCAAGAAGGGCAACCCGGCGCACGAGTACAAGGTCAAGGCCCCGGTCGACACCGCGATCGACTTCGCGCTCAAGGACCCGGGCTTCGGCACCGGTCTCTACGACCGTGAGGGCGGCCTCAAGGTCGGCGAGACGAAGGTCTACGAGATCGTCGTCACCCGCACCACGGGCCCCGACCGCAACGTCCAGCACAAGCTGTCGTGGAAGAACAACAACGGCACCTTCAAGCTGAGCAGCCCCGAGTACGTCTCGCTGCCGCTCGACGTCCCGGTGAAGCTCAAGGTCACGGCGAAGGCCAAGAAGGCGGGCGTGCACAGCGCCATCCTGGAGCTGGACGACAGCAAGACCATCGGCATCGACCACCAGGTCCTGTCCACGGTCGTCGTCGCCAACGAGCTGAGCCACCCCGGTTACGCGTTCAAGAACTCGAGCTCGGTGCAGCGCAACGGCACCACCTCGTACTTCTTCAACGTGCCGGAGGGCGCCAAGACCCTTGAGGTCGCCCTCAGCGCGCTGCGCTCGGGCAGCCAGACCCGGTTCATCGCCCTGCACCCGTACGGGACGCCGGTCGACCCGACCTCCACGGTCAACTGCTACCCGAACTACGAGAACCCGGCGAACGTCTGCCGTCCGGACGTGCGGTCCTACAAGGACCCGTATCCCGGCGTGTGGGAGATCGAGGTCGAGTCGCGCCGTACGTCGCCGCTGCTGGACAACCCGTTCAAGCTGGACGTCTCGATCCTCGGCGCCTCCTTCGACCCGGCGGTGCAGACCATCGCCGAGGCGAAGATCGGCGCTCCGGCCGCGGTGAACTGGAAGGTCACCAACGGCGCGGCGGCTCTTGAGGGCAAGCTCAAGGGCGGCGCGCTCGGCTCGGCCAAGGTCGACAAGCCGTCGATCTCCACCGGCCAGACCCGGCAGACCACGGTGACCATCGGTGCGGGCGTCGAGAAGCTCGACTTCGCCATCGGCGGTACGTCGGACGCCAACGCCGACCTCGACCTGTACGTCTTCCGGGGCGCCACGCAGGTCGGCAGCGGCACCACCGCCGGTTCCGAGGAGCGGGTCAGCCTGGCCAACCCGGCCGCCGGTACGTACACGGTCATCGTCGAGGGCTACTCGGTTCCGTCCGGGTCGACCACGTACGACTACCGCGATGTGTACTACTCGGCCTCGCTCGGCACCCTGAAGGTCGACGCGTCGAAGACCTACAACCTGGCGAACGGCGCTTCGGCGCAGGTCGGCGCCGAGGTCGTGGTCGCCGGTGCGGCTCCCGAGGGGCGGCAGTTCTTCGGTGAGGTCCAGCTGGTCAACGCGCGCGGCACGGCCGCGGGCACCGGCAGCGTCGTGATCGAGAAGGTCACGCCATAGCGGACCGATCGCAGCTGATGGGCTCTGATCCATCGTGATCGACAGCGGGGCGGGTGCTCGTGAGGAGCGCCCGCCCCGCCGTACGTTCCCGGTCAGCCCCGCCCCGGCGTACGTCCCCGGTCACCCCCGCCCCGGGCACTCCAGCCCCCGCGAGGCCGGCAGCGCGGCCGAGAGCCGGTCCCAGGCGTCCGCGCGTTCGCCGTCCCGCGTGTACGCCGTGACCGGCTCGTCCGGGAAGCGGGAGACCACGACGGTCACCGGGGTCCCGGGCCGGTAGAGGTCCGCCTCCTCGCCCGGCACCAGGAAGGCGGCCCGCGCGGGTGCCCGCTCCGGTTTCAGGGAGCGCTCGACGTCCAGCACCACCCGCACCCCTTGCGCGACGCGCTCGGTACGGAGCACCGTGCCGTCCACCACGAGGCGCGCGCACGCCACGATGCCGTCCTCGGAGAGCTTGGCCGCATAGCCCTCCTCCTCGGCGGAGGTCGCGATCGCCCGGAGGAGACCGGCCCCGGCGAGCGCGGTGACCACCAGGGCGCAGGCGGCGAGCGCGAGGGTCCGCCCCCGGGGCCTTCCCCGGCGCGGGAGGCTCAGGAGGCGAACACGGGGAGCCGTCGCGGCGCTCTCGTACGTCCCCGGGGCCGACGCCCCCAGCCGGTCACCGATCAGCCGGAGCTGTGCGCCGAGCACCTCCATGTCCTGCCGGGCCTCCTCATGACGGCGTGCGGCCGGACCGTCGCCCTCCGGGGCGGGCTCCCCGAGCAGTACGGCCATGAGCGCGTCCGGCTCGCGGCTGTCCGCGAAGTCCCGGCCGTTGTCCGCGAAGTTCCGACCGTTGTCCGCGAAGTCCCGGCCGTCTCCGTACTCATCGTCCGTGTTCATCGTCACACCACCCCGTCCGCGTGCAGCGGTGCCAGCCGCTCCCGCATCGTGCGCGCCGCCGCGTACAGCCGGCTCTTGACCGTGCCCTGCGGAATCCCCAGCTCGGAGGCGATCTGCGGGACCGAGAGGTCCGCGTAGAACCGCAGCACCAGGGCCTGGCGCTGCGGGCCCGGCAGTGCGTCGAGCCCGGCAGCGACCGCGAGGGCCAGCAGCCGCGCCTCCTGGCCGCCCTCCGTGGCCCCGCCGGGCGGGTCCAGAGCGGCGAGGCGGGCCGCCACCCGCTCCCGGCGGCCCCGCCCCCGGTGCCAGTCGGCGGCCAGGTTCGAGGCGACCACGGCCGACCATGCGCCCAGGTCGCCCGGTGGCTCCTGGCCCCGCGCGGCGCGCTCCAGCAGGCGCAGCCGTATCTGCTGCACCCCGTCCTGGAGGTCCGCGTACGGGACCCCGCCCAGGGACAGGACGGCCCGGACCCGGTCCACCTGGGCGGGGCCGAGCGGATCGCCCGGGCCCCGTTCTCTCCTCACCGGCACGGCTGCCTCCCCCGAAGATGTTTCCCCTCCGACGCCCGGGGACGACGAAACGTTCGGCCCCGTCCGTGGAAGTCCGCAGGTCGGACAATGGATTGGACAAGGCGGGCCCGGACATACGCATCATGGAGCGGCAAACGGGCCGCGCACACGAACAGAGGAGTCCCAGTGAAGGTCGGAATCGTCGGCGCCACCGGTCAGGTCGGCACAGTCATGCTCAAGATCCTGGCCGAGCGGGACTTCCCGGTCGACGAGCTGCGGCTGTTCGCCTCCGCCCGGTCCGCGGGCTCCACGATCGACTGGAAGGGCCGGGCCGTCACCGTCGAGGACGCCTCCACGGCCGACTACACCGGGCTGGACATCGTGCTGTTCTCCGCCGGTGGCGCGACCTCGAAGGCGCTGGCCGAGAAGGTCGCCGCCCAGGGCCCCGTGGTGATCGACAACTCCTCCGCCTGGCGCAAGGACCCCGAGGTCCCCCTCGTCGTCTCCGAGGTCAACCCGCTCGCGGCCCGCGTCCGGCCCAAGGGGATCATCGCCAACCCGAACTGCACCACGATGGCCGCCATGCCCGTGCTGCGCCCGCTGCACGACGAGGCCGGTCTCGAAGCGCTGACCGTCGCGACCTACCAGGCCGTCTCCGGCTCCGGTCTCGCCGGGGTCTCCGAGCTGCACGGCCAGGCGTCCAAGGTGGTCGCCGACGCCGAGAAGCTGGTCCACGACGGCGAGGCCGTGGACTTCCCCGAGCCGGGCGTCTACAAGCGTCCGATCGCCTTCAACGTGCTGCCGCTGGCGGGCTCGATCGTGGACGACGGTTCGTTCGAGACGGACGAGGAGCAGAAGCTCCGCAACGAGTCCCGCAAGATCCTGGACATCCCGGAGCTGAAGGTCTCCGGCACCTGTGTCCGGGTCCCGGTCTTCTCCGGCCACTCGCTCCAGATCAACGCCCGCTTCGCCCGCCCGATCGGTGTCGAGCGCGCCTACGAGCTGCTGAAGGACGCCGCGGGCGTCGAGCTCTCGGAGATCCCGACCCCGCTCCAGGCTGCGGGCAGGGACGCCTCCTTCGTGGGCCGCATCCGGGTCGACGAGACCGTGGACAACGGCCTCGCGCTCTTCGTCTCCAACGACAACCTCCGCAAGGGCGCGGCGCTCAACGCCGTGCAGATCGCGGAGCTGGTGGCGGCCGAGCTGAAGGGCTGACCCGCGGCGCGCACTCGCGTACGCGTACGGAAGGGGCGGCCACCGGAGCACACCGGTGGCCGCCCCTCCGCATGCCCGTCAGAGGGCGAGGTGGCGGCGCAGCGCCGTATCGATCTCGGCCATGCGCTGCCGGGGGACCTTGCCGATGCGGTGCTTCAGCCGCTGCGGCGAGACGGCGCGCACCTGCTCGCACTGGGCCTTGCTGTCCACCGAGAGGTGGCACTCGGCCGCCGGCAGGAGGACCTGGAAGGGGAAGACGCGTGCCGTGTTGGAGGTGATGGGCACGACTGTGAGGACACCGCGCTCCGTCCGCTCCACGGTGGCGTTGGCCCCGTCGTTCGACACGATCAGCGCCGGGCGGGCCTTGTTCGCCTCGTTGCCCCGGACCGGCTCGAAGTCGATCAGGTAGATGTCACCGCGCCGCATCGGTGAGCCCGTCGCCCGAGGCCCGGTCCCAGAACTCGGCGTCCTCGCTCTTGTCCCATTCCGCGAAAGCCTCCGCGTAGTCGGCTTCAAGGTTCGAGGCGCGCAACAGCTCGATAGCGGCGTGTATCACCGCGGACCGGGAATCCGCGTCGGTCCTCGCGGCATATTCGTCGACGAAGGCGACATCCTCCTGCGGCAGGCTCACACTAATCTTCATACCCTTGATGCTACCCAGGGTGGCACCCGATTGCCACCGCGGACGGCGGGATCCTCAGGGCCTCCGCACCTCGAAGTGGAGGCACCCGTACTCCACCGCCCGTACGTGCACCAGCACCACCTCCGGGTCCGCGAACGCCTCGTCGAAGGCCGCGTCGAACCCCTTCTCCGCCTCGGCCGGGATCTCCAGGAGCCGGCCGCCCGCGATGTGCCCGCGCGCGTCGTAGCGGCGGAGCGTACGCAGGGCGCCGGGGCGCGTGAACGGGTAGCCCGGGCGCGCCGGGTCCGGGCCCGCGCACTCCTCGGCGTGGATGAAGACGGGCCCCTGCTCGTCGTACGCCCCCGGGGTCGCCCCGGTCCCGGCCGCCCAGAGGCGCAGCGGGGCGTAGGAGACCAGCGCGATGCGCTCCCCCGGCTCGCTGCCGCGCAGACAGCAGCGGAGCGGGGCGCCGCCCTCCGTATCGGTGTACGGGGCACAGGGGCGGCCCGCGTCGTCGGTGACGCGGAGTCCGGCGAGGGCGGCGGGGGCGATGGGGCGGGGTTCGTATCGGGTCGTGGCGCCAGTGGTGCTTCGGGGCGTGGTCCCAGTGGTGCTTCGGGGCGTGGTCCCGGTAGTAGTTCGGGGCGTGGTTCCAGTCATGGTTCGAGCCTGCTCCGGCCCGGCGCCCGAGTCCGGCGGAAATCGGACATCGCGCTGGGGTCCACGGACGGGATGGTCCGCCGGGCATCCTCTATGCGCGTCACCCATGGAAGGATGGGCAAAACCGCCGCATACAAGTAGCACACCAAGGAGATGACCGCGTGCCTGGCACGAATCTGACCCGCGAAGAGGCACAGGAGCGGGCGCGCCTGCTGACCGTGGACGCGTACGAGATCGATCTCGACCTCTCCGGAGCGCAGGAGGGCGGCACCTACCGGTCCGTGACCACCGTGCGCTTCGACTCCGCGGAGGCCGGCGCGGAGACCTTCATCGACCTGGTCGCCCCGGCCGTCCACGAGGTCGTGCTCAACGGCGAGGCGCTGGACGTCGCCGCCGTGTTCCGCGACTCGCGGATCGCGCTGCCGCAGCTGAGCGAGGGCGCCAACGAGCTGAAGGTCGTCGCCGACTGCGCGTACACCAACACCGGTGAAGGGCTGCACCGGTTCGTCGACCCGGTCGACGAGCAGGCCTACCTGTACACCCAGTTCGAGGTGCCGGACGCCCGCCGCGTGTTCGCGTCCTTCGAGCAGCCGGACCTGAAGGCCACGTTCCAGTTCACCGTGAAGGCCCCTTCCGGCTGGACGGTCATCTCGAACTCGCCGACGCCGAAGCCCGAGGACGACGTCTGGACCTTCGAGCCGACGCCGCGCATCTCCACGTACATCACGGCGCTCATCGTCGGCCCGTACCACTCGGTGCACAGCAGCTACGAGAAGGACGGCCAGTCCGTCCCGCTCGGCATCTACTGCCGTCCCTCGCTCGCGGAGTACCTGGACGCGGAGGACATCTTCGCCGTCACCCGGCAGGGCTTCACGTGGTTCCAGGAGAAGTTCGACTACGCGTACCCGTTCGCCAAGTACGACCAGCTCTTCGTCCCGGAGTTCAACGCGGGCGCGATGGAGAACGCGGGCGCGGTCACCATCCGCGACCAGTACGTCTTCCGCTCCAAGGTGACGGACGCGGCGTACGAGGTGCGGGCCGAGACGATCCTGCACGAGCTGGCCCACATGTGGTTCGGCGACCTCGTCACGATGGAGTGGTGGAACGACCTCTGGCTCAACGAGTCGTTCGCCACCTACACCTCGATCGCCTGCCAGGCGGACGCCGAGGGCTCGAAGTGGCCGCACTCCTGGACCACGTTCGCCAACTCCATGAAGACCTGGGCCTACCGCCAGGACCAGCTGCCCTCCACGCACCCGATCATGGCGGACATCCAGGACCTGGAGGACGTCCTCGTCAACTTCGACGGGATCACGTACGCCAAGGGCGCATCCGTGCTCAAGCAGCTCGTGGCGTACGTCGGCAAGGACGCGTTCTTCCAGGGCGTGCAGGCGTACTTCAAGGCGCACGCCTTCGGCAACACCCGCCTCTCCGACCTGCTGGGCGCGCTGGAGAAGACCTCCGGCCGTGACCTGAAGACCTGGTCGAAGGCATGGCTGGAGACGGCCGGGATCAACATCCTGCGCCCGGAGATCGAGACCGACGCCGAGGGCCGCGTCACCTCCTTCACCGTCCTCCAGGAGGCCCCGGCGCTGCCCGCCGGAGCCAAGGGCGAGCCGACGCTCCGCCCGCACCGGATCGCCATCGGCGCGTACGACCTGAACGAGGACGGCAAGCTCGTCCGTACGGACCGGATCGAGCTGGACGTCGACGGCGAGCGCACCACCGTGCCGTTCCCGGAGGGCAGGGCCCGCCCGGCCGTCATCCTCCTCAACGACGACGACCTGTCGTACGCAAAGGTCCGCCTCGACGAGGAGTCGCTGCGGGTCGTCACCGAGCACCTGGGCGACTTCACCGAGTCGCTGCCGCGCGCCCTGTGCTGGGCCTCGGCCTGGGACATGACGCGCGACGGCGAGCTGGCCACCCGGGACTACCTCGCGCTGGTGCTCTCCGGCATCGGCAAGGAGTCGGACATCGGTGTCGTCCAGTCGCTGCACCGTCAGGTGAAGCTGGCCCTGGACCTGTACGCGGCCCCGGAGACCCGTGAGGCCGCGCTCAACCAGTGGACGGACGCGACGCTGGCGCACCTGCGGGCGGCGGAGCCGGGCAGCGACCACCAGCTGGCCTGGGCCCGTGCCTTCGCGGCGACGGCCCGCAACCCGCAGCAGCTGGACCTCCTCCAGTCGCTGCTGGACGGTACGGAGTCCATCGAGGGCCTGACCGTCGACACCGAGCTGCGCTGGTCGTTCGTGCAGCGGCTGGCGGCCGTCGGCCTGCTCGACGAGGAGGAGATCACCGCCGAGTACGAGCGCGACAGGACGGCGGCGGGCGAGCGCCACGCGGCCACCGCGCGGGCCTCGCAGCCCTCGGAGGAGGCCAAGGCCCAGGCGTGGGCCTCGGTCGTGGAGTCGGGCGAGCTGCCCAACTCGCTCCAGGAGGCGGTCATCAGCGGCTTCGTCCAGTCGGATCAGCGCGAGCTGCTGGCCCCGTACACGGAGAAGTACTTCGCCTCGGTGAAGGAGGTCTCGGACTCGCGCAGCCACGAGATGGCCCAGCAGATCATCGTGGGCCTTTACCCGGCGCTCCAGGTCTCCCAGGAGACGCTGGACGCCACGGACGCGTGGCTGGCCTCGGCGGAGCCGAGCGCGGCCCTGCGCCGGCTGATGTCGGAGTCCCGGTCGGGCGTGGAGCGCGCGCTGAAGGCCCAGGCGGCGGACGCGGCGGCGGCCACCGCGTAACGCACCACTTGGGGGGCGCTCTCTTCGCTACGGCGGAGGGGGCGCCCCTTCGGCGTACGCCCGCGGCTCGTCCGGCGTACGCCCGCGCGCGTTCGGTCTCCGTCAGCGCGCGCGTTCGTCTCCGTCGGCGCGCGCCCGCGCGGGTGTCGTCGGCGTACGCCCGCGCGCGGGTCTGCTGACGGGCTCCGTTCACTGCGTGATGCGGAGCTCCCGCGCGACCCGGGGGCTGAGCGCCACGTCGTTGTCGTCCCCCGCTACCGCCTTCCGGCCGTTCTCGACGCCGTACCAGCCCTGTGTGGTGTTCACCAGGTAGTAGTGGCCGTCGTCGCCCCGGTCGAGCAGGAAGACGTACTCCCGGCCCGCCGTGAGTCCGGCGGTCTCGGGCCCCGAACCGTTCGGCGCGTACGCCACCGTGAGCGCGTCGCCCGTGAACTCGCCCTTGGCCGTGGCCACCACCTCGGCCGTCGCGACCGTGCCGGTGGAGCCGTCGCCGGTCTCCTCCCGCCCGGCGCCGAGCCTCGCCCGTACGATCACGTCCGCCGCCCCCTCCAGTTCGGCGGTGGTGGCGTAGTAGGCCTCGTCGGCCATCACACCGCCCGGATCCGCACCGTCCACCGCTGCCAGGAGGAAGGCCACGCCCCCGATGACAGCGGCGGCCACGCAGGCGAGCGCGGCGGTCAGGAAGGCCCGGGCGCGCGGGCGGCGGGCCGCTGCGGGTGGAGGCCCGGCCTCGGGCCCCACCAGCAGGGCGAGTTCCTCGGCGGCCCGCGCCGACAGGCCCCCGGCCGCCGGGGCCGGTACGGGATCGGCGTTCCTGATCAGCTTCTTCACGCGCATCGGACCGGCTCCTGAGGAAGATCGCAAACGTCACGGAACGCCTTGCGGGCCCGGTGCATCCGGACCCATACCGCCGACACCCCGCAGCCCAGGACCTCCCCGGCCTCCGCGGCGCTGAGCCCGTCCCAATAGCTCAGCAACAGCACTTCACGGTGGTGGGACGGCAACCGGTCGAGCGCGGCCAGCACGGCACTGTCCCGGCCGGACGCCGGCGCACGGTCCAGCCCTTCGGCTATGTGCCGGTGCAGCTCGGCCAGGCGCGCCTGCGAACGGTAGTGGTTGCTCAGCAGGTTCCGGGCGGTGACGAACAGCCAGCCGGTCCCCACCTCCTGGCCGCCGACCATGCGCTCCCAGGCCGTACGGAAGACCTCAGCGGTCAGCTCCTCGGCGGCGGTCGTGTCCCCCGACCGCCGGAGGACGAAGGCGGCGACGCGCGGATGGTTGCGGGTGTACAGGGCGGTGAACCGTGCCGCGCGGTCGCGCCCGTTCTTCAAGGTCTCCACACCCTTTGTATGTCGTGGACCCGGCGCATCCTTACCGACCGAAGGGAGTTTTCCATGGAGACCGCCCGGCGGACGGGCGCAGGAGCGCAGCCGTCCGCCGGGCGGGAACTGGGGGTGCCGACCGGAGAGTTACGGGGTTACGTGCCCGACTCCTCGTAGCGGCGGGTGAGCGCGGCCGTGCCGGACTCCGTGAAGCCGCCGTGCAGCCGCATCCGGGCCACCCCGCCGTCGGGGAAGGCGTCCAGGCGGACGTGGGTGACGACGGCCTGCGCGCGGAGCACGAAGCGGTGGAGGGTGTCGGGCTGGAGGCGGGTGCGCGGGATGATCTCGAACCACTCGCCGGTGTCGCCGTTGCGGCCCTGGAGGGCGATCCAGCCCGCGGAGTTGCCCTTGAGGTAGGCGGTGTCGATCTCGACCGCGCGGACCGCGCCCTGGGCGGGGAGGCGGAAGCGGACCCAGTCGTTGGTGTCGCGGACCCGGCGGCGGCGGTTCTCCCAGCCGTCGTCCATCTTGCGGGAGGTGCCGGGCAGGATGATCTGGGTGGGCGAGGAGTAGAAGCGGTCGGAGGCGTCCTCGTACGTACCGCCGTTGAGCACCGAGATCAGGTCGACCGTGCCGAGCGCGGCGATCCAGACCGGGTCCGGGACGACCTCGCCGTGCACGCGGAGGCGGGCTATGCCCCCGTCGGGGTGCTGGCACAGGCGCAGGTGGGTGTAGCGGCGGCCGCTCGTGATCTCGAAGGCGTTGGCCGCGTGGCCGCGTACGGGGGTGGGCGGAAGGATCTCCTCCCACTTCACCTCGTCGGCGAGCAGCTCCTCGGGGCCCGGGGCGCCTTCCACGGCGGTGGCCTGCACCGATACGCGCTGGGGGTAGTTGCCCCGGAAGTGCGCGGTGTCCACGACCAGGCCGCGCACGATACCGGGGGCGCCGAGGCGGACGATCGCCCAGTCGTGGTCCTCGGGGGCCGGGAAGGGGTGGCCGGCGTCCGCGCCACGGCGGCGGCGGGTCTCCCAGCCGTCCATGATCTTGCCCTTGTGGCCGAAGTGCTCGGGGTCGAAGACGGCCCGCTCGCGGATCAGGAGGTTCTCGCGCTCGGCGAAGAACTCGTCGTTGGCGGCGATCACGCCCGCGCCGAGGCGGCGGTCGGCGAGGTCGACCAGCTCGGTGAAGGGGAGGTCACCGGCCTCGCGGTAGTCGGCGTAGGGGTCGCCGCCGCCGTAGGGCGCGGCGTCATTGGCGTGGGGGTCGGCGTCGGGGTTCTGGGATGCGGGGTTCTGCCATGTGGTCTCGTTCGCGTCGAAGGTCATGTCCTTACCTTCGCGCCACCGGACCCATCAGGTCCATCGAAAGTTTTCGCAGATATCGTTCAGCTCAGCTGAATGATCGCGCGGCGCGCGTGAGTGCCGACAGCACCCGGGCCACCGCCGGGCCCGTCTCCGCCCCGTGGCGGACCGCCGCCACCACATGGCGGCGCGGCTGGTCCGCCTCCAGGACCCGCATCACCACGCCCTCGCGGCGCTGCTCCCGGGAGGCCATCCGGGGCACGAGCGCGATGCCCATGCCCGCCTCGACCAGGGCGAGGATCGCGGTCCATCCGGCGGCGCTGTGGGCCTGCTCGGGGACGAAGCCCGCCGCCTCGCAGGCGGCCGTGGTGATCTCGGACCAGGGACCGGAGCCGCCGAAGATCCAGCGGTCGGCGGCCAGGTCGGCGAGGCGCAGCGCGGGCGCTCCGGCCAGCGGGTGGGCGGCCGGGAGCGCCACGTCCAGCGGGTCGGCGAGCAGCGGGAAGAGGGTGAAGCGGGGGTCGCGGGCGGTCGGGGCGTGGGCGGCCAGCGACAGGGCCAGGTCCACCTCGCCCGCGGTGAGCAGCTCGTACGCCTGGGCCGCCTCGGCCTCCCGTACGCGTACGTCCGGTCCCGGGCAGCCCTCGGCGCGCAGCAGCCGCACGGCGGGGACGACGAGGGCGGGCACGGCGGTGGAGAAGGCGCCCACCCTGACCTCGCCCGCCTCGCCGCGCAGATAGCCGGTGAGTTCGGCGTCCGCCCGCTCCAGCTGGGCGAAGACCGCCTCGGCGTGGCGCAGGACGAGGTGGGCGGCGTCGGTGAGGCGGACCCGGCGGCCCTGCGGCTCCAGGAGTTCGACGCCGAGCTGTTTGGCCAGGTTGGTGAGCTGCTGGGAGACGGCGGAGGGGGTCATCAGGAGCGCCTCGGCGGTCGCCGTCACCGTGCCGTGGTCGCGCAGGGTGCGCAGGATGCGGAGCTTCTTGACGTCCCACTCGGTCATGGCCGCAACCTACCCGGGACCCACAGGGCGGGACCGCCCCCGTCCGGCGCCGGACACGCTGATGCGCCGCGCGGTAGCTGCTACCGGCGGCGCACCCTTCGTACGTGTGCGGATCGGACCTGCGTACGGGTACGGGTCAGACCTGCGTACGTGTGCGGATCGGACCTGCGTACGGGTCAGACCTGCTTCTTGGACTTGTCCAGGACCATGACCAGGGCCGTGATCGCCAGGAACAGGGCAATGGGCGCGATGACGTAGAGACCGATGGTCTCCATCGCACTCAGGCCCGGGCCCGGGTCGTCACCGTCGTCCCGGACCAGCGCGAGTGCCGGGGCCGACATGAGCATCATCATCAGCGTCGTCCCGGCCGCAACGACGCCGGCGCGCATAGCGTTCTTCTTGTCCACGGTGCCAACGTAGCGAACGCCTAGGCGCGACGCTCGCCCGGGGGTGCCGTACGGGCTCTTCCGGGGCGCAGGACCTCCATCAGGGCGTGCAGCCGGGGCGAGGCGGCGATCTCCTCCAGGGTGACGGGGTGGCCCTCGGGGTCGGCGATGGGCAGCCGCCAGTTGGGGTACTGGTCCCAGGTGCCGGGGAGGTTCTGCGGGCGGCGGTCGCCCACGGTGTCGGGGAGCCAGACGCCGACCATCCGGGCGGGGGTGGCTCTCAGGAAGCGGTGGACGGCACGGACGGCCGCCTCCTCGTTGCCGTCGCCCTCGGGGAGCATCCGCAGCCGGGCCAGGAGGGCCAGCCACTCGGCGGTGGAGGTGACGTCCTCGGTGAGCTCCTGCTCCAGCGGGCGGGTGAGCAGGCCGAGGCGGTGGCGGAGCGTCACATGGTCGCCGGTCAGCCGGGCGGCGGTGGAGGGCAGGTCGTGGGTGGTGGCGGTGGCCAGGCAGTCGCGCCGCCACCGCTCGGGGGCCAGCGGGCGGCCGGTGCCGTCCCAGTCGCGCTCGAACCAGAGCACGGAGGTGCCGAGCACCCCGCGCCGGGCGAGCGCCTCGCGGACGCCGGGCTCGACGGTGCCGAGGTCCTCGCCGACGACCACGGCACCGGCCCGGTGGGCTTCCAGGACGAGGACGGCGAGCATCGCCTCGGCGTCGTACGCGACATAGGTGCCGTCGGTGGGCGGGCTCCCCTCGGGCACCCACCAGAGCCGGAAGAGGCCCATGACGTGGTCGATGCGCAGGGCGCCCGCGCGGGCCAGCAGACCGCGCAGCAGGCCCCGGAAGGCGGCGTGACCGGTGGCGGCGAGGGTGTCGGGGCGCCAGGGCGGCAGCCCCCAGTCCTGGCCGCGCGCGTTGAAGGCGTCCGGGGGCGCGCCGACGGACATGCCGTGGGCGAAGGCGTCCTGCTGGGCCCAGGTGTCGGCGCCCGCCGGGTGCACGCCGACGGCCAGGTCGTGGACGATCCCGATCTCCATCCCGGCGTCCTCGGCGGCCCGCTGGGCGTCGGCGAGCTGGGTGGCGGTCAGCCAGGCGAGGCGGCAGTGGAAGTCGACCCGGTCCAGCAGCGCGGAGCGGGCGCGGGCGGTGCCCGGGGAGCGGGGGTCGCGCAGGGGCTCGGGCCAGCCGTGCCAGTCGGGCCCGTGCACCTCCGCGAGCGCGCACCACAGGGCGTGGTCCTCCAGTGCCTGGCCCTGCTCGGCGAGGAAGTCGCAGTAGGCGGCGCGACGGCCGGGGGTGAGCTCCACCCCGACGATCAGCTCCAGTGCCTGCCGCTTCAGCTCCCAGACGGCGTCCCGGTCGATCAGCGCGCCCTTGTTGAGCACGGCCTCGCTGAGGGCGGCGGCGTCCTGCCGGAGGTCGTCCAGGACGGCGCGGTCGCGGACCTGCCCGTACTCCGGGATCGACTCGACGTGCAGATGTACGGGGTCGGGGAAGCGGCGCGAGGAGGGGCGGTACGGGGACGGGTCGGTGGGGCGGCCGGGGAAGGCCGCGTGCAGCGGGTTGACCTGGACGAACCCGGAGCCGAGGGTGCGCCCGGCCCAGGCGGCGAGATCGGCCAGGTCGCCGAGGTCGCCCATGCCCCAGGAGCGGGCGGAGAGCAGGGAGTAGAGCTGGACCAGGAAGCCGTGGGTGCGCTCGGGCGGCTGCGGGACCCGGGCCGGGGCGACGACCAGGGTGGCGGTGGCCTCCTGGTGGCCGGGCGTACGGACGTGGAGGCGGTGGACACCGTAGGGGGGCTCGGTCCACCCGGCGGGGGTGGCGGGCGGGCGGCCGGTCGCGTCCGTGACTTCCCCAGCCCCGGCCGTGACCTCCCCGGCCTCCCCGGACAGGACGGCCTCCGGCAGCGTCCCGGACAAGGCCCCCTCCGGCACCCTCCACGAAGTGGCGGGCGCCGGGGGCCCACCGGCCGCCGGCTCCGGCTCGACCGTGACGGTCGAGCCGGGCAGCAGTCCGGTCAGCGCGGGCGGCAGCGGCTCACCGGCCCAGACCACCACGGTCGGCGGCAGCAGGCGCGAGCGGGACTCCGCGGCGACGAGTGACCTCCGTACGTCCTCCGGGGTGCCGGCGTCCACGCCCAGCGCGGCGAGCACGGCGATGACCGTGTCGTCGGGGACGGACACCGTGACATCCGGGGACGGGGAGTAGGAGGTGGCGACACCGTGCAGTGCGGCGAGCCGGGACAAGCCCATTCAGACTCCTGGGAACTCCATGCCCCCTGCGGTGCCGGGTGCGGTCGGCTCGCTGGTCAGAGGGGCGACGGCGGCGAGCGGAGGCTCGCTCGTGAGCGGGGTGGCGTCGGCGAGCGGGGGCTCGCTGGTCAGCGGTGCGGCGTCGGCGAAGGAGGATTCACCGAGCAGGAGGGAGACATCGGCGAGCGGCGGCCCGCTGATCAGGTGGGCGACATCGGCAAGGGGAAGTGCGCTGGTCAGAGGTGCGGGATCGGCTTGGGCGGGTACCTGTTTGGAGAGGGCGGAGAGCAGGAGCTGCGCGGCTGCGGGCATGGTGGCCTCCTGGCCATGGAGAACAGGACCCTGAGGACCTACCCAGACCTCGCATGCGCAGACCTGGACGTGACCCACCCGTCACACATGGCGTCATGACGGGCGTACGCCTTCGGAATGACGGCGTACACCTTCGGACAACGAGCCCAACGTGCCGTAGGTCACATTCCGTTCCCCCGTGCGGCAGGTATGGGCCGTTTTCAGCCAGTCCCGTCGGCCACACCAGCCCCACCAAGCGCGAAGGTGTCACTATTCCCGGCAAATCCGGCAGAACAGCCACGCGCATTGACACCCTCGCGCCCGGGTGGTGGGCTCGGACCCCACCAGGTCCTTCCCAGGGAGCGCGACGTGCGGTTCGGGCGCAGAAAGCAGGCCACGGCCGTGGCCGTAGCCGTGATCGGTGGGCTGCTGGGCCCCCTCGTGCCGGCCGCGACCGCCGCCCCCGCGGACCCCGGGAAACCCCCCGCCACCTCGCCCGACCGCGCCGCGGGCGCGCAGGTGCCCTCCGTGTGGCCCCGGCCCCAGAGCATCAAGGGCACCGGGCCCGCCCTGCCCCTCGGTACCGAAGCCACCGTCGTCGCCTCGCCCGACGCCGATCCGTACGCCGTGGCGGAGCTCCGCTCCCTGCTGCGCGTGGCCGGGGTCGCCACCGTCCACGAGAGCCTGCCGGGGCGCGGGCCGCTGGTCCGCATCGGCGGTCCGGGCGCCGGGGAGGCGCTGCGGGCGCTGCGCGCCCCCGACCGCGCCGACCTGCCCACGGGCGGCTACCGGATCGCCTCGGGCGAGGTCGCCGGGCGCGCCACCGTGGCCCTGGACGGGCTCGGCGAGGACGGCCTGTTCCATGCGGTCCAGACCCTGCGGCAGTTGGTGCGCGACGGGTCCGTGGCCGGGGTCGTGGTGCGGGACTGGCCGGGCACGGCCGTACGCGGCATGGCCGAGGGGTTCTACGGACAGCCCTGGACCCAGGAGGAGCGGCTTTCGCAGCTCGCCTTCATGGGGCGCACCAAGCAGAACCGGTACCTCTACGCGGCGGGCGACGACCCCTACCGGCTGGCCCGCTGGCGCGAGCCGTACCCGGCCGAGAAGCGTGCCGACTTCCGGGCGCTCGCGGAGAAGGCGCGTGCCGAGCATGTGACGCTGGGCTGGGCCGTCTCTCCGGGCCAGGCCATGTGCATGGCCTCCGACCAGGACGTCCGGGCGCTGACGAAGAAGATCGACGGGATGTGGGCGCTGGGGGTGCGGGTCTTCCAGCTCCAGTTCCAGGACGTCAGCTACAGCGAGTGGCACTGCGACCTGGACGCCGAGACGTTCGGCAACGGCCCCAAGGCGGCGGCGCGTGCGCAGGCCCGGGTGGCCGGTGCGGTCGCCCGGCACCTGGAGGAGCGCCACCCGGGCGCGGCGCCGCTGTCGGTGCTGCCGACGGAGTTCTACCAGGACGGGGCGACGGACTACCGCACGGCGCTCGCCGCCGAGCTGGACGACCGGGTGCAGGTGGCCTGGACCGGCGTCGGGGTCGTACCGAAGACCATCACCGGGGGCGAGCTGGCCGGGGCGCGCGCCGCGTTCGGCCATCCGCTGGTGACGATGGACAACTACCCGGTCAACGACTACGCCCAGGACCGGATCTTCCTGGGCCCGTACACCGGCCGGGACCCGGCGGTGGCGAGCGGTTCGGCGGCGCTGCTGGCCAACGCGATGGAGCAGGCGTCCGCCTCGCGCATCCCGCTCTTCACCGCCGCCGACTTCGCCTGGAACCCGAAGGGGTACCGCCCCGACGAGTCCTGGCAGGCGGCGATCGACGACCTCGCGGGCGGCGACGCGCGGGTCCGGGACGCGCTGCGGGCGCTCGCGGGCAACAGCGCGGACTCGGTGCTCGGCGCGCAGGAGTCCGCCTATCTCCAGCCCCTGTTCGCCGCGTTCTGGAAGTCCCGGGCGGCCGCCGCCCCGGTCCGCGACCGGGCGGCGCGCGAGCTGCGGGCGGCCTTCACCGTGATGCGGCAGACGCCCGAGCGGCTCGCCACGCCCGCCGAGGGGCGGCTCGCCGACGAGGTGCGCCCATGGACCGAGCAGCTGGCCCGCTACGGCCGCGCCGGTGAGCTGGCCGTGGACCTGCTCCAGGCCCAGGCGGGCGGCGACGGGGCGGCCGCCTGGCGGGCGCAGTTGGCGCTGGAGCCGCTGCGGCAGGAGATCGCGGTCGGCCGGGCGACGGTCGGCAAGGGCGTGCTCGACCCTTTCCTGGACCGGGCCCAGAAGGCCGCCGACGGCTGGAACGGCATCGACCGGGCGGGCGGCCGGGTCACCCGGGACGCGCACAGCTATACGGTCCGCCTCGACCGGGCCCGCCCGGTGGAGGCCGTGACGGCGCTCGCCGAGCCCGGTCAGGCCCTGGCCGGTGCGGTCGTCGAGGCCCATGTGCCGGGCGAGGGCTGGCGGACGCTGGGGCGGCTGTCGCCGACCGGCTGGACCCAGACCGCCGCGAAGGGGCTGCGCGCGGACGCCGTACGGGTCACCGTGCCCGAGGGCGCCCGGAACGTACACCCCTCCTATCTGAGCCCCAGCCTGCCGACGGCCCCCACGGTCCTGGTGGGCTCCCCCCGGCTGCGCGCCCTGGTGCCGTGGTTCGGCGACGAGCCCGCCGCCACGCTCGACCTGGCGCGCGGCGAGACGGACGCGGAGATCGGCGGCGAGTCGCAGCGGGCCGTGGCGCGGCTGGCCGGGCGGCGTCCGGCCGAGGTGAAGGGCGCGCTCACCGCGAAGGCCCCCAAGGGCATCGAGGTGCGGGTCCCGAAGCAGACGACCGTGCCGCGCGGATCGCGTACGTCGGTGCCCGTGGACATCACCGTTCCGGCGGACACCCCGGCGGGTGAGTACGAGGTTCCGCTGACCTTCGGCGGCCAGGAGTCCACGCTGACCGTGCGGGCCTTCCCGCGTACTGGGGGCCCGGATCTGGCCCGTACGGCCGTGGTCTCCTCCTCCGCCGACGAGACCCCGGACTTCCCCGCGGCGGCGGCCTCCGACGGCGACCCGGCGACCCGGTGGTCCTCACCGGCCGAGGACGGCGCGTGGTGGCAGGCCGAGCTCGCCCAGCCGGTGCGGCTGGGGCAGGTGGTGCTGTCCTGGCAGGACGCGTACGCCTCCCGCTACCGCGTACAGGTCTCCGCCGACGGCCGCACGTGGCGCACCGCCGCGACCGTCCAGGAGGGCCGGGGCGGGCGCGAGTCGGTGCGGATGGACGCGAAGGACACCCGGTTCATCCGGGTGCAGGGCGATGCCCGGGCCACCGAGTACGGCTACTCGCTCTGGTCGGTGGAGGCGTACGCGGTCGTCGAGGCGCCTCCCGAGGACTGAGCCGTACCCACGCCACGGGCCCCCGACGGACGCGGACAAAGCCGTACAGCCGCCCCTGGGCAGGCGGGCGGGGGCAGACGGGCGGACGACGAAGGCCCGGTCTCAGGCGGAAACGCCGTCGATCCGGGCCATCACGTCGTCCGCGCCGAACGGTTGCAAGTACGGCAGCCAGCGCGGGTCGCGGTGTCCGGTCCCGATGATCCGCCAGGCCAGGCCGGTCGGCGGCGCGGGCTGATGGCGCAGCCGCCAGCCGAGCTCGGGCAGATGGCGGTCGGCCTTGACGTGGTTGCAGCGGCGGCAGGCGGCCACCACGTTGTCCCACGCGTGCTGTCCGCCCCGGCTGCGCGGGATGACGTGGTCGACGCTGGTCGCGGCGGCCCCGCAGTACATGCAGCGCCCCCCGTCCCGGGCGAAGAGGGCCCGGCGCGTCAGGGGGACGGGGCCGCGGTAGGGGACCCGTACGAACCGCTTGAGCCGGACCACACTGGGTGCGGGCACGGCACGGGTGGCACTGTGCAGGAAGGCGCCGGTCTCCTCCAGGCAGATCGCCTTGTTCTCCAGAACGAGGACGAGTGCGCGGCGGAGCGGTACGACGCCGAGCGGCTCGTACGACGCGTTGAGAACCAGGACGTGCGGCACGGTGGATGCCTCCTTGTACGCCGGCGGCGCGTGGCTCGCGCCGGGACGATCCGATCTCAGTCTCTCCTCATGCCTGGTCAAAGCGCCACCACGTACGGGTAACGGGCCGGGAGGATTTTTCTCACCCTCCGGCGCGACGGACGCCCGCCGGGCCCCGGAGAGGTGTCCCACCTGGGCGGCCGTGCGCACTGTGCGATCGGCCACAGCACACGTGTCCCCGGTGAGAGCCGTCTCTCTCCCGATGACGGCAACGATCCACTCCCCCGGCTTCGTTACTCTTGTCGGTCAGCCGTCGTCCCTCTGGAGGTCCCCACCGTGTCCCTGTCCGCCCTGTTGGCCGCAACCCCGTCATCCGAGCCGGTCGGCTCGCTGGAGGAAGCCGCCGAACAGGCCGGGAACGCCGCGGGGTGGATCGAGGAGAACTGGTCCACCTGGCTGAGCACCGGTCTGCGGATCATGCTGATCGTGGCGGTCGCGATCACGCTGCGCTATCTGATCCGGCGCGCCCTGACCAACCTCATCGACCGGATGAACCGCAGCGCCCAGGCGGTGGAGGGCACGGCGCTGGGCGGTCTGCTGGTGAACGCGGAGCGCAGACGGCAGCGCTCGGAGGCGATCGGCTCGGTGCTGCGGTCGGTGGCCTCGTTCATGATCATGGGAACGGCCGCGCTGATGGTGCTGGGCGCCTTCAAGATCAACCTGGCACCCCTGCTCGCCTCGGCCGGTGTCGCGGGTGTGGCGCTCGGTTTCGGCGCCCGGAACCTGGTCACCGACTTCCTCTCCGGCGTCTTCATGATCCTGGAGGACCAGTACGGGGTCGGCGACACGATCGACGCCGGGGTGGCCTCCGGCGAGGTCATCGAGGTGGGGCTGCGGGTCACCAAGCTGCGCGGGGACAACGGCGAGATCTGGTACGTCCGCAACGGCGAGGTGAAGCGGATAGGCAACCTCAGCCAGGGCTGGTCCACCGCCGGGGTCGATGTGACCGTGCGCCCCACGGAGAACCTGGAGCACGTCCGCGAGGCGATCACCACCTGCGCCGAGGCGATGGCGAAGGAGGAGCCCTGGTCGGAGCGGCTGTGGGGTCCGGTGGAGGTGCTCGGCCTGGACGCGGTCCTGCTGGACTCCATGACGGTCCGGGTCTCCGCGAAGACGATGCCGGGCAAGTCGACGGGCGTGGAGCGCGAGCTGCGCTGGCGCATCAAGCAGGCGCTGGACGAGGCGGGCATCCGGATGATCGGCACGGAGCCCTCGGCGGAGGCCGAGTCCGCGGCGGACCCGACGGCCGCGGTGGCCGCCCCCTCGGCGTACGCCTCGGCGACCTCCCCGCAGTCCCTGGCCGCGACGCCGATACCGCCGCCCACCAGGCTGAGCAAGTAGGCCCGCCGCAGACGGCCTCGCACACGGACGCCCCCGCCCGCCCCGGAACCCCGGGAGACAGGCGGGGGCGTCCGTGTGCGAGGTAACACTTTGACTGCCGGACGGGCGGTCCCCATTGACGGTCCGGTGGCCCACGTCCTACGGTCCTCACAGAATAGGAAACTTTCCTAACAGAGGTGGGTGCATCCACGATGGCGGGAACCACTCCGGGCACTCCCGGCACACCGGGCACCCCCCGGGTGCTGCGGGCCATGAACGACCGGGCCGCCCTCGATCTGCTGCTGGAACACGGCCCCCTCTCCCGCACCCGGATCGGCAAGCTGACCGGCCTCTCCAAGCCCACCGCCTCCCAGCTCCTGGCCCGGCTGGAGGCGGCCGGTCTGGTCGTCGCCACCGGGACCAGCGAGGGGCGCCCCGGGCCCAACGCGCAGCTCTACACGGTGAACGCGCGCGCCGCCCATGTGGCCGGGCTCGATGTGAACAGCCGACGGATCGTCGCCGCCGTCGCGGACGTGACCGGGGCGAGCGTCGGGCAGTTCGAGCTCGCGACACCGGGGCGGCGCGCCGACAGCGTGGTGCGCCAGGTGGCCGACGCGCTGGACGGCGCGGCGAAGGAGGCCGGGCTCACCCGCGCCGACATCCACCGGGTCGTCATCGGCACCCCGGGCGCCTTCGACCCGGGCACCGGGCGGCTGCGGTACGCCTCGCACCTGCCCGGCTGGCACTCCCCCACCCTCCTGGACGAGCTGGCCGCGTTCCTGCCGATGCCGGTGGAGTACGAGAACGACGTCAACCTGGTCGCCGTGGCGGAGCAGCGCCTCGGTGCGGCCCGGGGCCATGAGGACTTCGTACTCCTCTGGAACGAGGAGGGCCTCGGCGCCGCCCTCGTCATCAACGGGCGCCTGCACCGCGGCTTCACCGGCGGCGCGGGCGAGGTCGGCTTCCTGCCGGTGCCCGGCACCCCTCTCGTACGCCAGGTCGTCAAGGCCAACAGCGGCGGCTTCCAGGAGCTGGCAGGCGCCCAGGCGGTGCCCCGGATCGCGAAGTCGCTGGGCATCGACACCCCGCAGCAGCCCCACGCCAAGGCCGCCGCCGCCCTGCTGGAGCGGGCGGCCGAAGCGTACGGGCGGGACGAGGCGCTGACCGAGCTGCTGCGCCAGTACGCCCAGCGGCTCGCCACCGGCCTCGCCTCCGTCACCGCCGTCCTGGACCCCGGGCTGATCGTGCTCTCCGGCGGGGCGGTCGCGGCGGGCGGCGAGGTCCTGCGCTCCCTCATCCAGTCCGAGCTGGCCGAGCTCGCCGCCTCCCGGCCCCGGCTGGTCGTCGGCGAGATCGACCGCACCCCCGTGCTGCGCGGCGCCCTGGAGAGGGCGCTGGCCGACACCCGCGACGAAGTGTTCGACACCTCGCGCTGAACCCCGCACCGCGCCACCCCACACCGTCCCTGCCACGCGCTGAACCACGCCCCACGCCGTCCCCGCCTCGCACGGAACCACGCACCGCCCCGTCCCTGCCGTCTGCGTCTCTTCCCCGTCCCTGGGAGTTCTGTCATGCGCACAAACCGTCTCACCACCACCGCTGTCGCCGTCGCCGCGATCTCGGTGCTCGCCACCGCGTGTACCGGCCAGAGCGAGGCCGGGGCCACCGACGACCCCAAGGCGAAGACCACCATCAACTTCTGGCACGGCTGGAGCTCGCCCGCCGAGGTGAAGGCGATCAAGGACAACATCGCCCGGTTCGAGAAGGCCCACCCGAACATCAAGGTCAACGTCTCCGGCAACATCAACGACGACAAGCTCAACCAGGCGCTGCGCGCGGGCGGTTCGAACGGGCCCGACGTCGTCTCCTCCTTCACCACCGCCAACGTCGGCAAGTTCTGCTCGTCGGGCGCGTTCGCCGATCTGGGGCCGTTCATCGAGAAGTCGAAGCTGGACCTGGAGAAGACGTTCCCGCAGATCCTGCTCGACTACACCCAGTTCGAGGGGAAGCGGTGCGCCCTGCCGCTGCTCACGGACGCCTACGGCCTCTACTACAACAAGGACGCCTTCAAGAAGGCCGGGATCACCGCGCCGCCGAAGACGATGTCCGAACTGGCGAGCGTGGCCAAGAAGCTGACGGTGGAGAAGGGCGACAGCTACCAGCAGCTCGGCTTCATGCCGAACTTCCACGGCTACGAGACCGTCGTCAGCCACTACATGCCCTCGTGGAAGCACGCGTACTTCGACGAGAACGGCAAGTCCAACATCGCCAAGGACCCGGCGTTCGCCAAGATGTTCACGTTCCAGAAGAAGCTCGTGGACGACCTGGGCGGCTACGACAAGCTGGAGAAGTACCGCGGCACCTTCGGTGACGAGTGGGGCGCCGAGCACCCCTTCCACACCGGCCAGGTGGCCATGCAGCTGGACGGCGAGTGGCGGCTGGGGATGGCCGAGGACGCCGGGGCCGACTTCGAGATCGGGGTCGCCCCGATGCCCGTCGCCGACGACGAGGCCGACAGCTACGGCAAGGGCTACCTCTCCGGCACCATCGTGGGCATCGCCCCGGCCAGCAGGAAGCAGAACGCCGCGTGGGAGCTGGTGAAGTACATGACCAGCGACACCGAGGCGGTCGTCGCCTTCTCCAACGGCATCCGCAACGTGCCCTCCACCCTGGAGGCGCTGAAGTCGCCCGATCTGAAGTTCGACCCGCGCTTCCGGACCTTCCTGGACATCGCCCAGCACCCGGAGTCCAGCACCTCCGACGGAGCCGTCAACGGCGCCACGTACCAGCTGACCCTCCAGGACTTCGGCTACCAGTACGAGAAGGGCGCGGTGAAGGACCTCCAGGCCGGTCTGGAGAAGACCGCGCAGCAGATCGACACCGACATCGCCAAGGCCAAGTAGCACCCGATGACGACGCACACACTCCGCTCCAAGCGCCGCAGATCGGCGCTGCGGAACGCGGCCTTCATGTCGCCGTGGCTGATCGGGTTCTCGGTCTTCTTCGCGTACCCGATGGTCTCGACGGTCTACTTCTCCTTCACGGAGTACGACGGGTTCGGGGCGCCGGTCTTCAACGGGCTGACGAACTGGACGTACGTCTTCGAGAACTACCCGATGTTCTGGCCGTCCCTGTGGAACACGCTCTGGCTGGTGGTCGTCATGGTCACCTGCCGGGTCGTCTTCGGGCTCGGGATCGGCCTGCTGATCACAAAGATCAAGACGGGTACGGGCGTCTTCCGGACGCTGTTCTACCTGCCCTACCTGGCCCCGCCGGTCGCCGCGACGCTCGCCTTCGTCTTCCTGCTCAACCCAGGCACCGGGCCCGTCAACTCCATCCTCGGGGACCTGGGGCTGCCCACGCCCGGCTGGTTCAACGACGCCACCTGGTCCAAACCGGCCCTCACCATGCTCGCGGTCTGGGGCATCGGGGACCTGATGGTCATCTTCATGGCCTCGCTGCTGGACGTGCCGACCGAGCAGTACGAGGCGGCCGAGCTCGACGGTGCCTCCGCCTGGCAGAAGTTCCGCTTCGTGACGCTGCCGAACATCTCGCCGATCGTGCTGTTCGCGGTGGTGACGGGCGTCATCCAGGCGATGCAGTACTACACCCAGCCACTCGTCGCCGGAAAGGTCGCCTCCGGGGTCATCGGCGGCTCCGGCCAGTCCTTCGAACCCGGCTACCCCGACAAGTCGACACTGACGCTCCCCCAGCTCGTCTACAACCTCGGCTTCCAGCGCTTCGACTACGGCGCCGCCTGTGTCGTCGCCCTCATCCTGTTCGCCCTGGCCATGGCCTTCACCGCGCTGCTCATGCGGGGCCGCAACAACCTGATCCAGGCCGGTGACTGAGCCATGACCCAACTCCTCGACAAGCCCGGCGCACCTCTTGCGGCCGACCCGCCGACGCCCGCCGCCCGCACCGCGCGCCGCAAGGCGCTGCTGCACTGGATAGCCGTCCACTCGCTCGGGGTCGCCGCCGCGCTCTTCTTCGTGCTGCCGTTCGTCTTCGTGGTCCTCACCTCGCTGATGAGCGACCAGCAGGCGCTGACCCGCGATCTCACCCCCAACACCTGGGAGTGGGGCAACTACAAACAGGTCTTCGAGACACCGGGCTTCCTCATCTGGTGGCGCAACACCCTCCTTTACGCGGGGCTCGGCACCGTACTCACCGTGGTGTCGTCGATCCCGGTGGCGTACGCGCTGGCGAAGTTCCGCTTCCGGGGCCGCAAGCTGTCGCTGATGCTCGTCATCTCCATGATGATGCTGCCGCCGCAGGTCGTGATCATCCCCATGTACCTGTTCTGGGCGAAGCAGATGGACCTCTCCGGCACGCTGTGGCCGCTGATCATCCCGATGGCGTTCGGTGACGCGTTCTCCATCTTCCTGCTGCGGCAGTTTCTTCTGACCATCCCGAACGAATACCTGGACGCGGCCAAGGTCGACGGCTGCGGTGAGTTCCGTACGCTGATCAAGGTCGTCCTGCCGATGGCGAAGCCGGGTATCGCGGCCATCGCCCTCTTCCAGTTCTTCGCCGCCTGGAACGACTACTTCGGACCACAGATCTACGCCTCCGAGAACCCGGCCGCCTGGACCCTCAGTTACGGACTGGAGTCCTTCAAGGGCGCGCACCACACCAACTGGAACCTGACCATGGCCGCGACCGTTCTGGTCATGGCCCCCGTGATCGCCGTCTTCTTCTTCGCCCAGAGGGCATTCGTCGAGGGCGTCACACTGACCGGAGTAAAGGGCTGATAATGAAGCTCGCAGTAGTGGGTGGCGGATCCACCTACACCCCTGAACTGATCGACGGGTTCGCCCGGTTGCGCGACACGCTGCCGGTCGAGGAGCTCGTCCTCGTCGACCCGGCGGCCGACCGGCTGGAGCTGGTCGGGGGCCTCGCCCGGCGGATCTTCGCCAAGCAGGACCACGCCGGGAGGATCACCACCACGACCGACCTGGACGCAGGCGTGGCCGGAGCCGACGCGGTGCTCCTCCAGTTGCGCGTCGGCGGACAGGCCGCGCGGAACCAGGACGAGACCTGGCCGCTGGAGTGCGGCTGCGTCGGCCAGGAGACCACCGGCGCCGGCGGCCTCGCCAAGGCACTGCGGACCGTGCCGGTCGTCCTGGACATCGCCGAGCGGGTGCGCCGCACCAACCCGGACGCCTGGATCATCGACTTCACCAACCCGGTCGGCATCGTCACCCGCGCCCTGCTCCAGGCCGGGCACAAGGCGGTCGGGCTGTGCAACGTGGCGATCGGCTTCCAGCGCAAGTTCGCCCGGCTGCTGGACGTCAACCCCTCCGAGGTCCACCTCGACCATGTGGGGCTCAACCACCTCACCTGGGAGCTGGGCGTGCGCCTGGGCGGCCCGGACGGCGAGAACGTACTGCCGAAGCTGCTGGCCGAGCACGGCGAGGCGATCGCCGACGACCTGCACATGCCACGGAAGCTCGTGGACCGGCTCGGTGTCGTGCCCTCGTACTACCTGCGCTACTTCTACGCCCACGACGAGGTCGTACGGGAGCTGGGGACGAAGCCGTCCCGGGCCGCCGAGGTCGCGGCGATGGAGAAGGAGCTGCTGGCGCTGTACGGCGACCCCACGCTGGACGAGAAGCCGGAGCTGCTCGCCAAGCGGGGCGGCGCGTTCTACTCGGAGGCGGCGGTGGACCTCGCGGCCTCCCTGCTGGGCGGCGGCGGTTCACCGGTCCAGGTGGTGAACACGTACAACAACGGGACGCTGCCGTTCCTCCCGGACGACGCGGTCATCGAGGTGCAGGCCCGGGTGGGCCACGAGGGCGCGGTGCCGCTGGCCGTCCCGGCGCTGGACCCGCTGTACGCCGGTCTGATCGCCAACGTGACGGCGTACGAGGACCTCGCCCTGGAAGCCGCGCTGCGCGGAGGCCGGGACCGGGTCTTCAAGGCACTGCTCGCCCATCCGCTGATCGGACAGTACGACTACGCCGACCAGCTCACCGACCGGCTGATCGCGCACAACCGGGAGCACCTGGCGTGGGCGTGAACGTCTCGGTCGTCGCCGTCGACGCGGGCAACAGCAAGACCGATGTGGCGTTGATCGGTACGGACGGCACGGTCCTCGCCACGGCCCGCGGCGGGGGGTTCCAGCCGCCCGTGGTGGGGGTGGACGCGGCGCTCGACGTACTGGGCTCGGCGCTGGAGCGGGCCGTCGCCTCCCTGACCTCCCCGCCCGGTGCCCTCGGTCATGTCTCCGCCTGTCTCGCCAACGCCGATCTTCCGGTGGAGGAGGCCGAGTTGACCGAGGCGCTGGAGGCCCGTGGCTGGGGCGCGTCGGTCGAGGTGCGCAACGACACCTTCGCGATCCTGCGCGCCGGGGTGGACGAGCCCCGGGGCGTCGCGGTGGTCTGCGGGGCCGGGATCAACTGCGTGGGCATGGTGCCGGACGGGCGGACCGCCCGCTTCCCCGCGATCGGCCGGATATCCGGTGACTGGGGCGGCGGTTCGGGGCTGGCGGAGGAGGCGCTGTGGTTCGCCGCCCGCGCCGAGGACGGGCGCGGCGAGCCGACCGAGCTGGTGCGTACGCTGCCGGGGCACTTCGGGCTCGGTTCGATGTACGCGCTGATCGAGGCGCTGCACCGGGGCGCGATCCCCCTGACCCGGCGCCACGAGCTGACGCCGGTGCTGTTCGCGACGGGCGCCGCCGGGGACGCGGTGGCGGCCGCGCTGGTGGAGCGGCTGGCCGAGGAGGTGGTGGCGATGGCGTCGGTGGCGCTGACCCGCCTCGGACTGCTGGAGGAGGAGGCGCCGGTGCTGCTCGGCGGCAGTGTGCTGGCCGCGCGCCATCCGCAGCTGAACGACCGGATCGCCGAACTGCTCGCGGCCCGCGCCCCGAAGGCGGTGGTGCGGGTGGTGTCCGAACCGCCGGTGCTGGGGGCCGCGCTGCTGGGCCTGGACCGTACGGGGGCGGCGCCGGAGGTCCACCGGCGGCTGCGGGAGCAGTACGCCTGAGCACGGAGGCTCCGGGTCGGGGGCGCCCTGTCGCATGCGTGCGGCGGGGTGCCCTGTCGCGTCTGCGCGGCGAGGTGCCCTGTCGCGTCCGTGCGGCGGGCGCCCCTCGTTCGGGGGAACGCGAGCGGGCGGGGAACCGATCGGGGGCCCCGCTCGTGTACCTGATGGGGAGTCCGCAACGCGTGGGGATGGCTGGACGGTCGGGGGAGGCTCGGGGCGGACCCGGAGCGGTGCGAAGAGCCCGGCGACGGTGCCGGTTTCGCTTATGGGGATGTATCGGGGCACCTTGCGCCGATCGCCTTGATCGGCTGCTTCGGCCCTGATCGAATGCGTTGACCGATGACAGGATCCAGGCGTTCTTGATGTGGATGTCCTTGGCTGCGGCCATACTTCTGGCCGTGCGCCGGGGTCCGGTCCGCCGTCAGTGACCGAGGGGGAGGTCGAGTGACACAGCTGCCGCAGGGCGGCCCGCAGACGCAGCGCGCGCCGGAGCCGGCGCCCGCTCCCACCGGCCTGCCCATACAGCGCCTGCCCGCACAGCGCCGGTCCGCCTGGGCCGAGCAGAGCCGTCGGCTGCGCGCCGTGGCGACGACCGAGCCGGGCCGCCTCCAGATCATCGGGGCCCTCCTGGCGCTGCTGGTCGTGGCGTTCGGGGCGGTGACCGCGCTGGAGATCTCGCACCGGGCCTCGGCCGCCGACGACGTGGTGGGGCGCAGCCAGCCGCTCAGCGCGGACGCGGCGAACATCTACCGCTCACTCGCCGACGCGGACACGATGGCGGCCAGTGGCTTCCTCGCGGGGGCGCAGGAGCCCAAGGACGTGCTGGAGCAGTACCGCAAGGACATCGAGGAAGCGGCCCGGCTGCTGGTGAAGGCGGCGGCGAACACCGACTCCTCGACCAGCTCCGGGCAGGAGATCACCACGCTCAACGAGCTGCTGCCCGTCTACACCGGTCTGATCGAGCGGGCCCGCGCCAACAACCGGCAGGGGCTGCCGCTGGGCGGCGCCTATCTCCGGTACGCCAACCAGAAGATGAGCACCGAGCTGCTGCCGGCCGCCGAGCGGCTGTACGCGGCGGAGACGGGCCGGCTCGACCGGGACGCCGCCGAGGCCCGGCGGTGGCCCTTCCTCTCGCTCGCCGCCGGGCTCGTGGTGCTGGGTGCGCTGGTGTGGATGCAGCGCCGCAACTACCGCCGTACCAACCGGGTGTTCAACCACGGGCTGCTGGTGGCGACGGCCGCCGCATCGGTGGTGCTGCTCTGGCTGGCGGTGGGACACACGGTGGCCCGCGCCGAACTGCGCTCGGCGATGGTGCACGGGCAGCAGTCGCTCGATGTCCTCAACAACGCGCGGATCAACTCCCTGAAGGCGCGCGCCAACGAGAATCTCACCCTGGTGGCGCGCGGCGCCGTGCTGACCGCCGACGGCTCGGCCGACCAGTACGAGACGGACTACACCACGGGCATGAAGGCCCTCGACGGACAGCTGAAGAAGGCCGAGCGGCTCGCGGACAACGACAGCGGGCGCGCTCCGGTGGCCGAGGCCGCCAAGAGCGTCGCCGAATGGCAGGACCGCCACCGCAAGGCCCGCGCCACCGACGACCAGGGCGACTACGACGGTGCGTTGAAGCAGATCATCGGGGCCGAGGACTCCACGGGGCAGTCCTTCCACCAGGTGGACACCGCGCTGCGGAAGGCGCTCGCCCATGAGCAGGGCGAGTTCACCGCGGCCGCCGAGGACGGGCGCGGGGCCCTGCGCGGGCTGCCGACAGGGGCCGCCGCGCTGGCGGTGCTGGGAGCGGTCGCCGCGATCCTCGGGGTCAACCGCAGGCTCTCGGAGTACCGGTGAGAGGGGCAGCGATGGCCGGGGCGAAGACACGGACCTGGGCATGGGCGCGGCGCCGCTCCGCGCCGGGCGGCGGGCCGCGCGGTCGGCTGCGCGGCTGGGGCGGTGTGGCGGGGATGGCGGTGGCGTGCGTGATCACCGCCGCGCTCACCCTGCTGCCGCTCTCCCGGCACGAGGGCGGGAGCGCCGGGGAGGGCCCGGTGGGCAGCGCGGCGGCGACGGTCCCGGTGCGGGCCGAGGCGTGCACCGATCCGGAGGCGAGCCTGCCGCCGTCGGCGGCGGACGGACCGGGCATCGCGAAGATCAAGGCGCGCGGCAAGCTGGTCGCGGGCGTCGACCAGAACAGCTACCGCTGGGGCTACCGCAACCCGTACAGCGGTGAGCTCGAAGGGTTCGACATCGACCTGGTGCGGGCGCTGGCCAAGGACATCCTCGGCGACCCGAACGCGGTGATCTTCCGGGCCATCCCCACCAACCAGCGCATCGCCGCCCTGGAGAGCGAGCGGGTCGATGTCGTCGTGCGGACGATGACCATCAACTGCAAGCGGCTGGAGCAGGTCTCCTTCTCCACCGCCTATTTCGAGACCGGGCAGCAGATCCTGGCCCCCAAGGACTCCCCCATCACGGGGTACGACGGATCGCTGAAGGGCCGGCGGGTCTGCTCCGGCGAGGGCACCACCGCGTACGAGGCGCTGGAGAAGAAGTCGTACGGGGCGATATTCAAGGACGAGTTCGACGGCACCGAGCGCGACGCGGACCGGCTGACCGTGCCCAACCAGCTGGACTGCCTGGTCCGGTTGCAGCTCGGCGAGGTCGACGCCGTCCTCACGGACAACGCCCTGGGCGCCGGGCAGGCCGCGCAGGATCCGGCGGTGGCCCTCAAGGGCGCGGGGCCGTTCACCACCGAGTACTACGGCGTCGCGGCGAAGAAGGGCGCGGACGACCTGGTGGCCCGGGTCAACAAGGTCCTGGTGGACTACCGCGCGGGCGGGAAGGACAGCGCCTGGATGGTGTCGTACCGCAAGTGGCTGGCGGCCGGGCTCCCCGGCATCACGGCGCCACCGGACCCCAAGTACCGCAGCGAGTGACGGCGGCGCGCCGGATCGCGTACGGACCGGGGCACGAAGGACCGGAGCAACTGACCCCGTCCGGGCCCACCGGCCCGGCGGCGAGAGCGGAGAGGTGATCGATGGGTGTCGCGGGATCCTTCCCCAGCTTCGCGGGGAGGCCCCCCGGCCCGGTCATGGACCGGGACGAGGCGGACCGTGCGCTGGCCCGGCTCGGCGCGGAGCACGAGGCCATCGAGACCTCGCTCCTCGCCCTGCAGGACCATGCGGGCCGCCGCCTCCTGGAGGGCGCCGAGCTGACCGGCCTCACCCGGGAGCGCTGGGCCACGACCGAGCAGTCGATCACGCTGCTGTGGGGGTATTTCGACGCCTACGCGGGCGCGTTGGAGGAGGCCAGGGAGATACGGGCGCGCCGCCGGTACCCCAACCGGGAGGACCTGGCCGCCCTGACCGGGCTGCTGCGCGGGGACGCGGTCACCGTGGCCAACCCGGGTGCGGTGCCGGCCTCTTCGGCCACCGGCCCGGCCCTGCTCTCGGAGCGGTTCTCGCTCCAGGAGCTGGTGGCCCGGATGAACGAGCTGTACGCCCGGTCGCTGGACATGGTCGTCGCCTCCGACTCCGTCTGGTCGGCGCTGCCCGCCCGGATCGACCTGCTCGCCGCCGAGCTGCACCGGACCCGTTCGCTGGCCCACTCGGTCGGGGTGCGGCCCGGTGAACACCCGGCCGGGGACGATCTGGAGGAGATCACCGAGGAGCTCACCACGCTGCGGGTCCAGGTGATCTCCGACCCGCTGGCGTTCTGGCTGCCGGGGCCAGGCAGCGCCGCACCCGGCGGCGGACGCCCGGACACCTCCCGCTACGACCGGGCGGCCCGCGCCCTGGAGGACGTACGGCGGGAGATCGAGGCGGTGCTCGCGGTGCGGCAGGACGCCGAGGCGCGGCTGATGCGGCTGCGGGACGTCCTCTCGCGGGCCGACCGCACGCTGACCGAGGCGCGGGCGGCGCGCGGCGAGGTGCTGGCCAAGATCGCGGCCTCCGAGGTGCCCGCCGTCAGCGGGCCGCCGACCGCCCTCCAGGAGCGGCTGGCCGCCGCGGCCGAGTACCGCAGGCGCGCCCAGTGGCACCGGCTCTCCCCCCTCCTGGAGTCGCTGGAGGAGGAGGCCGAGGACGAGCTGCTGCGTGCCCGCGAGTCGCTGACCTCGGTGACGGCGCCGCTGGCGGTCCGCGCGGAGCTGCGCGGCCGGCTGGACGCGTACAAGGCGAAGGTGGCCCGGCACGGGCTGGCGGAGGACCCGCTGCTGATCGAGCGGTACGACGTGGCGCGCCGGATGCTGTGGAGCGCGCCGTGCGATCTGCGGGTGGCCGAACAGACCGTGCTGCGCTACCAGCAGGCGGTGGCCGAGCTGCTGACACCGCAGCGGCCCGAGGGGCCCGAGGACCGGCGGGGCGACGGCGGGCCGGACGGCAGCGGTCCGGGCGAGCAGGGAGGGACACGATGAGTACGCAGTGCCAGCGCCCGGCGTGCGAGGGCGCCTACGAGGACATGGGCGGCGGTGAGCTGTACTGCGACACCTGCGGCCTGGCCCCGGTCGTCTCGCCCACGGGCATGGTCTCCTCGCCGCCCACCGGGATCGCGGGCGGCGGCCGGGCGGCCGGGCGCGAGAGCTCCTCGCAGCGCTCCGGCTCCCGCGCCTCCGCCCGGTCCTCGTCGCGTTCCTCGACCTCGCGGCGCTCGGTGTCGGGGCGGCTGTCGCGCTCGCTCTCCGGCTCCTCCGCCTCCCGTTCGGTCTCGGTGCGCTCCTCGGGCTCGTCGGCCGCCTCCTCCACCCGGGGCCGGCTCGGCGTCGGCCTGGTGCAGGTCCCGGACGTGCCCCGGCCCGACCCGCGTACGGCGGTGATGGAGAACCCGGAGGTGCCCGAGCGCAAGCGGTTCTGTTCCCGCTCGGACTGCGGGGCCCCGGTGGGCCGTTCGCGCGGGGAGCGGCCGGGCCGCACCGAGGGGTTCTGCACCAAGTGCGGCCACCCCTACTCCTTCGTGCCGAAGCTGACCGGCGGCGACATCGTGCACGGCCAGTACGAGGTGGTGGGCTGTCTGGCGCACGGCGGGCTCGGCTGGGTCTACCTCGCGGTGGACCGGGCCGTCTCGGACCGCTGGGTGGTCCTCAAGGGCCTGCTGGACACCGGCGACCAGGACGCGATGGCGGCGGCCATCTCCGAGCGCCGCTTCCTCGCCGAGATCGAGCACGCCAACATCGTGCGGATCTACAACTTCGTGGAGCACCTGGACCAGCGGACCGGTTCGCTGGACGGGTACATCGTGATGGAGTACGTCGGCGGCAAGGCGCTCAAGGAGATCGCCAACCAGCGCCGCACCCCGGCCGGCAAACGCGACCCGCTCCCGGTCGAACAGGCCTGCGCGTACGGGATCGAGGCGCTGGAGGCGCTCGGCCATCTGCACAGCCGCAACCTGCTCTACTGCGACTTCAAGGTCGACAACGCGATCCAGACCGAGGACCAGCTCAAGCTGATCGACATGGGCGCGGTGCGCCGGATGGACGACGACGAGTCCGCCATCTACGGCACCGTCGGCTACCAGGCCCCCGAGGTCGCCGAGGTCGGCCCGTCGGTCGCCTCCGACCTGTACACGGTGGCGCGGACGCTGGCGGTCCTCACCTTCGACTTCCAGGGGTACACGAACGTCTTCGTGGACTCGCTGCCGGACCCCGACAACATCGAGGTGTTCCGCACCTACGAGTCGTTCTACCGCCTGCTGGTCCGGGCCACCGACCCGGACCCGGACCAGCGGTTCGCCTCCGCCTCCGAGATGGCCGAGCAGCTGACGGGGGTGCTGCGCGAGGTCGTGGCGCTCCAGAGCGGGCGGCCGAGACCGGCGCTTTCGACGCTGTTCGGTACGGAACTGCGGGTGACGGACACGGAGTTGTTCGCCGAGCAGGTGGACGACGTGTCCCGGCTGGGCGCGCGGGCGGCAGCCTCGGGGCGTGGCGGACGCTTCGGCCGCCGCAAGGGCGGTGCGGGGCCACTGCCGGGGATTCCGGGGCAGGGCGGGGTGGTGCCGGGTCAGGGCGGGGCGGTGCCGGTTGCTCCCGGGGCCGTGTCGTCGGCGGTGGCGGGGGCGCTGCCGGTGGGCGGGCAGCCGTCCGGTCCGGGGACGGGCGCGTGGCCCGCGCCGGGGGCGGCTCCGCTGACGGCGGCGGCGACCCATGTGCGGGGCGGTCCGCAGGGGGGCGCGAGCTCCGGTGCGTACGCCGGTCCCCAGGCGGGCGGCCCGGCAGCGGCGTACGCACCCCCGCCGCACGCCCCCGCGCCCCCGCACGCCCAGGTCCCCGCGCCCCGGGAGGCCACGCCCGGCCCCGCCGCGCCCGGCCCCGGCGTGCAGGTCAACCCCGGTGGCCCGTACGGCCCGTTCGGGGCTGCGGCCGGGGGCGTCCGGCTGGCCCTGTTCGACGCGCGGGCCACCACCCTGGCGCTGCCGGTCCCCCGGGTCGACGCGAACGACCCGAACGCGGGGTTCCTCGCCGGGCTGATGGCCGCCGCCCCCGCCGAGCTGATCGTGGCCCTGCGAGCGGTCCCCGTGGGCTCGCTGGAGACCCGGCTGCGGGAGTTGTGGGCCCTGCTGGAGATGGGAGAGCTGGACTCCGCCGTCCGGGCGCTGACCGCTCTGGAGGAGCGGCACCCGGACGACTGGCGGGTCGTCTGGTACCGGGGCGTCACCTCGCTGGTGACCGGTGACCACGAGATCGCGGCGCTCTCCTTCGACGCGGTGTACGACGCGTTCCCCGGGGAGCCCGCGCCCAAGCTGGCGCTGGGGATCTGCGCGGAGGTGCTGGGCCAGCTGGACAACGCCGCCGAGTACTACCGCCTGGTCTGGGCGACCGATCCGAGCTTCGTGAGCGCCGCGTTCGGGCTGGCCCGGGTGCAGATCGCCGCCGGTGACCGGTCGGGTTCGGCGCACTCCCTGGAGTCGGTGCCGGAGGCGTCGATCCACTACACCGCCGCCCGGGTCGCCGCCGTCCGCGCGCGGCTGCGGGAGCGTGACCCCGCCGAGCCCCTGCTGACCGATCTGACGGCCGCCGGGGCGCAGGTGGCGGCGCTGACCGGGTTCGGTCTGGACCCGGTGCGCCGCGAGCAGTTGACGACCGAGGTACTGGGCAAGGCGCTGGACTGGGTACTCTCCGGTAGTCCCGGTGCCCCGCCGCCGGGCGAATCGGACGACGAACCTCCGGCTGTCCGGAAGCTGCTCGACGCCGAACTGGACGAGCGGGGACTGCGGTTGGGCCTGGAGCGCTCGTACCGCATGCTCGCCCGGCTCGCGCAGCGGGGCGACGAGAGGATCGAACTGGTGGAGCGGGCCAACCGTTTCCGCCCCCGGACGTGGGTGTGAAGATGTCAGAGAGCCACCAGCAGCCCGCCCTGGCGAGGTGCCCCGGCTGCGAGGAGCCGCCGGCCTCGGGCGACCGGTTCTGCGGCGCGTGCGGCTACGACCTCTCGGCCGTGCCGACCCGCCCCGACGACCGGCCGACGATGGCCATCACGGTGCCCCCGGCGGCACCAGCGGCTCCGCCCGCACCCGCCGGACCACCGGCGGCCCGGCATACGCCCGCGCCCGCACCCACCGGGCCCCAGGCGGCCCCGCCGACACCTACCGCACCCCCGGCAGCACCAGCAGCTTCGGCCCCTCCCGCGCCTGCCGGGCCGCCCCCGACCCCGCCCGCGCACGCCCCCGACGCGCCTGACGCGCCCGTGCCGCCCCCGGCGGCCGTGCAGTGGCCCGCCGCCTCCGAGGTGGACAGTTCCGCCGTGCCCGCGCCCGTGCACCGGGCGACGGACCTGCCCGGTACGGACTCGGGCGGCAGGCCGCTGCCGACGACTCCCCCGGTGCGCCACGACGACCGGGCGGCGACGGGCCCGGCCGCCGCGGAGCCCTCCCACGCACACGCCGAACGCGCGAGTGCCGGGCAGGCTCGCGCCGAAGTCCCCGACGGCTCGGGTGACTTCGCGTTGGCCGCTCCCGATCCCCGTACGGCGGAGCCCACCCCGACGCCCGCCGCCGGGACGAAGGTCTGTGTCGCCTGCCGGTCGGGCCGGGTCGACCCCGACGGGTACTGCGAGAACTGCGGGCACGCCCAGCCGCGCGAGCGCGACCACATGGAGCAGGAGCTCGGCTCGGTGGCCGCCGTCAGCGACCGGGGCCTGCGCCACCACCGTAACGAGGACTCCTTCGCGGTCTCCTCGACCGCGCTGCCGGACGGTTCGCCCGCCGTCGTCGCGATCGTCTGCGACGGCGTCTCCTCCGCGAGCCGGCCCGACGAGGCGTCGGCCGCCGCCGCGGTCGCCGCCAACGAGGCGCTGCTGGAGTCCCTGCCGCGCGGCACACACCCGCAACAGGCCATGCACGAGGCGATCGTCGCCGCGTCCGAGGCCGTCAACGCCCTGGCCCAGGTCCAGCCGGGGGCCGCCGGGCCCGAGGCGCACCGCCATCAGAACGCCCCGGCCTGCACCCTGGTCGGCGCGATCATGGCGGGCGGTCTGCTGGTCGTCGGCTGGGTCGGCGACAGCCGGGTCTACTGGGTGCCGGACGACCGTTCGGGCCCGCCCGCCCGGCTCACCGAGGACGACTCCTGGGCCGCGCAGATGGTGGCGGCGGGCCTGATGAACGAGACGGAGGCGTACGCGGACGAGCGCGCCCACGCCATCACCGGCTGGCTCGGCGCCGACTCCTACGAACTGGAGCCGCACACCGCCTCGTTCAAGCCGGACCGCCCCGGTCTGGTGGTGGTCTGCACGGACGGCCTGTGGAACTACGCGGAATCCGCCGAGGAGATGGCCGCCGCCGTGCCTCCGGAGGCTCACCGGCGCCCGCTGCACGGTGCCCAGGTGCTCGTCGGCCACGCGCTCGACGGCGGGGGCCACGACAACGTAACAGTGGCTCTGCTGCCGTTCGCCGTGGAGCCGCAAGGGGCAGGATCGGCAAGCGAGACGGTGTGAGCCGCCGCGCACCGAGCCGCGTCACCTTCTCTGTCCGGGTCACTGCCCCCTGTCCGTGTGGAGCTTCGAGGAGCCGATCCGATGGCCAATTTCTCCAAGTCGAACGTGCCGCAGTTCTCCGTCGAGGTGTACCAGAACGCGTTCCTGCCCGAGGGCGGCCGCGAGGTCAACGCGATCGTCACCGTCACCTCGACGGGCGGCGGCACCACCGGCGGTATCCCGCTGGCCGGTGCGGCGGCCTCCTCCGGGTACGGGCCGGGGCAGGCGGCGAACGCCGCGGTGGTGCTGATGGTCGACTGTTCCGGTTCGATGGACTACCCGCCCACGAAGATGCGCAACGCGCGCGACGCGACGGCGGCGGCCATCGACACCCTGCGCGAGGGCACCCGGTTCTCGGTGGTCGCGGGGACGCATGTGGCCAAGGAGGTCTACCCGGGCAACGGGCAGCTCGCGGTCGCCGACGCGCTGACGAAGGCCCGGGCGAAGGAGGCCCTGCGGAAGCTGAGCGCGGGCGGTGGCACCGCGATCGGCACCTGGCTGCGGCTGGCCGACCGGCTGCTGGCCGCCGCCGATGTCGACATCCGCCACGGCATCCTGCTGACCGACGGCCGCAACGAGCACGAGGCGCCCGAGGACCTGCGGGCCGCGCTGGACTCCTGCGCGGGGCGGTTCACCTGTGACGCCCGGGGCGTGGGCACCGACTGGGAGGTGAAGGAGGTCACCTCCATCGCCTCCGCGCTGCTCGGCACCGCCGACATCGTCGCCGACCCCTCGCATCTGGCCGCCGACTTCACGCGGATGATGGAGAACGCGATGGGCAAGGAGGTCGCGGATGTGGCGCTGCGGCTCTGGACGCCCGTCGGGGTGGAGATCCGGTTCGTGAAACAGGTGGCGCCCACGGTCGAGGACCTGACCGGCCGCCGCACCGAGGCGGGCCCGCGCGCCGGGGACTACCCGACCGGTTCCTGGGGCGACGAGTCCCGCGACTACCACGTGTGCGTCCGGGTCCCCGAGGCCGGGATCGGCCAGGAGATGCTGGCGGCCCGGGTCTCGCTGATCCTGCCCGACCCCTCGGGCGCGGCCGCTCCGCAGGTCCTCTCGCAGGGGCTCGTCCGGGCGGTGTGGACGGACGACATGGTGGCGTCGACCTCGATCAACCCGCAGGTCGCGCACTACACGGGGCAGGCGGAGCTGGCCCAGGTCATCCAGCAGGGGCTGGACGCCCGCAAGTCGGGCGACTTCGACGGGGCGACGGCGAAGCTGGGCCGTGCGGTGCAACTGGCCTCGGCGTCCGGGAACCAGGACACTGCGAAACTGCTTTCGAAGGTGGTCGACGTCGTCGATGCGGCGACAGGTACTGTGCGACTGAAGGCGAAGGTCGCGGAAGCGGACGAGATGACCCTCGAAACGCGCTCGACCAAGACCGTTCGCGTCAAGAAGTAGCAGCATCGGTGGCCAAACGGTCACGATCGATCGACAGCATGACGGCCCCCGGGGCCGGACGAGGAGAGGGGGAAGCGCCGACATGCCGACCTGCCCGAACGGACACCAGTCGGGTTCCGAGGACTGGTGCGAGGTCTGCGGACACCGCATGACCGGAACGGGCGCCCCCGCGGGCGCCGTGCCCCCGCCGCCTCCTCCGCCCCCCGCGCCCGGCTACGGCTACCCGCCGCCCGCCGGCGGCGACGGCGGTCCGCCGACGATGCAGGCCGAGCTCTGCCCGCAGTGCCGCACGCCCCGCGAGGCGATGGCGCCGTACTGCGAGGAGTGCCGCTGGAACTTCCTCACCAACACGGCGACCTCGTACACGCCGCTGGCCCCGCAGCACGGGACGCCCGGCGGCTCCGGAGGCCCCGGCGGCTCCGGAGGCCCTGGTGGCCCGCCGCCCGGTCTCAACCTGCCGCCCGGCTTCCTGTCCCAGGGCGGTCCCGGGAACCAGCAGGGCCAAGGCGGTCAGGGCGGTCCCGGCGGCGCGTCCCCGCAGCACGACCCGTTCGAGTTCCAGGCCTCGCGCCCCTCGCAGGTCAACCGTCCCGCCGAACCGCTCGCCCCGGAGCAGAACGGGCACGGCGGCCAGGACGAGCGCGGCGGCCAGGGCGGCCCCGGCGGCCCGCCGCCCGCGTTCCAGCAGAACCAGCAGAACCAGCAGCAGGGCGGCCCGCCGCCCCCGCCCGTCTTCCAGCAGGGGCCTCCCCCGCACCAGCAGCAGTCGGCCCCCTCGCCGTTCGAGCCGCAGCAGTCCTCGCCCTTCCCGCCGTCCCGGCAGCAGTCGGCCCCGCCGCAGCAGCAGTCCCCGCACGGTGGCGGTGGCGGCGACGACTGGATGCTGCCGCCGCCCTCCCAGGCACAGGCGCCGCAGCCGCCCCAGGCGTTCCAGCAGCAGGACCCGTACCCGAGCCGGCAGCAGGGCGGCCCGGGCGGGCACCCCGACCAGAGCCAGGGGTACGGCCAGGACCAGGGCTACCAGCAGGGCGGCCAGGACCAGGGCTTCGGCCAGGGCGGCCCGCAGCACGGCCAAGGCCCCGGCCAAGGCCCCGGTCAGGGCCAGCCGCAGCAGGCTGTGTCCTGGACCGCCGTCATCGCGCCGGACCGTGAGTACTTCCTGGCGATGATGCAGCGCAGCGGCCCCGAGGCGACCGGGCTGAACCTGCCCGCGTACTCCCCCGAGCAGCGCCTGCCGCTCACCGGGAGCCAGGTCACCATCGGCCGCCGCCGGCACAGCACGGGCGAGTCCCCCGACATCGACCTGTCGGTGCCGCCGGAGGACCCGGGCGTCTCCCACCAGCACGCGGTGCTGGTCCAGCAGCCGGACGGCGGCTGGGCGGTGGTCGACCAGAAGTCCACCAACGGCACCACGCTCAACGGCGCCGAGGACCCGATCCAGCCGTACGTCCCCGTCCCCCTCCAGGACGGCGACCAGGTGCACGTCGGGGCGTGGACGACGATCACGATCCGCCGGGACTGAGACCCGTCCTCGACGAGCCGGAGATCAGCCTCCCAGGGGCCAGGTGTACGGCCCCCGCGGGTCGTCCAGCCAGGCCCACTGCCCGCCGTCCGCGACCGTGACGCCGTACCTCTCCCGCTGCGGGCGCTCCTCGCGCTCCCAGAGGGAGAGGGCCTCGTGCGGGTCGAGGCTGCCCGCCGTCAGGGTCAGCAGGAACCGGAAGAGCTCGTCCCCGATCGCGCGCCTCGGCACTCCGCCGGGGCGCGCGGCCGGTTCGGTCAGCGGTGAGGCCCCGCGCAGGGGCACGAAGTACGCCGGGGTGTGCAGGAAGTGCCCCTCGGCGCGCGGGCCGTGCGCCGTCGCGCCCACCTCCAGCAGGACGAGTCCGGTCGCGACGGGGGCCAGGATGAGCGCCCCCGGGGAGCACTGCTCCGGCCAGGCGGGCGGTACGGAGGGCAGCGTGCAGGTCGCGATGATCCGGTCGTACGGGGCTTGCTGCGGGCAGCCCCGGGCCCCGTCGGCGGTGACGACCGTCGGGCGGTACCCGGCGGCGGCAAGATGGGCGCGGGCCGACTCCGTGATCTCCGGGTCCAGATCGACGCTGGTCACCGCCGCGTCGCCGAGCCGGTGGGAGAGCAGCGCCGCGTTGTAGCCGGGGCCGGTGCCGATCTCCAGGACGCTCTGCCCGTCCCGTACGTCCAGGGCCTCCAGCATCAGGGCCATCAGCGAGGGCTGGCTGGAGGACGAGATGAGTTCGCCGTCCCGCATCCGGGTGGCCAGCGCCTCGTCCCCGTACACCCCGCGCAGCCAGCGTCGGCGCCGTACGGGATCGGGGTCCTCGCCCCAGAGGCGCTCGTAGCCCCGGATGCCGTGCACGTAGTAGTACGGCACGAACACATGGCGCTCCACCTCTTCGAAGGCCGCACGCCAGGCGGGGTCGGTCAGCCCGCCCTGCGCGACGATGCCCCGCACCAGCGCCTGTCGCGCCTCGTCGGCCTCGGGGTCGGCTTCGGCGGAGGCCCCGGGATCGGCCTCGGGACCGGCCCCGGGACCGGCCTCGGGACCGGCCTCGGAGGAGGAGGCCCCCGGATCGACCCCGGGATCGGCCTCGGGGTCGTAGGGACGGTCGGAGCTTTCCGGGTGTGCACCCATGCCTCCACTCTCCTGCGGCGGGACGGCGGAGGCGAGTCGTCGCCGCCGCGGTCCGGGCCATTGGTCCTAGGACCCCTGACCTCCGCCGGTGCGTCTGCGACCATGGACGGGTGACAGAGATTCCGCGCGACACGCTTCAGGAGCAGACCTTCTACGAGCAGGTCGGCGGCGAGGAGACCTTCCGGCGCCTGGTCCGCCGCTTCTACGAGGGGGTCGCGGGCGACGAGCTGCTGCGGCCGATGTACCCGGAGGAGGACCTGGGCCCGGCCGAGGAGCGCTTCGCCCTGTTCCTGATGCAGTACTGGGGCGGCCCGCGCACCTACAGCGACCACCGGGGCCACCCGAGGCTGCGGATGCGGCACGCCCCGTTCCGGGTGGACCGGGCGGCCCATGACGCCTGGCTGGCCCATATGCGGGTCGCGGTGGACGAGCTGGAGCTGGCGCCCGAGCACGAGCGGCAGCTGTGGGACTACCTCACGTACGCCGCCGCCTCGATGGTCAACACCGCCGACTGATCACTTCCGACCGTAATACCCCTGAATACCTCCGAATTCCTCAGGGATGCCACCGAAATATCTCCGGAATGCCTCCGCAATTCGATGTTCCTCCTCCGGATAACGATCACGATCGGATCAAGGTGTACCGGTAAGCGGTTACCAGAACCCTGTCGCCTCTGAAAGCATCACCGTTACGTCGGGGGGCGTGTGTATGCGGTGTTCACGGGGTGGGGGATCAGGTGACGGTTTTTGTCCTTCTGCGGGTGAGGGCTCATCGCCTTCTGCTGTCCGCAGCCGTCCTCGCCGTCCTGCTGACCACTTCCGTGCTGGCCGCGCTCACCTCGTTCTCCGGTTCCGTGGGCGACGCGGCCCTGCGCCACTCGCTCACCCACGGGTCGGCCGCCTCCGCGGCCCTCTCCGTCTCCGCCTCGGTCGACCACGAACAGCGCGCGGAGGCCGATGACACCGTCCGCAAGGCCGCCCGCGACGCCTTCGACGGGCTGCCCGTGACGGTGGGGAAGCTGGAGAGCTCCCCCTCGTACGCGCTGCCGCGCAGCCTCCAGGACCCGGCCGCCCGGCGCGGCGAGCCGGACCTCACCCACTTCGCCGCCCTGGACCCCGGCCGGATCCGGATCACCGAGGGCAAGGCGCCCGCCGCCGGGGGCACCGGGCCGGTCCAGGTGGCCCTGCCCACCGTCGCCGCCGAGACGCTGAAGCTGAAGCCGGGCGCCCGGCTCACCGTCACCGACCGGCTGCGCGGCAAGCCGCAGAAGGTCCTGATCACCGGCGTCTACGAGGCCGCCGACCGGTCCGACCCGTACTGGCAGCTCGACCCGCTGGGCGGGCGCGGGGTGCGCAAGCTCGCCTTCACGACGTACGGTCCCCTGCTCACCGACCCCGCGGTCCTCACCTCCGGCGCCCTCGGCAAGGGGGACACCGCCTGGCTGGCCACCGCCGACTTCTCCACGCTGACCACCGGTTCCATGGCGGACCTGCACCGGGCCTCCTCCGAGGCCCCCAAGGCCCTGGCCGCCGCGCCCGTGTTCGCGTCCGGGCTCACCGCGCGGACGTCGCTGCCCACCGTGCTCGACCAGCTCGACCGGGCGCTGCTGGTCTCCCGCTCCACGCTGATGATCGTCGCGGTACAGCTGGTGCTGCTCGCGGCGTACGCGCTGCTGCTCGTGGCCCGGCTGCTGAACAGCGAGCGCGACGGGGAACGCGAACTGCTGCGGGCCCGGGGCGGTTCCCGGGGCCGGATCACCTCGCTGGCGGCCGTCGAGGCGCTGCTGCTCGCCGTGCCCGCCGCCGTGATCGCCCCCCTGCTCGCGGGGCCGCTGACCGGGCTGCTGGCCGAGCACAGCACCCTCTCCCGGATCGGGCTGGAGATCGGCGGGGCCACGACCGGCACCGTGTGGCTGGTCTCCGCCGCCGTCGCGCTGGCCTGCGCCCTGGCCGTGGTGGCGCCGTCGCTGACGGCCGGGGCGGGCGGGGCGGGCGGCCGCAAGGCCCGGGCGGCTTCCCTGCCGGGGCCGGTACGGGCGGGCGCCGACCTCGGGCTGCTGCTGATCGCGGCGGTGGCGTACTGGCAGCTCGACCGGCAGACCACGAAGTCCGGCAGCGGGGCGCTCAGCGGCGACCAGGACGGCAACCTCGGGATCGACCCCCTGCTGGTCGTCGCCCCGGCGCTGGCCCTGCTCGCCGGAACGGTCCTCACGCTCCGTCTGCTGCCGCCCGCCGCGAAGCTCGCCGAACGGTGGGCGGCCAGGGGCCGCGGGCTGCCCGTCGCGCTGGCGGGCTGGCAGTTCAGCCGACGCCCCCTGCGCGGCGCGGGACCGGTGCTGCTGCTGGTCCTGTCGGTCGCGATGGGCATGCTGGCGATCGGGCAGGGCGCCTCCTGGAACCGCTCGCAGGCCGACCAGGCCGACTTCGGCTCCGGCGCATCGGTCCGGCTCGTGGGCACCCACGGAAGCAGCCCGGCCACAGCCGGTGCCTACCGTGCGCTGGAGGGCGTACGTGAAGCGGCCCCGGCCTACCGGACCGAGGTGGAGGTCTCCGGCGGGCGCAAGGCCGAGGTCGTCGTCCTGGACACCGCGCACGCGGACGAGCGGATGCTGATCCGCCCCGACCTCACCGACGGGACCGGCCGCGAGATGTTCGAGGCGATAGCCCCGAAGCCCGGCCCCCGCACCGGTCTCCTCCTGCCCGAGGACAGCACCCTGCTGAAGCTGGACCTGCGGATCACCACGGACCCGCCGCCGAGGCCCACCGACATCGACGCCGACCTCTGGATGAAGGACCAGCCGCCGGTGTTCACCGTGCTCCTGGAGGACCGGTTCGGCCTCCACCACCGGGTCGTGACCGGCCCCGTGCCCGTCGACGGCCGCACACTGCCGGTATCGATCCCGGTGTCGGCGGCGGGCCTGTCCGTTACCGGCTTCGAGGTGGACGGCGCACCGCCGCAGTTCCGCACCGAGCAGCGCCGGGTCGCGGTGAGCGGTATCCGGGTGGTCACCGCGGCGGGCGACGAACGTGCGGTGGAGCCCTCCGGCGGCCTGCGCTGGCAGGCCGTGGTGAAGACCAGCGGGGACGGCAAGGGGCGGACGGGGAAGCCTCCGGTGCCGGGCGGAACGCTGGGCGCCCCGGTCTTCACGTACGAGAACGAGGGGTGGAACGAAGATTTCCCCGGGGACTCGACCACCACCCTGCGGGTCGGGGCGGAGAGGCCGCGGGCCGCGCCGTTGAAGGCGGTGGCGACGGACGCGTACCTGGAGAGCACGGGCGCGAAGCTGGGTGACAAGGTCGACCTCACCGTGGCCGGGAACACGGTCCGGGTGACCCTGGTGAAGGCGGTGCGGCAGTTGCCGACCACCGGCACCGGGGAGCTCAGCAACCCGTCGGACGCGTCGGCGGGCGGCGGTGGGCTGCTGCTCGACCTCAAGGCCGTGACCGATCTCCTCGCCGAGCGGCCCGGCGCCTCCGTCGAGGTGACCGAATGGTGGCTGAGCACCGCCCCCGGCGACGCCGCGAAGGTGGCCTCGGCCCTGCGCGCCCTGCCGGACATCGACCCGGCCCAGGTCCTGGTCCGCGAGGAGGCCGCCCAGCGGCTGGTCGACGACCCGCTGGGGGCGGGACCGCAGTCCGCGCTCCCGGCCGTCGCCGTGGTCGCCGCCGCGCTGGCCGCCGTCGGCTTCGCGGTCAGCGCCTCCGGGTCCCGGCGCGAACGGTCGGCGGAGCTCGGCGTCCTGCGGGCGCTCGGCGCACCGCGCCGCAAGCTGGCCCGGATGATCGCCGCCGAACAAGGCGTGCTGATCGCCCTCGCCCTGCTGATCGGGGCGGCCCTCGGCACGGTGCTGACCCGGGCCGTCGTCCCGCTCATCGTGCTGACCGGGCAGGCGGAGCGGCCCGTTCCGCCGGTGCTGGTGGAGCTGCCGGTGGGGCAGGTCGCGGTCCTGCTGGCCGGGGTCGCCGCCCTGCCGCTCGTGATCGTCGCGACGATCGCCCTCCGCCGCGGCGACCCGGCCGTGACGCTGCGCCACCAGGGGGAGCACTGACATGAGTGACGGCAATCGGGCGGCCAACGCCCCGTGGATACGTACCCGGCTGCGCACCGCGCCCGGTGCGGCGGCGGCCCTCGCGGTGCTGGTGCTGGTGACGGCGTTCCTCGCCGCCGCGTTCCCGCGTGCGGTGGACGCGTACGAGACGAGGGGGCTGCGCCACGACATCCGGACGGCGGACGCGAGCCGCAGCGTCGTGGAGGTCGCCGCCCCGCAGCCCGGTCTCGACCTGCCGCAGGACCAGCGGGAGGCCCAGATGCGCGCCCACGAGCTGGAACGCGTCGGCGGCAAGCTGCTGAAGGCGCTGCCCGCACCGCTGCGCGCCGACGCGTCGTCCGTCGCGTACGGAGTGCGCTCCACGAAGGCGATCGTGGCGGCCGAACCCTGGCTGCCGCGGCCCGAGGCGCTTCCGCCGCAGCTCACCTACGCGGCGCAGACGGGGCTGAAGAAGCACGCCACGCTCAGCTCCGGGGCCTGGCCGACGGCGCCGGGCGCGGTGACGGCGGACTCCCGTGAGGTGGAGGGCGTGGTCACCGAGGAGACGGCGCACGAGCTGAAGGTGAAGGTCGGCGCGACCATCGCGTTGCCCACCGCGGACAACGAGCACATCACCGTACGGATCACCGGCATCGTCGCCCCGCGCGACCCGCAGGGCAGCTACTGGTCCGCCGATCCGCTGCTGCGCTCCCCCTCCCTCGTCCCGGACCCCACGAAGCCCGTCCCCCAGCACTACTGGGTCGGCTCGGTGCTGCTGGCCGAGGACGCCGGCCCGGTGCTCCTGGGCACGGCCGCCGAGCCCGCCCTCTACTGGCGTATCCCGCCCGACCCGGCACCACTGACCGGACCGGACGGTGCCCGGCTGCGGTCCGTCATCGCCTCCCTGGAGAGCGGCCCCAGGCTGCTCGAAGTGCGGGAGGTCGCCGGGGGCACCGCCGTGGTCTCCACCGGACTCGACGATGTCGTGGAGGGCAACGCCCGGATGCGCGAGGCGATCAGCCCCGTGATCGCGGTCGCCGGAATCGGGATCGGCGCCGTGGCCGCCGTCGTCCTGCTGATGACGGGCGCCCTCACCGGCGCCCGCCGCCGCGGCGAGCTGGCTCTGCTGCGCTCGCGGGGCGGCTCCCTGCGGGGCATCGGCGGGCGGCTGCTCGCGGAGACCGCGGTGACCGTACTTCCGGCGGCCGCGCTCGGGCTGCTGCTCGCGGTACTCGCCGTGAGCGAGGGCCGGTGGTGGCCGGGAGCGCTGGCGGCGGCGGGCGTCGGGGTCCTCGTCTGCGTCGCCATCCCCCTGCGCACGACGCTCCAGCACATCCGGCCCACGCTGCACGGCGCGCGCGAGGACATGGTGAGCGCCCGCCCGTCCCGTCGGCGTACCGTCCTCGAACTGACCCTGCTCGTCCTGGCGGTCGGCGCCGTGACGGCGCTGCTCCGGCGCGGTACGTCGGCCGAGGGCGGCACCGACCTGCTGGTCAGCGCCGCGCCCGTGCTGGTCGCGCTGATCGCGGCGCTCGTCCTGGTACGTCTCTACCCGCTGCCCCTGCGGCTCGCCGCGCGCCCCATGGCGCGGCTGCGCGGGGCGATCGGCTTCCTCTCGCTGGCCCGTGCGGGCCGTGCCCAGGGCAGCGGGGCGCTTCCGCTGCTCGCCCTGCTGCTGGCGCTGGCCACGGCGGCGTTCGGCGGCTCGGTGG